>CAKMJZ010000054.1 GCA_927435855.1 uncultured Erysipelotrichaceae bacterium
TTTCTTCGCTGTGTAGTTGATAAAAACTAACTCCCTCTTTGAATTGCCGATCATATAACAAGCAGAACTTATATCAATATCATTAGATCTGTTTATTCTCATAGATTTATCCTCTTTTGACAAGATGTATTAGAATTATTCTATCACAAATATAGTATTTCCAGAACATCGCTCAATAATCTTCCTGTTGCTTAGAAAACAAATAGATATAGCTAAAATGCATTTCATATTCAAAGCCATATTTCTGAGTACTTGACTCTAGTTGTCCTCCAAATAATCAGCATTTATTACTGAAGCAATAACGAATCTGGTTAATATCAAAAAATAAGCCTCCCAAAATTTTAGGAGGCTTATTTTCTTTTATATTTTTTACTAATATACCTTATATTGATGATACTTGAAACATTCAAGCAGCCAGTTCAAGCCAATATCCGGATCTTAGTTATAACTGTATCTGATCATTTTCAACAACAACTTTGAGAAACCTAAAGTATAATCTAGATTATTTTAAGTAACCAAAGAACCAAAAGAATGACCAAAACTGTACCAACGATACCTAAACCTGCCATAGTAATTTCTCCTTACTGTTAATATATATTAACCAATGTATGTACTTTAAATCCTAGCGGTTTACTAAACAATTTTCTTACCTTGAAGTAGGTTCACAATGACTATAACCAGTGCAACCACCAACAATACATGAATCAGCGGTCCTCCAACGGCAGAAACTAAACCAAGAAGCCATAAGACTAATAGTACTACAACAATTGTCCATAACATATTAATCACCTTCCTTTTTCAAGTCATTTCAAGCGTACTTGTTAATGACAATAATGGTAATGTTATTTGTTTCCGTCTTTAAAATCGTTCTCATCAAGAAAATTCTTATCCAAATCTATGTCCTTTTCATCAATAATGTTTTTATCATAATCTATGTCTTTGTCTTCTGTAATATTATCGTCAAAATCTGTTTTCAAGTCCGTTCTATTGGTGTCAACACCAGCACCCATGTCGCCTTTGATACTTTTATCATACACTGTACCCATGTCATCAGAACTGGTGTTGTCAATATTAGTATCGTTACGATTTAGATATTCTTTGTCACGATCAAGTGCTCGGTCACTTTCATTTTTGTCTACAAATTTGTCATAGACATCGTTTGTTTTCTCGCCAATGTCCTCTTTAACTTCACTAACTTTTTGATTGAAATCAGCCTTCTCGGATTGCATTTTTCCTTCTAGTTCTAATTCTTCATTATTTGTAGCTTTTCCAAATGCTTCCTTAACTTCACCAACGATTTTATCCTTTGTGTTAAGAAGTTTGTCCTTAAAATCAGTCATAATAAACCTCCAGTTTCTACAAACAGTAATTAGTGTTTGTAAGAGTCTCTCGACTAAAACTATAATTATTAAGGCAAAGAGAAATTTCCATGTGTACTCTTTAACTAATTTAATTATACTCTCTTCCTATCCGAAATACTCTATTTATACATAATATTAAGCATTTTTTGACGATTTAAACTACTTTTTTTATGTCTTTCACATATTATGTGTTATTTATGTGATATTGTGTGAATTATTTATTCATAAATGGTTTTTATTGTATTTTTTTATTTTATTAAGAATAAGCAGAAAGTCCAATAAATCACTAGTTTCACATTAATATGAAACGCTTTCAGTTAGTCTGGTGAAGCATAGCTAGAAGACTTAAATAACAAGTAGATTATGATTTATACCCTGTGCCAGCTCAGTTGTAATTGTTTTGTGTTAGTCCTATAATGAAATTAAAGGAGGATTTAGTATGGTTGATTTAAAGAAATTTTTCAAAGGTGTACCTGATAAAGTTGAAGATGCCTTTGTGGATGTTGAAGAAAATGGTAAGGAACATATTGATGAAAGACATGATGATGTTGAGGCTATTGTTATTGAAGACAGAGAACATATTGAACAAGCTAAAGATAATGTTGAGGACATCATAGATAAATCCAAAGACGAAACTTTCATAGACAAAGTCAGATAGTATATGCCTTTAAGTGAGATTATAGTAATCAAAAGCCAATACTGAATGTATTGGCTTTTTGATTATATTTCTTCATCTATTATTATATAATGCATCTCTTTACTTAAGGAATCAATTCTAGTAAACGCTTCCCTTGGTTTGAAGAGAAGGAAAAACGCATTCTTCTATCCGGATATTTAGAATATGTGTACTTCTTCTGGCCGGCTTCTGTTGAAGAAAAAACTTTGAATTCAACATCTTTCTTCTCAAAAGTAAACACCACCGACAGTAAACTGTCATCCGCTGTATCACCGAAAATACTCTCATTAAACTTACCGAAGAAGATGGAAGTCAGATCCTTTAAATCTTGCGGATCAGTGAAGGTAACTCGTGTGTTCAAAGTATTCGTATTGGTATCTTTTAAAATGACCTCCACTTTTTCCAACTCACCGGATGTTAAATGATCAAAATTAAAGAAAGTAAGCCCTGCAAAGATAACCAAAAAAACAACGACCACGATCAACGTTGCTATAAAATAGCGTTTTCTTATCATAATTATACCCCCTTGTAACGTTACTTTCATTGTACCACAATCTATTTTTTTCGTAATAGAAAAAAAATTAGAAAACAATCTTGACACACAAATGTTTCATGTCAAAATTGAATTAACAAGCGAGGGGTTATTATGACATTGCAATACTTCTTTACCTACAAAGATCAACTACCCGACAATATCGGTGTTGGTACGTTCACACCGTTACACTTATCCATACTTGCCATTTTCTTTGTCTTAATCTTTATCGGCATCCGCTTTTTCAAGAACAAAGACGCTAAGGTTCGTCATCGGTTTCTTTTAATTATTGCCATCTTGATCCCAATGCTCGAACTCATTCGAATCCTCTGGGTCATCAGTCTTCAAATTGAAGAACTCATCCCCTCCGCCCTACTTCCATTTCAACTGTGCGGACTAATGTCAATTTTTGTCCCATGGGCCGTCATTACCCGAAAGCCAATCTTACTTGAATTGGTATATGTGGGGGGCATCGCCGGTGCCGGTATGGCCTTGCTTACACCGGATTGTACGATGTATCCTTTGCTTAGCATTCAGTTTATACAATCAATGTTGATTCATGGTCTTATCTTCTTTGCCGGTTGGTACTTGATCTTTGTAGAAAAATATCGCCCATCCATTAAAAATCTTCCAAGGCTGGTCGGTTTAATGACTTTACTTGCCCTATTTGTTACTCCCTTTAACCTGATGCTACAACATCAACAGGCGAATTACTTCTTTTTGATGTCTGGCTTAGAGGGAACCATTTTGGAAACATTGAATGCCAATAATTCTCATTTGATGTATCTGGTCTACTTTACATTGTTGGTCATTACCTTCTTAGTATTGTTATATCTGCCTTGGACAATACCATCTAGAACCCGCAAAGCCTGAGAGATCAGGCTTTTACTTTGAAAGCAATTGCCATTCTTGGGCAAATTCAAGGTCATCTATGGTGTAAGTGCTATAATGATATCAACACATAAAAGAGGTACAACATGATACAAGAATTCAGACATACAACTAAAAAACCCTTTGAGACTACGATTACTGATTTGAAAGATGCGTTAATGCTAGCTAAATTCGGCACCCTTTGCCAAATCAACATGCACGAGAAATTCAAAGATAAAGGCATTGATTTCGATGGCAAAATCACAATTCTCGAAATTTGTAATCCTTTTGAAGCTTTCGCAGCAATCAACATACATCCCCAAGCTATTTACTTCCTTCCTTGTAAGTTCATCGTTAAAGAACAAGATGGAGTCGGAGTAATCGAAATGGTCAAACCTTCCAGTCTGATGAACCTGCTTGAAGAACCGCGATTAATTGAACTGGCTATTAAGGTTGAAACAGCTCTTATCAATGCCGCACTAACAGTATAGCTACCCTTAAACTGCTTTAAAAGAGTAGTTTTTTTCTGTTCAAAAATTGCTAAATCGAATAAATCTGCTCTTTTTCACAATGCGGGATATGTTATAATAAATGAAATGTCAGGCAACAATCTGTCAGAGGAGGCCTATGCAAGATTACTTTCTAGTCATAGCTCTTGGGTATTTATTGGGGAATTTCCAGACGTCGTATATTTTGGGGAAACTGATCAAAAAAGTCGATATTCGCACCTTGGGCAGAGGAAATGCCGGAGCTTCTAACACCGTTGAATCATTCGGATGGAAATTTGGTTTTATCGTCGCCTTTCTTGACGCATTCAAAGGTCTGTTGGCCATATTACTCGTTCGATACTTCTTCAATGTTACTTTAGATGCACAAGGCGCACCATTGTTATATTTAGCCGGATACAGTGCCATCCTTGGACACATTTTTCCGTTCTTTATGAACTTTAAAGGTGGTAAAGGCACCGCAACGTTGGTTGGTATGATGGTCGGTTTGAATCCCTTGTTTGGGATGGCTGGTATCGTTGTTGTTATGGCAATCACTTTTATAACCGATTATGTTGCATTAGGCACGGTCGGATTGCTTGTATGGATGATTGCCGGAACCATCTATTTTGACATTGGCATAATTCCTGTTTTACTTGCTCTAGGTGGAGCATTGCTTAGCATCTACCTGCACCTGCCAAATTTCAGACGTATAAAAAATAAGGATGAAAACCGCTTAACACGAGTACTTAAAAGGAAAAAAGTCGAATGACTTTTTTTTAACGCCTTGTACCCCACATACTGTATCCAACCGGTAGTTTTCCTTCAAAATGCTTTAGATACATCAACCCTCGCTCGTCTTTAGTATCACCGCCCATACCTTCTTCGCAGCGATCAAATTCTATGAACTTGGTGATGAATATATTGGCATCAGCCAGTGCGTTTATAATATCACTGACTTTGTGACTTCGAAAATAGTTAAGAGCTTCCTTCGCTTCTGTTGCATAACCGCCAATCGTAGAATCTACTTCCAAATCGGGATTGAAGTACGGATATTTCACGTTTAATATACCCTCTTTAATCAGAAGTTCATCAAATACCAAGTAATATGGATGTCCATCATGAACAAACAATCTTCCCTGCGGCTTTAGAAATCTATAAACATTTTTAGCCCACTTAGGCAAGTCAAACAGCCAACCCAAGACTCCATCAAAGGTAATGATCATGTCATATGAATCATCCAAAATTTCATTAAGAATTAATACATCACTACAAATAAACTTAATGTTAACTTTATTTGTTTTTGCCATTTTCTTTGCGAATTTTATATTGTCCGGCACAAAGTCCACAGCTGTGACTTGCGCACCTAATTTCGCCAATAAAATCGAGTCTGCTCCGGTATTGCATTGAAGATGCAAAACTTTTAATCCATTCAAATCACCAAGTTGTTCTTCAACTAGCGGATTTAGCTTTTTCGTACCGTTTTTAAAGTCCTTATTGAACCTATCAAAGTGCTCTTTTGATAATTTACCCCATGCCAAACGATTCATTTCTGTTTCTTTCATAAAAATCACCTCAAGAATATTATACCCGAATTTCGATTATGTCTTGATTATGAATATATCAAGTGATAATGTTTATTTGTAAAAGGAGATGAAGCATGAAAGTAAAATCCGAAATCGACCTCTGGTTTCAATTGATCGTAGGTACAACCGTTATCTTTATGATCGGCTCAAGTCTTTTAATACCACTTAACGAAAGATGGATGATGCTTATCGTTGCCATTCCAATGACAGTTTTTCTGTTATCGTTACTTCTTAACACATGGTATGAACTGCGTGATGACCACTTATACTGCGTAAGCGGACCATTCAGGGAGAGAATCTATTACGACAAAATCAAACAAGTGAAACTGACGGAGAATATACTATCATCCATGGCGCTATCGCGCAAACGAATCGAGATCCGGCAACACAAAAAGAACTACTTTATGGGAACCACGATGATTTCACCGATTAACCGTGAAGAATTCTATGTGCAACTCAAACGAAGATGTCGAAACTTACAAAAATGACCCTAAGGTCATTTTTTATTTGAATCTTATGTACTCACTCATTTTATATTCCGGAATCAATAACTTAATAAAAGCATTCATACGCTCACCCATTATTCTAACAAGTGTTATAGCATCCTCACTCGAAGCTGACTGAATTAAGACTAATTGCTTTAAATCTTCTTTAAAATGATCGGGAATCAATCCCATACGCTCCAATGCTTCTGTCAATCGCTTTTCACCAGGATGAAACATGCGATTTGCCGCAAACAAGACATCAAACATTAACGCCATTAACTCCGTGGTTCGATGTTGAATGGATACGACATCTTTACGTTTGATTGCCTTGATCAACTGAAAGGAAAGTGAAGGCATTTGATTGTAAATCAAAGACGCATTGCCTAGAATGATTTTCTTACGCAAATCATCCGGATAAATTACAGCGATACTGCGAAACCACTCTATATCCGACTGCTTATCAACCAGAATTTTCGAACGTAGTAAATTAAAAATCATGCACGTCGAATAACCGAAAGATATCTCCTTACGGATAAACGTTTTCTCGTATTGTTCCTTAATAAATGAGTGCGAACGATAGATGATTTCTATTTCACTGCCATCCAACAAGATCCCATCATCTTCCTCTTCCCAAAGTTCATTAGCAAACTCTACATATTTAAAATAACTTCCCAATGCATCCTTTCTTTGTTGAAGAGGGATTGGATCGTCACAATATACATAAACATCGAAGTCAGACTGTCGATCATGAATTCCAGTAGCACGTGAACCTCCCAACATGATCAAACGAACCTGATTCATTTGCTCTAATCTTTCAACTATTTCACTAAACATTACACACCTCTATCCTGGAATGTTTGCATCATTGGTATAACCACGCGATTCCCAATAACCCTTATAATCTTTATCATCAGATAACTCAATTTTAGTTACCCAACGAGCCCACTTATAACCCAACTTTTCCTCGGCAACTACGATAAACGGATAGCCCATCTCCGGAGGCAAAACGATCTCATTGGCCTTATAGGCAAGTATCAATTGTTTATCTTTGACAACTGACCAAGGCAACGAAGTGGTATAGCCATCCGCCGCATGAAAAATAACGGTCACCGCTTCACTGCGAGGAAGAGCACTTTCAATCAATTCCACTAAAGATACACCTTCCCAAAGAATCGTTGCATCCCAACCCTCGACACAATACAACGTAATCAACCGTTTAAATGAGGTCATTTCTAATACTTGAGCATAATTCATACTGACTTCATTGTTTACTAAACCGGTGACTCTCAAAGAATACGTATCGATATTAACCTGTTGAACTCCCTTGATAGAATTATCTCTAGGACCCACCGCAGGACTAAGCAATTTGCCTTGATATTCCAAAATTTCACCCGCCCGAAATCGTGCCAGTGAAGCAGAACTGTGACTGTCAGGATCACTGTCAATAATGTTAGAACAAGCTGAAGTAAAGAACACAAACAGGATGGATGTAAGGATGATTTTTTTCATAAGAACCCCTCCGCTTTTAATCATTATATCAACAAAAGTCCTTCGTTTATATAAAAACCGATGCAAAGCACCGGTCACTCAAACCACAATTTCAACTCATTTTTAACGTTTTCATCACTGTCCGAAGCATGGATAAGATTGCGCAACATACGATTCGCCGCTCTTGCTTCTGACATTGAATCCTCACCAAACATTCCACGAATCGTATCCGGACGGGCTGCTGCAGGATCGGTCGATCCAATCAGATCCCGCACCCAAGCTACGACATCCCCTTTTTCACTGGAAATTTCAACTACATGTACGACTTCATTGACAAACTCACGCAATACGGCTTGTTTAAAGTCCTCACTGCCAATTCGTTCGATTACTTCCTGATAATGATTCAAAATTCTCTCTTCACCCACTCGAACGATATCTTCTCTTACGATATGAAAATCTCTTTCCTTAAAATACTCAAGAATATCATTCTTTAACCCGCGTTTAAGAGCATCAGGTTTTAACAAGATAAAAGTTGATTGTTTCATAACTTAACGAACGATTCTCGTTCCGCTCAAACCGGAAATCGCATCTTTTGCTCTTTCCAACGCCGCAATTATCGCTGTGCCTTCAGGATTGTTTTCGATAAAGTCAATCGCTGCTTGAACTTTAGGAAGCATACTACCCGGTGCGAAATGATTTTCCTCGATGTATTGGCGTGTTTCTGCCACGGTTATGACATCCAACGCCTTTTGATTTGGCTTATTATAATTAATCATAACCCGATCAACCGCAGTCAGAATGAACAAATAGTCCGCATGCAGTATCTCAGCAATCTTCGCTGAAGCAAAGTCTTTGTCAATAACAGCCTCAACACCACGGTAACCATACTCCGTTTTGACGACCGGAATACCACCGCCTCCGACAGTAATAACGATTACCCCATCATCGACCAACGCTTTAACTACATTCTTCTCAACGACATCTACCGGTTTAGGACTTGCGACAACCCGACGGTAACCGCGTCCAGAATCCTCAACCATGATATAACCCTTAGATTTTTCCATTTCATTGGCTTCTTCAAGTGAATGAAATCCGCCAATCGGTTTTGTCGGATGTTGAAAGCCCGGATCATTTTCATCAACAACGACCTGCGTGACAACTGTCACAACTTCCTTCTTGATACCTCGTGAATTCATTTCTTCACGGATAGCATTTTGTAAGTGATAGCCAATATAACCCTGACTCATGGCACCGCACTCCGCAAATGGCATGATTGGCGTATTCGCCTTTTGGTTAGATACTTCCATCGCCAGATTGATCATACCGACCTGAGGACCGTTGCCATGAGCAATCACCAATTGATGACCTTCCTCAACCAGATCAACCAACGGCTTTGCGGTGTTTTTAACTAAAGACAACTGCTCTTGCGGCGAATTGCCTAAGGCATTGCCACCTAATGCGATTACTATTTTCATATATATCCTCACAACTTTCTATTAAGCGCTTTCATTTTCTCATGACCCGCCAAAATCAACAATGTTCACAGCATATAAAAAACCAACGTGATGATTATGCAAGATGCACATATTTCAATGAATTAATGTTTTTTTGACTATTCGTTTTGTAATTTTCGCACAAGAAAAGGACCTTTCGGTCCAATTTTACTCTTACTAAGATGATAAATCACTCTACCATTTAAACTAACAACCGACATTGAGAAAATTAGTAAATCACATTCACTTCTTCGTTTTCAATACTCGATGAAGGTTGATAGGATCGATAGATCATAAATAGGAATGCCACATGAACTACCAAAGCAAAAGCTGATACAGCACTAGTTAATACTAAAGGCAATAATGGGACAAATGTAAGGAATCCTATGATACCACTGACGATACCTTCGGCGATGGCAAGCAGTAAACCAACACCCACCAATGTCCAGAAACAGCGTTTTGCGATGGTAAACGATTTTTTCAATGCGGCCATCACGCTCAAATTGTCCAATACCATTGCACCAAACCAGAAAGAGAGGAAGAATGAAATGGCAACCGCAAGAATAAACAATAAAATAAGTCCCAGGAAAAACACGATTATCCCAGACTCACCCATAAAAGTCAGCATGGTAACCAATGCTATGACATATAAGACAATGGCGATTACAACAACTATGCCAAATAAAATACCGGCCAGAAAATATCTGAGATACTTTCCAATGTTTGATCCTAACGCTGGAGCAAAATCATTGATCGATATATTTCCCTTATTTAAACCCAACTTGACTAAACCTGCAGTCATCGGTATGGCCATGAAATTAAGAATCATAGAAATCGCACCACTACTTGCCGAATTACCGATACCCGCAGCTCTGAGCGCTTCAAAAAGTGCATCCGGATTGCTTAAATAATAATCGGGGTACTGTTGGAAATCACTCACAATCGCCTGTACATCTGCTGTTGAAGGCGTAGAACCCATCACTAATAAAGCCGGAACCAATGCTGCAATAAAAAACGGAATCAAAATCAAGTAGTTTTTCGTTACGAATTTAAACGCATCTTCAAAATATTTCATGTAAATCCCCTTGTCTTTTTGCCCAAAGACAAGATCCCCTTTCGATATCTTAAGTCTATCAAAAACTACTTACTTTCTCAAGGGAAATCCGAAGCACAGACATTACAGAAAGTGTTTTTTGTCGATTAACATTATATTGTGAACATCATTTAACAATGATATACTTTATTAAGTCTATTAAAAGGTTGGTGAGATAAATGTCTGAAGTATTGCAATTAAGTGTATATAGTGCCTTTATTTTACTGTTCATTCTTATTAAACTCGTACGAGAATACCATATGTTAGACATTAAAGTTAAAATCTTTAAGTATATGATTTATATCGTTTTAATTTGTGTACTTATGGACATCTTATTCACCAGTCTAGAAGGAACATCTTATTTTTATACGCGATTCGTTCTGGTCTATGGCAATGCCATTCAGTTTGCACTCACGTGTCTGATCGTGTTTCTATGGTATCTTTATAATGAGCACTATATATTTAAGAATCTTGATCACTATAAAAAGTGGTTACCATTTACGATGATACCGCTGATAATTAATACTTTACTATCATTATTAAGTCCTTGGTTTGGGTTTTTCTACACGATTAGCCCCGATAATTTTTATATCCGCGGTGATTGGTTTTTTCTGGCCACGTTGAACACCTATTTTTACGCAGTTTTTACGGTTTTGGTCATCCACACCAATCGTAATAAGATTCGTAATTCTGATTATGCGCCTTTGATGTTTTTTATTCTGCCTCCTGCGGTTGCCGGAATTTTTCAAACTCTAAATTATGGAATCTTGCTCATCGGCCCCTCTCTTACCTTCTCATTTTTGGTCGCATTTGTATATATTCAATCTAAAAATATGGAATTAGACTATTTGACGGGATTATATACTCGAAAAGAACTCGAATACTATGTTGATATGATGAGTAAACGAAATAAATCAAAAAAACAGTATGGTGGGTTGATGATGGACATTGATAACTTTAAGAGTATTAATGATACTTACGGTCATGATGCCGGTGATCGAGTACTTCGAGAAGTTTCGGATGCATTTCATAAGTGTTTCAGAAATACCGATTTTGTCGCTCGAATAGGCGGTGATGAGTTTGTGGCAATTTGTGAAATCCAATCTTATTCAGATTTGGAGATCATTGTAAAACGAGTCAGAAATCAAATTGACTTAATAAACACATTTGCTCACTTTCCATTTCTTATTAGTCTGAGCATAGGATATGATCGTTGGGACACTAAAAACATTGTAAAAGATGAATTTATGATTCATATCGATAGAAAAATGTATTTTGAAAAAGATGCAAAAAAACTAGTAAGAGCATAAAAAAAGGGCACGATGACGTGCCTTTTACTAAGCTTTAATTGCTTTAATGAACCATAAGTTCTTTTGATAGCCAGCCACAAATCCTTCGAAAGCCGCTACGACAACAAAGTCATTGGCTTCATCAGCGTCATTACGAATTTCTGTAGCCATCTCCATCATTAACTTGAAATCTCCTTCAACAATATCTAAGACTTCCTTAATTGTGAAATCTTGACCCGCCACTTCCTTAACGGTAGCATGCTTCAAGTAGTCTTCCAGTTTTACCAACGGATACAAACCACGCATTTTCAATAATTCAGCTACTTCATCATATTGTTCAAAGAAACTGTCATAAGCCGACTCGGTAAATTCATGAATTTGAACGAATTGTTTTCCTACGACATTCCAATGCAAGTTATGAAACTTTGCGTTCAGTACAGCCAGATTCGATAAATAAACATTTAGTTTTTCCATATTTTTATCTCCTTATTGATAATCAATACTGTTACAGTATAACATACGATCACCTGCGTGCCAACTCTATTGACTAGCAGATTTTTGGTATTCTTTTAGTAGGTAACCCTTTGTCTCTAAGTCTGTTAACATGTGTTTGACAAAGTCGTCTTTACCATCCATGTAATCCAAAATTTGCTCTGGAAACTTTTTAGCCAATCTCTTCTTCAATATACCGTACTCATCTCTTACTTTCGGATAATGATTCAAATAAGCTTTTAATGATAGATGGCGTAGCAGTTCCGTGGAGTCTTTCTGACAACAATACAAATGATATGTCATAAAATCATCTTCAAATAACCGCTTGAATACCTCCCTTCCTTCAATACCCTGATCTCCGCGATGGGCATACCCAACACTTTCGAGAATCATTTTTACTGAATCAAATTCATCTTGATTTTCGACAACAAGATCAATATCCAGAATAGGTTTGGCTGAGCAACCTATGACAGATGTAGAACCGATATGTTCAATGGCGATTATATTATCTTTCAACAAGTCAAAAAGATAACTTTCTACTTTTTGAAACTCATTCTTCCAAATCGGAT
>CAKMJZ010000055.1 GCA_927435855.1 uncultured Erysipelotrichaceae bacterium
TTGATAAATATTATCATTTAAATTAAAAAAGCCCAGTGGGCTTAGATGACTTCTACTTTAATTAAATCGTATCCGGCTTCATCAACCGCATTGAACAACAATTGAACATCAAACTCATCTACGGTTTCTACTAAGGCACTCTTCGAACCTAGATTCACCTTGACACTTTTAACTCCCGTCAATTCTGATATTCCGCTTTCAACTCGTTTAACACAGTGATTGCAGCTCATTCCTTCAATGGATAATTTTTTTAACATGACGTACCCTCTTTCTATTTCATCATTTTTTTGACAGTTTTTAATACTTCTTCGACGACTTCAGTGTCACCATCTTTAATCTGTCCGACAACACAATTTCGGATATGACTTTCCAGTAAAACGACTTCAACCGACGCTAAAGCCGATCGCACGGCTTCAATTTGATTGATGATGTCATCACAATAAGTCTCGGTTTCAATCATCTTGCGAATTCCTCGCAATTGACCTTCAATTCGATTAACGCGATCAAGCACTGATTTCTGTGCAAGTACGGCGGGTTCGGTTGGATGTTTCATGATATCACTCCTTTGCATCTATTTTAATATACCCCACAGGGGTATGTAAATACCTTTGCCCAAAGAAAAAATCCTTTTCAGGATTTATTTCAATGTACCGACGACTTTTAAGCCGTTTAGCACAGAAGCACCATGTGGTGATTTGCTGATATACTCTGTTGCATCAATTCCTGCGACTACCGTATTCTGATGACTACCACCCCGCCAAGCAGGTACATCGGTAACATCATAAACTTTACCATTAACAGCAACATACGCCGGATTTCCATCCTTACCATCATATTGAGCTAATTCTTCCAGAGTGAATTCTCGTAGCTCTTCTTGGTTATTATTGTTGTTATTATTATTGTTGTCGGTATTATCTACGTTTCCAGTCGTGCAACCGACAGTCAGTAAACCGATGAGCAAAATAGATACAATGATCAAAAATGTTTTTCTCATAAAGTTCCTCCTTTCCAATAAAATATCATATACAATTTAATTTTACAAAAGATATACTCTTACTTTTAAAAATTATTGAAATACTTTGCCGAATAATAATGGGTATCAACAAAACTCCACTTATGTTTCATACTCTTTCGGCAAGTTTGCAAATTGGATATAGCTATCATGGCTGCGACTATGTTAACCGTTTCGCTCAAAGTAAAAGCGTGAACCACGCTTTTTTTGTCTCAATTATCGGTAAATCGCACAAATCCCGGTTGTTGTCGGCATCATGACAGAATCAATAATATATACCTTGCCTCTGTTTTTCAAAACAACCTTGGCAATTTCGTCAAATAAATCCGTATCATGCTCGCCACTTTTTTTAACAATCTTCAATGTATTCCAGTCAATTGATGCTAAGTAACGTTTCTCATAATCAATTAAAAGTGACTCAATTTGACCAGATATGGCTGCATTTGCGATCTCATCAACATGATCGCTCGCCCGTTGATCGGCCAATGCCTTTGCTCCACGCTCCACAAGAGTTTTTAGTCTTCTTCTTTTCTCAGGCTGAAGAACTTCACGGACATGCTCACGCAGTTGCTCATCGGACAGAGATTCTGGAGATAATGTAATCCCTTCGGCACTCAGATGCGGGTTATTGCTGATTTTGCGAAAAATCGTTTGATTTTTACTCACCGAAGTTAAGATAATCGGAATCGCCTTTTTCTTTGAAAATTCTTCAAATATCGTTTTATCTACATATCGAAAAAACTTCTCTGTGTCAAGATCCACTTCTTCTTTCCTACCACCCTGACCATAAAACAGTCCGGTCGAATTTCGTGCGCCCGTCGATCCGAAACCAACAAAAGCATCGGTCTTTTGATCACCCAACACTTCTTCCAGTGTCGTTTCGATTGACTCTGGAAGTTCAATTTTCTTGAGGGAAGTTAAGTCACACTCATACACATTGAACTCTTCCTTTGTCAAAGCAAGAACATAGGCCGCTACTTGATTTTGAAACGTTGCAATGGCCGGTCGGATATAAATACCATCGGATACAATCACTTGGTTTTCAACCGGTTGACTCAACCTAAACACAAAACATTCCTCTTGATTTACGTAAACCGCAATTCCCTGAGTTGCATACAACCAGAAGTCAAGATCGCTGATGATCTCCTGTAGCGGTGCAGCGTATTTTTCAATTATGCGCTTATCATATCTCTTTTCTAATAGATTCAGAGATTCCTTCATTAAATTCTTAAAAGTTATAACATTTCCTTTATCGAGGGGATGAACTTGGGTCGTTTGATAAATACTGATAAATGGCCCCTCTTTGTTCAAAGGTAAATCCTGTGGAAAATTCTTTACGATCTTATATGTCATAAGATATCCTCCTTTTTTGTAACAAGAAAAAATGCGAATTATTTCTGTTATGATGTAAATCTTGCTTCTATATGCATATTGTATCATTTTCATGGAAATATTGCACTTTCTACCTGATTAACCTTCTGTGAAAGTAATTACACTTATCTTTTATTGGCAAGTGAAATATGATAAAATCAAAACATGAAGAAAGGCATTTTTCAAACTTATGCGCATCAAAAATCATCCGATTTTAACATTTACACAAGAAGCAGAAATCGCGTTTACCTTTGAGGGTAAAAGTGTCAAGGGCATCAAGGGCGATACGATCGCCTCGGCATTAAGTGCTTTGGGTATTATGACGTTGGGTCATAGCATTAAACGAAATCGCCCGCGCGGTTTTTATTGTGCGATAGGCAACTGTGCTTCATGCAGCATGGTCGTTAATGGTGTTCCTAATGTAAGGACATGCATCACTTTGCTCGAAGAGAATATGGACGTATGGCGTCAAATGGACAAAGGAGTATATAAATGATTAAAAAAGAATGTATTATCGTCGGTGGCGGCCCGGCAGGACTTTGTGCCGCATCAATGGCGTTGGCAGCCGGATGTGAAGTACTATTGGTTGAGCGTAGTGCTAAGCTCGGCGGTCAGCTTATTAAACAAACTCATAAGTTTTTTGGTTCAAAGAACCAATATGCCAAATGGCGTGGATTTGATATTGCTGAAAAACTGATCAGTGAAATCATCGATCATCCCAAGTTGACTGTTTTATTGAACACCACTGTCGTTGGTTTGTATAAAGACCAAGTCATTACTGTTCTTTGCGGACAAGACTATACTCGTTATCAAGGCGATGCTCTGTTGGTTGCTACCGGTGCCAGCGAAAAGTTTTTAGCTTTTGAAAATAATGATCTGCCCGGAGTTTACGGTGCCGGTGCCATACAGACGCTTATGAACATTTACGGTGTATTACCCGGTAAAAATGTAGTTATGGTCGGCAGTGGCAATATCGGGCTGATCGTTTCTTATCAGCTCATTCAGGCAGGCGCTTTTGTATCAACGATCGTTGAAGCAGCACCGATTATTGGCGGTTATAAAGTTCATGCTTCCAAACTTGTGCGGTTGGGAACAAAAATCCTGACGTCTACGACGATAAAAAAAGCTATCGGCAAAGATCATATTGAATCCGTTGAGATTATTTCACTTGATGAAAACTTTAAGGAGATCGCTGATTCATCTCGAATCATTGCGTGCGATGCTCTTTGTGTTTCCGTCGGATTATCGCCCATGCACCATTTATTATCAATGATCGGTGCTCAAACCAAGTACATTCCCGAATTGGGAGGTTTTGTCCCTTTGATTGACAATCGCTTTCAAACTTCATTACCCGCTATCTTTGCGGTGGGCGATTGTGTCGGTATCGAAGAGGCCAGCGCAGCCATGATGGAAGGCTTTTTGGGAGGGCTTTACTTAAGTGAATTCTTAGATAAAAAACATCCTGATCACAATCAACTTATCGAAAAATATGAGAAAGAATTATTTCTGTTAAGAGACGGTCCATTTGGTAAAAAGACTAAGGATGGATTGAGAAAAATGGAGGATGCTAAGCAACATGTTGAATAAAGATGGTGTAGCCGCCCCCGAACAAATCGTTTCACTATTCCCTGATAGGCAAGCACTGATCAAACCCAAGGCTATCCTTGAATGTTTTGAGGAAATACCATGCAATCCTTGCAGTACCAGTTGTCCTGTCAATGCCATTGAAATCGGTGATAACATAAATGATAAGCCCCAGTTACACGTAGATGTGTGTACCGGATGCGGGATTTGTATTTTTAGTTGTCCGGGCTTAGCCATCATGGTGGCTCAGTTACGCGATGATAAGGCAGTTTTCAGAGTCCCTTATGAACTGTTACCCCTTCCAGTTAAAGGCGTATTGTGGCATGGAGTCGATCGAAACGGCGATATTATTTGTGACGCTTTGATTGAGAATATATCATTTACCAAACGCCAAGATCGAACAGCAATTTTGACGGTTGTGGTTGATGCGGCTTATCTGCACCAATTCTCAACGGTTCGGGTGAAAGAACATGAATAAAAACGATATCATTATTTGTCGGTGTGAGGATGTTTCTTTACAACAGATTCATGACTATCTGGATCAGGGATATACGAATTTTGAAGATCTCAAACGATTGCTTAGAGTCGGTATGGGTCCGTGTCAAGCCAATACCTGCGGTCATTTGATTCAAAGAGAAATCGCTAACTACTTACACATACGCGTTGAAGATGTACCGGTTCACAAAGTTCGCCCTATGATATTGGGAGTTCCGTTGAAATCGATTGCGGAGGATGGCGATGAAGAATGTTAACTGTTTGATTGTTGGTGCCGGCATTTCCGGTGTCAGTATAGCTTACAATCTGGCTAGCAAGGGCATAAAAGACATCCATGTCGTTGATAAAAGTTATTTTACCAGCGGTGCTACCGGGCGGTGCGGAGCTGGTGTCAGACAACAGTGGAATACCGAGACTAATTGTATGTTAGCCAAGAAAAGTATTGATTTCTTTGAACAGGCTAAAGAAATTCTTGAATATCCCGGGAATTTAGAGTTTAAACAGGAAGGTTATCTGATTTTGGCCACAAGTGAGCAAGAACACCAGCAGTTTATCAAGAATGTCGAATTACAGAATTCCCTTGATATCCCCTCTTCTTTGCTTACTAAGGCTGAAGCTTTGAAAATTGTTCCGCACTTAAACCCCGACTCATTTGTATCCGCAACTTTCTGTCCTACAGATGGACATTTGAATCCATTTAAAATGACAGAAGCGTATATGATTGCGGCGAAGCGTTTGGGTGTTACGTTCTCTTTCTTTGAAGAAGTGAAAAAGATTAATCGCGTGGGAAACAAAATCAAGTCAGTAGAAACAACTAAAGAGGTATATTCTGTCAATATCGTCGTCAATGCGGCCGGTGGATATGCCGCAGAAGTCGGTGCTTTAGCCGGAATCGAGATTCCTGTCTACTCAGAAAATCACGAAATCTTGGCAACCGAACCGGTTGAAAGAATTCAAGGTCCGATGGTTATGTCCTTTTCCAAAAATATCTACTGTCAACAAGTTCCGCATGGTGCGTTTTTGATGGGCAGAACCACTCCTGGGCAACCTGCTGATCACGATGTTGAATCGACCTGGCAATTTCTTGATGAGATGGCGAAGACAGCAATCCACATTCTACCTCTATTAGGCGAATTACGTGTTGTACGTCAATGGGGTGGATCTTACAATATGTCCCCTGACCGCCAACCCATCATCAGCGCTACCGAAGACCTTGAAGGGTTTTATATGGCTTGCGGATTTAGCGGTCATGGATTTATGTTTGCACCGATGACAGGAATACTTCTAAGTGAGATCATATTAAAAGAAACACCGACACTACCGATTGAAGGTTTGTCGTTAGATCGATTTAAACATACCACCGACTTTGAAGTCGAACAGTCTGTCGTATAAAGGAGGAATAACTATGGCAACTACCAAATACAAAACTGAACCGTTTACCGACTTTACACTTTCTGAGAATATCAAGAAGTATGAGGATGGCCTAGGCGTAGTCGAGAGTTATCTTGGCAAAGATTATGATTTGATTATTGGCGGAAAACGCATCACTTCTGATAAGAAAATGTCTTCCTATAATCCATCCGATCACAATGAAATCATCGGACATATTTCGCAAGCTTCAATTGAACATGCGAATTTGGCGATGGAAGCAGCACTTAAAGCTTTTGAAAGTTGGAAAAACGTACCTGCAGAGGTACGGGCGGATGTTTTATTCAAAGCAGCGGCGATTATCCGTAAACGTAAGTTTGAGTTTAATGCCTTATTAACTAAGGAAGCCGGAAAACCATGGGCGGAAGCCGATGGGGATACCGCAGAAGCAATTGACTTTTTGGAGTACTATGGTCGTCAAATGTTAACGTTAAGTCGAGTTGATGATGTCGTTTTAAGCAGAAGAAACATTGAACGCAATGAATACCGTTACATCCCTTTGGGAGTTGGAGCAATCATTGCTCCATGGAACTTCCCACTAGCGATCTTAGCTGGTATGAGCAGTGCCGCAGTGGTATCCGGAAATACGATTCTTTTAAAACCAGCAAGTACAACTCAAGTCATCGCTTATAAGTTTGTGGAAGTTATGGAAGAAGCCGGATTACCGGCTGGCGTTATTAACTTTGTGCCGGGTAGCGGCCGTGAAGTTGGAAACTATATCGTTAATCATCCAAAAACACGTTTCATATCTTTTACAGGATCGAAAGCTGTGGGTATTGATATTTATGAAAAAGCCGCAAAAGTCCAACCGGGTCAAATCTGGTTGAAACGCGTCATTGCGGAGATGGGCGGTAAGGATTCTATTATTGTTGACAAAGAAGCAAACTTGGATTTAGCTGCCGATTCGATCGTAAAATCTGCATTTGGTTTTAGTGGTCAAAAGTGCAGTGCTTGCTCACGGGCGATCATCGTCGAGGATGTGTATGATGAAGTCGTCCGTAAGATGGTTGAAATAACGAAGTCGATGAAGGTCGGAAATCCTCAAGAGAATAGTATTTTTGTGGGTCCGGTCAATGATAAAAATGCTTTTGATAAGATTACCTCTTACTTTGAAGTCGGCGAAGCCGAAGGACGTTGTGTAGCTGGTGGTAAATCTGATGGATCAAAAGGTTGGTTTATCGATCCTACAATTTACGTTGATGTTGCGCCGGATTCACGTTTGATGCAAGAAGAGATTTTTGGTCCGATACTGGCAGTTTGTAAGGTTAAGGACTTTGATGAAGCCCTCTTGGTTGCCAATAATACGGAATACGGATTGACAGGTGCGGTCATTTCGAATAATCGCATGAATTTGGAAAAAGCCCGCAATGAATTTCATGTCGGCAATCTGTATTTCAATCGTAAATGTACCGGTGCAATCGTCGGTTACCAGCCTTTTGGCGGTTTCAATATGAGTGGTACCGATTCAAAAGCCGGTGGTCCGGATTATCTGATTTTGCATATGCAAGGAAAAACGATTTCAGAAGCTTTCTAAAATGCACTTACGTGCATTTTTTCTTAACAATTGTCTTTTTTGATGTATACTTTAACATGTATTGAAAGAGGTGTCTATGCAAAGATTAAACAACTATATTAGTGCAAGCGGACTGTGCTCGAGGCGAGATGCTGATCAATGGATTATCGATGGTCGGGTCATAGTGAATGGTGTTTTGGCCGTTGTCGGAATGCGCGTAAGCGATGAAGATGAAGTTTTGGTCGATGGTGTTGAGATAAAAGCCAAAGAAAAGCATGTAACCTTGCTATACTTTAAACCTGCCGGAATCACGTGTACCAGTGAGTCAGATGTCAAGGGCAATATCATTGAAGCAATTAACTATCCGGTGAGAATATTTCCCATTGGTCGATTGGATAAGGATAGTGAAGGATTAATTCTGCTGACAAGTGATGGAAGTATTGTCAATAAGATATTGCGTGCAGAGAATGCTCATGAAAAAGAATACATCGTCCACCTCTCCTCTTCAATCAAACCTGACTTTAAGAAAAAAATGGAGTCGGGAGTGGAGATTTATAATCCGGTTCGCAGTGAGATGACAAAGACGTTGCCATGTCGTGTCAAGATCGTTAACGATACAACGTTTATCATTATCTTAAATCAAGGATTGAACCGCCAGATCCGACGGATGTGCTCAGCCTTGGGATATCATGTGGTTCGTTTAAAACGGATGCGAGTCATGGACTTTCAGCTAGGAAACCTCAAAAAAGGTGAATGGCGAAAACTGAGCAATCAAGAAGTCGAAAGTCTAATGAGTTTACTTGAGAATCAATAAAATAAACGATAAATAGTCTGTCTAGGCAGACTTTTTTCATTTTTTCACTGTTATTTTTATGGTTAAATGATACGATACTGTTAAAGGAGGTGTTGTTATGAGAATCATTTCCGATACGACGTGTCATTTATCCATAGATGAAGCTGCTTTATTGAATGTTCGACTGGTAGCTAATCAAGTCATGATTGGTGAAACGACTTTCAAAGACTATTTGGATATTGACTCCAACCGTTTTATTGAGTTGATTAAATATCATCATCCGCGCACTTCCCAGCCTTCTGCTGGGGATATTATGGTTGCTTATGAAGAAGAGAGTGTTGAAACATTGCATATCACAACGGGTAAAGGCTTGAGTTCAGCCTTTGATACGGCTTGTGGCGTAAAGAAAAGCATGGATGCCGACTATGTGACAGTATTTGATTCACAGTCGGTTGCGGGTGTAAATCGCTATCTTACCCAACTGGCAGCACGGTTAAAAGATAAGTACGACTTTGAAACTGTGGTCAATCGGTTGAATGAGTGCCTTAAGGAAACTCAATCCTACGTTATTCCTGTAAATTTTGAGTTTCTCAAACGCTCTGGAAGATTAACACCTACAGCTGCAATTTTGGGGAGTTTTCTAAATTTGAAACCTATCTTAGCACAGTCGACTGATCGACAACGGATCGAACGATTTAACGTAGCCAGAACTTGGCATGGAGCAATCAAGGCGGTCGTCGATGATTTGATAAAACGAGGTGTTAACTCCAGACACAGAATCTATGTTGCTCATGCTTTCAACATGGAAAGTTTGAATATGGCTATCCAACAGATTAAAGACAAAATTGAAAATGCGGATATTGAGACACTTTTATTGGCTCCGGCTATGATCACACATGGTGGTCCGGGATCACTTGTAATACAATATGTTTCAAGAGACGATAATGATTAAAAGACGAGGTGAACACCTCGTCTTTACTTTGGCAAATGAATCGCAAACTCACAGACATCATCCCCATTCAAAATGGATTGTAATATGTCCACTTGAAGAGGCTGTTTGTATATAAGTTCAAATGGTTTCTTGATAAACCCAGCACTACAACTACAGAACTGGGATGAAACTAACTGTATACCGCTGTTTGGCTTAATGGATTCGCGCGCCCATGGACAATGACAATAGAAATAACGCTTTTCATCTTCACTTTGACCATGTAGCCAGGCATCCGTCATATAAGGTATTTTAACAATGTGAAGTTTACTGTTTTTAATGACTCCGCGACTGATACGGTCATTGTTTTCCAGAAATGAAAGTACAGAATTGGTGATTGGTTGTCCAAAGTAAAGTTGACTACTTTCATTAAGTCTGCGCATTTCATCCAAAAACTGCTCTTCCCTTTTATCCAGATACTCTTCAATATCCAAACATTGCTCATATAAATGTACTTGCTTTGAGTACATTGCATCTGGCAGATCACGTAAACATTGTAGCAGGATGGGTTCCCAAAGCCGTTTTTCAACCATGGCTTCGAGTCGGTTCATGACGGTTCCCATAGCCATCGCTTTCTTGCGATTATCTGTTCCCCAGGTGGGTAGTCCTATACCCTCGAAAATCTTCTCTGTTGTTTCTTCACCTATACTTTCTTTCAATGCTTTGTGAAAGTTCTCCATGACTTCCCCACCATCCAAAAGTGAGAGCATGACTGTAAATAAAGGGATCTGATGATGATGACGACCATAGCGAGCCAAGGCGATCAATCGATCAAGTTCATCCTGATTTTGATCGACTAGATATTCAAGATACCTCTCAATCTCACTTTGATTCAAAGTCTCGAATTCTAAATGCTGATCTTTAAGATAACATTCAAATTCAGATAATACTTTGATTGAAAATCGGATTGAGTTATCACTACAGCCTATCTTCTTAAGATAATCCATAAATGGGTGTTCTTGCATAAGACCCCTCCTGTGCTTGCGCAGCTATTTTCTAAGCGCAATCGATATACCGCGCTTTTGTGCTACTTTAAGAATCATCTCTTTAACTTTCTTTGTATCAGTTGCTAGAAGAATTTCACTTTTGATATCATGTAGATCTTCTATTTCAAGCAGATTTACTGCCAGACAATAAAAGTTCTTACTTCTTCCGTCATTGTGATGTTCAAGTAAATACTTAAGAATCAAGCTTTTTTCTGTAAGATTAGTAAGATAACCGTCTAGATCGGATTGAGCTGAAATCATGTCTTTCGTGCGATGTAGATAACTGATAAATGAATCCTTCTTATCTTTGCTAAGGTATCTGTCACACGGATAGTAAGAACATTCAAAACAAAAGGCAACTTTATCCTTTTTGTTATTACAAGTCATGATAGCGCAGGTTGGATGAAATTCAGGAAAGTTCTCTGCCCCGCATCCTTGACAACTGGATGGTCCGGTCGTGTTGTAACGTGGACACAATGCACAATTGAGTCCACATAAGGAGAACTGTGGGTGTGATCGAGTGATCATATCATCCCTCTTTTTAGCGGTCAGCCGTGTTTATCTACTTTTATTATATATCAATCGTCATCATTTGACATGAGTTTTCGAATATGATGTTTATGAATTGGCCCTTTGATTGTTTCAACTCATTCGTATATTTTATTCGGCTTCTCACTTGCTTGTATGACTTTCTAAAGGATGATAAAATATGACTTATCACAAGGAGGAAAAATTCATGAACATAACTATCGAATATGCCTATGATCGGTTGGATATCATAAGAACCCTTTTTCGTGAGTATGCGAATTCTCTGAGCATTGATTTACAGTTTCAAGACTTTGAAAAAGAACTCTTACGGTTGCCGGATAAATACGCACTTGACGATGGTCGTTTATATATTGCATACGTAGATGGCAATGTTGCCGGTTGTATTGGTTTGCGAAGATTCGATGTGACCCGATGTGAATTGAAGCGGTTATACATCCGACCTGCCTTTCGCCACCTCGGTCTTGGGGTTTTGCTTTCTTTGAAAATTATCGATGATGCCCGTCAAATCGGATATCATCAAATCCTCTTGGATACCTTGTCATCCATGACACCGGCGATGAATCTGTATCAAAAGCTAGGATTCAAGCAAATCCCTGCTTATTATCATAATCCCATCGATAATGCTGTTTATTTCTGCTTAGATTTGGCTTAAATTAAACCTTTGATACATGACTATTATAAAATCATAAATATTTCGCTTTAATTTGCCTACTTTCTTTAAATGATTTGTGCTATATTATGTCATGTTTGGTGAGTAGATGTAACAGGGGTACAACGTGTTGTTTATTAAAAAAAGTTTATTTACCACATTTTTCATTATAGTAGCAGCAACCGGGGTAGCACTTGGGTTAAAGGCAGCGGTAGGTGTTGGTGCTTGGGATGCTTTTAGTCAAGCAACTTCCACGGTCACAGGAATCAAAGTCGGAACATTTTCAATGATGATGAATCTGAGTTGTGTGCTTGTTCAATTGGTAATTTTAAAGAAAGATTTCAAACTGATATCCTTTCTTCAGATATTTATGGCGATCTTACTCGGATTTTTTGTGAACATCGTGTTTTACGAAGTATTGGCATCTGTTATCATTGACAGTTATCTGATCAATATGGCGATATATATAAGTTCATTGCTCGTTATCATAATGGCTGTAGCGCTAATCATGTCGATCAATTTCTTAAGTTTTCCTCTAGAAGCTGCCTGCATGGCCATTGCTACTAAAACCCGTCTCAAATTTGGTACGATTCGGCAGTTAGTTGATGTTTTTTCAATTATTGGCGCACTGCTGATTGCGGTTTCCTTTCAAAATCCGATTCCGGTCCGTGAGGGGACTGTTATAGGGATGTTATTATTTGGACCGATGATCGCTTGGTTCATTCCAAGATTTCAGCCATTAGTAAAAAAGTTGGGCTTAGTTGAATAATGATTTCGAATTCACCCGCATTGGCGGGTTTTGTATTATTTTCTGTTCTAAAGTTTTTTTACTAAAAAATTCCTTTCAATATACTGGAATTAGGGTTTTGTGATATGATAAAAACATGAAATTCTCACAATATCTTGGAGGTTTAGCGAACATGAACCATGTAGATGCTATCGTGGTCGGAAGTGGTATTGCCGGATTAACGGCAGCCGCATATCTGAGCAAAGAAAAACTCAATGTATTACTTGTGGAAAAGGAATCGGAAATTGGCGGTTTACTTGGTGCTTTCACCGTTGATGGTCATGTGTTGGACAAAGGTGCCCGAAGTATTATCGATTCAGGTATAGTTTTTCCAATGTTGAGACAATTAGGCATCCAAATGGAGTTTGTTGCTAATCCTATTAAAATCACGATTGAATCAAAATCACTCACTCTTTATGATGATTCAGATATCGATAAGTACGGGTTGATGTTAAAAGAAATATATCCCGAAAACAGTAAAGATATAGATGCTATAGTTAGCGATATCAAATACGTCATGAAAACGATGGATGTTTTATATGGGATTGAAAATCCCCTGTTTCTGCCTAAACCATATGACATGGAATATTTAATTAAGACCCTATTACCTTGGTTTTTCAGGTTTGTGGTCAATATTCGCAAGATGTCAAAGCTGCTTGATCCTATCAATGATTTCCTGCGTACTCGCACGAGTAATGAATCATTGATTCACATCATCACCCAACACTTCTTCACCTCAACTCCAACTTTCTTCGCACTTTCCTACTTTACGCTCTATTTGCAATATCATTATCCTAAAGGTTCGACCCAAACGATTGTCGATCAATTGGAGTCACTGATTCTTTCTGAAGGCGGAAAAATTGAGACAGACAAGCAAGTGGTGCATATTGATGTTGAACAAAAGAGAATCAGGACGGTGGATGGACAGGTAACCTCTTATGATCAAATGATTTGGGCAGCTGACACGAATGTTTTATATCAAACGATTGACATAGACAATATCAAATCATTGAATCTGGCCAATAAAGTCAAACAAAGTAAAGAACTCTATAAGGATAAGATAGGTGCTGACTCCGTTTTTACCGTATATATGATTGTTGATTTACCACCACAACGTTTTGAAAAAATCACAGGTCCACACTGTTTCTACACCCCGCGTAAAGAAGGATTAGCGAAAATATCTCTTAAAGATATTCAAAAGAATGGTAAGTTTATAGAAGATAAGCAGAAATTGCTTGATTGGATTAGAGAATATGTAGAGTACAACACCTTAGAAGTTTCGATACCTTCGTTACGTGATCATACCTTATCTCCCAAAGGACAGACCGGATTAATCGTGTCATTACTGTTTGATTATGGATTGGTTAAACATTTCGATCAGTTGGGTATTTATGATGAGTTTAAACGTCATATCACTTCACTTATGATTTCGCAACTCTCTGATGGCTACATCGATGACTTTGAAAAGTATATTTTAAGGACAATCGTATCTACACCACTGTCAATTGCCAAAAAAACGCTTAATACGCAAGGTTCTTTAACGGGGTGGTCCTTTATAAACAAGCCCTTCCCTGCTGAATATCGATTTATACGAGTCGCTAAATCTGTATTGACTCCAATAGACTCCATTAAACAAGCGGGTCAGTGGTCATTCAATCCAGCGGGTGTACCTGTATCAATTCTTACCGGAAAATTGGCTGCTGATGCGGTCATCAAAGATTTTAGAAAAGCACATCGCAATAAGAAAGGCGGATATGACGTTGAGTAATCAAGAAGCAATGAATGAACAAGTTAATGAATCATTGGAAGAACTGACGATTGAGTCCGTTGTCCGTCTTTGGTCAAAAACGTATAACAAAAACGGAAAGCCGGACTGGTCCCATATCTTCCCTTATTATCATCCAAATATCATCTTCCAAGACTCCATTCAGAGAGTCGAGGGATTTGAGGATTTCACGGCTATGTGCAACCGCTTGACCAAACGATGCGAATCACTGGTCATGGATCTTTCCAATGTGATGAAACATGAAAATGTCATTTCAATGGAATGGAAGATGACGATGTCTTTCAAAAAATCACCAAGCACGCCGATTTACGGATGTACGCGGTTGACACTCAATGATGAAGGAATGATCATTGAGCAGCGTGATTATTACGATCTTTGGGGAGATATTTTTAATGGAATCCCCCGCTTTGGCAAATTATATCGTAGAATCATGTTTAAGTATTTCGGGTAAGGAGTCATGATGAAAAAATACGAGCTACCGGATGAGTTAATGTTTTTAAGAAATTCAAAGGCTGAGCAAAAAGTCAGTAGCGCATCGATGAAGAATAAGGTCGTTGTTTTGACTGGTGCGACTTCTGGAGTTGGTCTTGAGACACTTAAGCAATTGGCCAAAGGACATGCAAATATCGTAATGGTTGTTAGAAACCTTAAGAAAGCCGAAGAAGTAAGAAACTCTATTTTATCCATGATCGATGTCTCAATCGATATTGTTATCGCTGATTTCAGTCGATTAGATCAAGTGAGACATGCCGCTAGAATCATTTTGGAAAAATATCCGAAAATCGATGTGTTGATCAACTGTGCGGGACTACATTCGACCAAAGCAACCTATACTCCGGAAGGTTTTGAAACGGTGTTTTTTGTTAATCACTTAGCCTCCTTTATATTTACGCAGTTGTTGCTTGAAAGACTTATTCAAAGTGCACCTTCAAGAATATTGCACATCAACTCCGAAGGTCATCGTTTTAATGGCTTGGATATCCATGATATTCACTGGAAGAAACGCCATTATACTGGGCTAAGAGGCTATGGAGCGTCTAAGACGGCTCAACTGTTAACTATGTGGGAAGTACATGACCAACTAAAGAATAGCGGTGTGACGATCAATGCGATGCACCCAGGTGATGTCCGTTCAAGTATTGGCAGTAATAATGGTTGGTTATATCGGATATTTTCAAAACTGGTCATACAACCGATGTTAAAAGACCCTAAGATTTCCGGTGAGGCCATTTATTATTTAGTCGCAGATCCACAGATGGAAAATATCAGTGGTAAGTTTTTTCACTTAACCGTCGAAGAAAAACCCGCGAAGCACGCAATGGATCGCACATTGGGCAAGCAGGTTTACGATTTAAGCATAGAACTGACCGGACTGTCAAAATAGTACTTAGTTATTAACGACTTTGAACCACTGAGCATCTATGTAAACATAGATTGACATGCTATTTGGATTAATCTCTTCTTTGGTATAAATCGAAAATCCCTTCTCGATGATTTCGTCTTCAAAATTTCCGTCTTGATAAATTGGAAACGCATCGAACGAGATGTTTCCTTCCACCAGACGTACCGCAGTGATTTTCTCAGAAATACGCTGATCTGTAAATCGGGCATTCATATAGAATAGGTCCGATTTTTTTTCTTGCTCCATAGTAATTTCAAGAGAGATCGTTGATGTTTCACTTATCTCATTCTCATAACCTTTAACTTCAAGTATTGGTGTGGCTTGTAGTAGCCAGTTTATATTTCGTTGGGCAATCTCAATAATCAGATTTTCCGCAGATATTGTATTAATTTTTGTATAATCATAAGGAAACAGTCGAGAATAGTTTACCTGAGAAAACGACTCGGAAATATAGGGAATCAACGCATTGGCAAATGAATCTCGAAACATAATCAGATTTCCCTCTTTTGAGGAGTTGACGGATTCAATCTGCAAGTCCTCCAATGTCCGAATCGCTTTTGTAAAGGTAAATTTATCGGGTAATTTAAAGTAAAACTGTGGCTCCAACGTTGATCTGGATGGATATAACATTCTTGCCAAATCTCCCTGCCAATTTTTTATCATGACAGGTTGTTGATCTAGTAGCAGACTCTCTTTATTCAATGATTTCATTATCTGATGATAACCCATGGCCGCTCCGATGTTATTCCAATGCGAATCCTGGTAATGATACAATAAATCGTCGCCCGAGGACTTTTGATTTATCAGTGATTCTTTCAAATCAATGAAATTCATGTTCAGATTCATTTCTCTGATTCGATCAAGATTGCTTTGTGTTCCAATTGACCTTATTTGATGAGGAAAGTTCTCTGGATAAATCGTGGCTTTGTTCGGTACTACAACGAAATAACTCTGAATACCTTCTGATTGAAGATACTTCTGTTGAATGCGCAGAACTTCATTAAGCCTCATCAGATCGTAATCACTGAGTTGATTGATTTTCAGATAATCATCAAGAGTTTCTTCAAAATACAGGAACCCCTCCTGCCCGACAATGACTTTATCGTTTCCGCTTTGTACAAACCATCTAGCATAAATCTCGTTGTATGCGGTAATTAAGTACGTTCGAAAGGAAAACTGATCGGTGAAAAAATCATCAAACTGCGATGTGTATTTACCGTTGATTTTATTGTTTTCGATCAGTACCGGCATCGATGCAAGTGAGCTTTTATCCAAATTGAGTGAGTCAAATCCAATGACAGTTCCAAACAGTGGGACAAGAGCTGAACCGAAGATCAGAAAACAGAAAGCTATTTTTAGATATCTTTTCATTTTTCTCCTCCTAAAACCGGAAGTAAATAAACGGATTATACGTATTGGCGGCCAAACTCAGCAAGCAGGCAATCCAAAGAACGATAGTAAATCCATAGGATAAGTATGATATATATACTTGCTTCTTTTCGAATTGAATCATTTTCAATATAGGAGTTGATGCAATAGCACTGATGATAAACAGCATTATGGTCAAAGGTGTCATCAAGATCATCAATTCTTTTGTTGCTAAGGCAGATGCATAGGTAAATGTGAACATGGATTGAATAAATATCATTGACTGAGTAAATGTCTCCGATCGAAAGATGACAAATCCGATCAATACAACCATCAGGGTGTATATGCGACGAATAATATTGGGCCAGCGCTCCACTTTTAGAATGGTTTGTTCTAGCAGTAGGAAAAGTCCGTGGTAAAGACCCCATAAAACAAACGTCCACGATGCCCCATGCCAAAGTCCTGTAAGAAAGAAGACGAAGATACGGTTAAACATTGTCCTGCTCTTCCCT
Source organism: uncultured Erysipelotrichaceae bacterium (assembly GCA_927435855.1). Taxonomy (GTDB): domain Bacteria; phylum Bacillota_I; class Bacilli_A; order Erysipelotrichales; family Erysipelotrichaceae; genus UBA2227. The sequence continues at coordinate 17,224 of CAKMJZ010000055.1, forward strand.
TTACGATTACCGCCTAAAGGAATGTATAGGTACAGCCGAAACCAAGAAGATAAGGAAATATGCCAGCGACGCCAAAAGTCTTGCATAGACATCGCAATATAGGGGTAGTTGAAGTTTTCTTTGAAATGAAAGCCAAACATCTCTCCCATCCCAATCGCCATGTCAGAATAACCGGAGAAGTCGAAATAGATTTGAAAGAGGTATGCGATGGATGCAATCCAAGCGATGGACATCGAGATTTCTGAATTAGGTAATGCAAACAATCGATCAACAACGATTGCCATGGCATTGGCAAGTAAGACTTTTTTAGACAATCCCACAATGAACCGGCGAAGGCCGTGAACCGTTTTGTCCAAAGTTACAAATCGTGATTCGATTTGCTTAGCAATGTCGTGATACTGCACGATCGGTCCGGCAATTAACTGCGGGAAAAAAGTTATGTATAGTAACAAGGAAAAGTAGTTTCTTTGGACTGCAGTTTCATTGTTATACACATCGAACACATAAGACATGGTTTGGAATGTATAAAAGGAAATTCCGATAGGTAATGGTAAGTTGAGCATTGGAAATGAAGTATTCAATAATCCATTGATCGTCAAAATCACAAAGTCCGCATATTTAAACAAGCCAAGAATGCCGATGTTAAATATAATTGCGATGATAAGAATGATTTTGCGACTGTTGGAATCCTTGTCGATCCATATGGTTAAATAGTAATTGATAAGTGCTGAGAAAACCATTAAAAAAACATAGAGTGGTTCACCCCATGCATAAAATATCAGTGAAAAAAGCAACAGAAAAATATTACTATAGCGCTTGGGTATCACTAAATTTATTAAGTAAACCATGGGTAGAAATAAAAATATAAAAACCGGAGAGCTAAAAACCATAGGTCCTCCTGAAGCGATTATTCAACTTTGTGTAAATAGGATATCGATGTGATAACATCATCGATGACAACAAACGATAAATCCGTAAGTCCAAGCGAATAAGTGTAAGCACCGTAATTCTCTTGATACTCATCTCCGTAAGTACTTAGCATATCAGATAGTTTTGAACCGATCTTGATACCTTCTTTGGTCGAAAAACGATCATCAAGCAAATAAACACCGGTAAATATTTCTCCACCTTTTGACAAGTAAGTCGTGATTTGATAACTGCCAAAATCGTAAACCGTGTCATCTCCGTCAAATGCACATGACGGAGCGGAATATTGGTCCATCGGAGTGCCGGTTTTAACTAGAAAGTCACTTGCGACATCTCCCATTGCTATTTTAAGTCCATTGGTCTCAAAGTAATAACCATCTAATGATTCTGCGTTTGAAGAACAACCTGCAAACAAGATCACCAAAATGATCAACAGTAATAACTTTTTCATAAACTCTCCTTTCAGTTTTAATCAGTGTCTTTATATTTATATACAACGGTAATGGTTGATTCGGTATAAACGCCGGAAGAATTGCTTGTTTTGGAAACATAGGTATATCCATTGACTGAAACACGGCTCGTTGAATAGCTTGCACCTTCAATTCCGGTAAGAGTCACATTGGATGCAATCAAAGATCCGGAGGTTTCATCAATGTGTTGGACGATGACTGTTCCGTATATCGGAGGTTCGGTATGCCAGTTGTCATCTTTGACTGAGGTTGTCAAAGCTCTGTTAAACAGATAGCTATCTGACACCAAGAATATTCCCGGAAAACCGATGTCGATGTTTTGCCAGCCTTTTCCAATGTCGACCTGATTCCAAGAATGCTCTCCATTGTACTTAATGCGTTGTCGATTTGTGATTCCGGCACGGGTAAACATTGCTTCCATGGCATACATGCGTCCATAGCAATTTCCCAGTCGATTATTAATTGTCCAAATTGCCCGAGCTGTCCATTCAGACTCCCATATAGCTGCTTGATAGTTAATCGTCCGTCCAAAGTCGTATATTTTTTTAGTAACTTCATAAGTTGACATGTCTCCATGTAACATTTTTGCGAACATCTTGTCAACAAGTGCATTCAGTTCACTGTTACCGGTATTACCCTTTGCCTCAAATGGAGGATGTGCTTTGACGGTAATCGTAATTTTCTCACTGGATGAATTTCCAGCTTTGTCTTTTGCTGAGAAAGTAATGGGATAATTTCCTACTTTCGAGAAATCAACACTTCCACTAACGGTTACAGTTACGCTGCTATCCCGATTGTCTGTAGCAAATACTTGTGCTTTGTAATTATAATTCTCGCCGATATAGACGGTCCTGTCTCTTAACCCTGTTCCTTTGATAACTGGGGCTTCTGTATCTTTGATAACAACGATTTTCCCGACAAGTTCGGTCACGTTGTTTCCGGCATCCGTAAGTAGGATGATGGGTGTAAAGGTTCCTTCTTTAGCAGTTATATCAATGTTTTCTTTAAAACTGACCGTAACTTTGGATTCATCGATGATACTCTTAACAAACTTTGAAGCCGGTACAACATCGGACACGAATGCATTTAGTGGCACTAACGTGGCTGTTGGCGCAACGGTATCAATGACTTCTAATTGCGAAATAAGAATACGTTGGCCTACTTTAATCTCGATTGGATAAACACCGACAACCAGTTTTAACGATTCAATTTTTGTTATAAAGGTCTCCTCGACTCTTTCTTCCATCAAAAAATCATCGATAACAGGGGCCAGACTTCCTGCTTCGATTGTGACCTTTTCTTTGATCTGAGAAACCAGAACGGATGATGTTTCGACTATCTTATTATTTCCTAAGTCGGATATCTGAATACTTACATCCTGAACTCCAACCGTATTGGGATCGGGGGCGACAATAAATTCATAGTGTAGTTCGGTATTGTCTTGAGCTGTTAAAACGAAGTCTTCCGGTTCTATCTCTTTTCCCAATGGAGAAATGATTTGTCTGAGGGTTACAATGGGTTTTGTGGTATCAATGATAAACAGCGTGGATCGATACGTCATAAAACCTATTTTCACTAAAACGTCATATTCCCCTGGGACATGAAGATCAATCTTACTTGTTTCTTCTGTAAATGTGCCTTGATCTTTGGTCTTAATGAATTGCTCTTCACTCAAAGCCATCAACTGACCTGCTTCTATCGTTATTTCCGAGTTGAGTCTGTTGGGTAAAAATACGACAGCAAAAATGGATACGGCGACAAAACAAGTACCGATAACAGCGGTTAATAGCAACTTCCGCTTGAATTTCTTTTGCAAATTCTTCTCCTTCTGCCCATAGATATTTTTAGGAATCTGGAAATATCTATAGTTAATAGGCATCTATGTTTCACACTTAAAGTATACCTATTTCCATTATAGACCTATTTTGACAAGAAATGTCATTGCTTTCTATGATTCACAAAAGTTTCATAATTGAAAATCCCCTTACTATATACGAAATTGTAAGGTAAAACCCAACTAAAATACGTAAGTCAATGTCTTTTGTTGCCGTAAAGTAATGAGGATTTCAAATCACTTTATTTGTAGCCCTGCTTCTTTTAATCTATGATGGGTTTAGGAGGATGATTATGAAAACAAATAAGATTTCAATCATCGGATCAGGTTTTGTAGGATCGACATCAGCATTTGCGATTATTGATACAGGTCTTGCAAGTGATATAGTCCTAGTTGATATTAACCGCGAAAAAGCAGAAGCAGAAGCCATGGATTTATCACACGGTGCCGCATTTGTTAAGACAGTGAATGTAATAGCCGGTACTATTGAAGATACCCATGACTCTGATTTGATTATCATAACCGCTGGAATTGGTCCAAAACCCGGAGAGTCTCGCTTGGATATTTTGAATAAAAATATCCCTGTATTTAAAGATATCGTTCCTAAATTAGCTCAATATAGTCCGGATGCGATTCTTTTGGTGGTGTCAAATCCGGTCGACATCTTGACATATATAACCTATAAATATTCCGGTTTCCCTGCAAATCGTGTCATCGGATCCGGCACGGTTTTAGATACTTCACGGTTTAAATCTATTTTATCGAAACAATTTGATATTGATGCACGAAATATTCATGCATACATTATCGGTGAACATGGAGATTCGGAAATTGCCACTTGGAGTCTGACGAAGATTGCCGGTATGAGTGTCGATGAATATTGCCTAACCGCAAATAAGAACTGTGGTGATGAGTTCAAAGAGGAAATCGATCATGAGGTTAAACATGCGGCTTATGAAATCATCAATCGAAAAGGTTATACAAACTATGCGGTTGCTCTTGCGGTTCGCAAGATCAGTGAGGCATTACTGGATGATGAGCAATCCATCTTGACAGTCAGTGGTTTACTGAATGGTGAATGTGGAATTAGTGATGTCTATATGGCCATGCCTTGTATTGTAGGTCGCAATGGCATCCGGAAAATACTGCCAATTCCGTTGTCAGAAAAAGAGCTGAATCAACTCAATGACTCAGCGAAGTTGTTGAAGAACATTATCAAGGAGTCGAATCTTGATATATAGACTCTGATGCGCTAATTACATGAAATCTGCACCCATGATTTTATTCAACAAAAAACCCACGAAATGTGGGTTATTTTTTTATACTGGCGGAGGACATGAGAAACTCCTTTTATCGATATTCAAGTGATTATAAAAAGTTGTAAGTGTATTAAATGTGTACTTATCAGTACGTATATGACAATAAGCATAATTAACAATAATCAAGCGAATTCAATAGTTTTTAAAAAGTTTAAGTAATTTTTAAGTAATCTGAAATTTGGATTTTGTTACTAATCATATTGACCTAGATAGGATTAAAGACAATAATATAGTTAACCACTAGGGAGGGATAAATAATGGGTATTTTTAATTTAGACAGCAAAACAGGTGATGCAGCTATTAATCTGCCTCATTACCACGGAGTTCCGAATTTTCCGGAGAATTGGCTTTCAGAGTTAATATTGCATGATGACGTTCAACAACTGGAAATCCGACCAAGGATAAAAACTGCAAGTATCAAGGATAGTGTGTTTCTTCCATATTCTAAGATCACTGGAGTATTACTGACTACTGAGAAAGAAATCAAAGAGCAAGGTAAAAGTGTATTAGGCAGAGCTGCATTAGGCGGAATATTGTTAGGACCACTTGGAGCAGTCGTCGGTGGCATATCTGGTACCGGTAAAAAGCAAAGCGTAAAGTATCAGATGGCACTCATTATTAATTATAAGTCGAATCCGGATGATGAAGATGTCAAGGTTATTTCCTTCATTAATAACACATTCGGAAATGCAAGGAAATTTGCTGATATGTTGAAATCACGCGCTAATATAGTTGATGAAGAGCCATCAGGTCCAATAACTTTATGAGGTTTAAAGAGATTGAAAAATCTCTTTTTTATATTCACTTCAGTGATGTGGAGTCGATGAGGGGAGACTATTGAATGCTAATTTTCATTTATGCTAATTGCGAAAAGATAACTATTAGGTGCGTTTACTTGTTGTTACTTATGATTGTTTCAGTATGCTTTATTTGAATTGTAATGCCAATTGTAGTGCCAACCAAAAACTAAACAATCCATACACCATTATCTAAATTTATGAATTTGGACAGTTTGATTTCAGAATGAAAATCATCTCCATATTCTCCTGCACGCGTTTGATCATCTAACTTAAACGAAATATCGTAGAGTTTTCCTGCTTTGGTTCTCCTAATGAGATTATTGTCTAGAAAGAACTGGATAGTTCTTCTGTGGGCATCCATATCATCATAATGTAAGTAGAAGCAGATAACCCCAGCATCCTTATCACTGTGTTTCGCAGAAACAACAACCTTTTCCTTTATCGCTTTTTTGCATAGTCTTACCGCAAGAGCTCTTTCGCTAAAAAAATACATCCATTTACCTGTTTTATTCGGCTGCACGTTCTTGTCATCACCTCTATAAAACACCCATCCAAAACCATCTAAAGTTTCCATAATGTCCCCCTTTTTGTTTTATTATACAACGGGATTTTAATGTTAGTCTAGTTTAGCCGAAAACTAGTTCTAAAACTTGATCCGCTATTCCAAAAATTTCAGCTTCAGCCATCAGATCCACGAAACACTCCAGGATAAATTCTTGCATATTTACCACCTCCACTACCATATATGCTGACATTTTTAAAACTCCTTAGATATTTCGAGCACAAACGATATTCGGCTAAAACAATCAATCAATTTCGGTTACAAACCCCTCGATTTCGATAGGTTTAAAAATTGCGACTTTACACTTTGAGGACATTTCACTTTGCACTTTACCGATTTAACAACATTACTGCAATTATCATCGGTATCAGTATATCTGTTAATGTCCACATAATTATATTATATTTTCAATTTCTGCAAGTTTTGTAGACAAATCTCAATAGTTCCAGCTGTTCGGAATTTCCTTAATGTAACATTACCTGTGTTACGATAAAGTTTATCATGTTACACTTGACCAAAAAGCACGATTTTTTACGCACGTCGTTCAAACATGCCCAAAGTTGCTGTGTTTTTGTGCACAAAAAAAAGCACACCGAAGTGTGCTACATTAACGTTATGACTGAAGACGTTATGTTTAGAACATCTATTTTCAAAGATTCGACTTCATCATTCAACTTGATGCGAAACTCGAATTTATGAGATCCTGCCTGAAGCGTTTCTTGCGGGGTTAGCACTACCGAAAGTTTATTGCCAGTGACAACAGGCACCTTTTCAATTAAAGTAAAATCGGGACACCGCATTGCAAATTTAACTTGTGCGCCTGTCAAATCTGCAGGCTCTCCGAAAGTATTAAGCACCTCAACTTCCAGTTTTACGGTTTCTCCTTTATATGCTGAATTCATTTTTTATCACCGTTCTTTCTACGTGAGCAGTTTTTCGCTTTACGATGTATTTCTTGGCGGGGTTCATCCTGACAGTAAATGTTATTGTGCGGACTACCGTTTCGTCGGTAAACTCGATCTTGTTGTATGCTGACACGATCTCAAGGGTGAGAGTTACCTCACCCAAGCCAACCACATTTTTTAATCCGTTTGAGAGCACGCTCATGAAATGAATGATCGCCCCTTCACCTGAGGTTGATTTTGTTCCGGAACTCTCGACAAAAGCCGACATCGCGATTTCACCATATCCGACGCGATCATAATTTGGGATGTCGTTAAACCCAAACGCATAAACCGTAAACCCTTCAGCTATGCTTGCCATGACTGAGACATGTTTTGAACCGGTAGAACTTACTGTGGCATCAAGTCCGATGCTCGCGTCCCCTTGGGCGTTCTTACTGCCGGACGATTGTAGCTCACTCGTTATTGCGACATTCGATGATCCACTACCGGATTTCGTCCCATTGGCTGCTAGATTAAATGTTTCTGTGATTGACCCGCTACCGACTCTGTCCAAGCTCTCCTCTTGCGCTGTCCCGCTCGATGTTATCGTAGCAGTCATCGAAACTCCGGCAACTCCGATCGCGCTTTTCTGCCCATCCGAAGACACAACACTTGCCATCTCAACACTCGCACCTAGGGATACCTGTTTACTGCCCTCGGCGGATACTGACGAGGACATGATTATGGACCCATTACCATTAAAATCATAGGTTGGTTCCGTGTAGTCGATTGTGACAGCCAAGTAATCGATCGAGTAGTTGCACGCCGTATTCGACGTCCTGCGCACTCTGAACAGAATCTCAAAGCCGCTGTTTAGTTCCTCAGCCGTCCATATGCCGGTGTCAATGTGGGTTACGACGGTGTCTGTTGTTGGTTCAGCTGAACTGCTCCAGCTCGTCCCCCGTTGAACACCCACATATTGCGCAAACATAGATAAGGTTGATGCAGAGGCCGTTGTAGACAGTTTGAATTGCGCCTCGATGATGACCGAGTTTATTGTAGATCCCGCTGGGATATTAGCACCGAAAGACTGCGCGATGATATCCCAGTTTGCATTTCTTGCTCCGGGAGTTACAGCATACACGCCATCATCAGCATAAATATTCTGAGGATTTGTCCACGTTGACCCACTACTGATCGAGTTAGCATTTGGAAACAATTTTACGGTCGCCATGTTGGCGCTCCGTTAAACTGTAATTTGGAAACTGTCGACCTGGTACGTCCCGTTTCCGCCGTAACTCTCGGCGACCACGTCATCGATGGCGTGCTGTGTACCTCCGCTCAGTGCGGTAGTGATGCCTATTGCTTGAACAGTTGCCCCTGCTGGAATTGGAAATACCGGTTGATTGCTGATTTGTTTTACCGCATTCGATGCGGCCGCCCATGTTATCGCTTGTCTTGCGTAACTGCCGCCGCTTACTTCGATGGTGCCCGCTACATCCGTATACAAAGCCATATAGCCGCTGGCGTTACCGATTGCGTCTAAGGCGATGTTTTTACCGGATACATTAACTTGACTTGCCATGTTGTTACCTCTCTTTCAAGTTAGTCAAAGTAATGCTTGCCCTCCACCCACCGTGATTTAACACCATTACTGCTATTTTATTTTAACTATCTTCTCTTACTTTTACAAAATGCCCTTGTCGAGCGCAATTTAAATCCTGATCAGCCTGCTTTTTTTCTACTTTCGCCACACGCTTATCAATTTGTAACAAAACATTTGTTTGGTTTTCGATATTTTGCCCCATCTGACCTACCACAATCCTGAGGTCCGTCACAACATTTACGACAGCTTGTGCTTGCTGTTCGGCATGTTTGGATTGTTCTTTTGCGAAACGGATGATATTCAAGATTCCGACAATCAGACCAACAACAAAAGCCAACCCAAGCATAAAATAGCCGATGTACTCAACTTGGCTCATTTTGTCACTCTCACGGTTATTCCGTTTTGCGATAAAGTAACATCAATCGGCTTTTCAACTTCGATGATTTTTTCTACTTCTTTGATGACTTCTTTAATCACGGTGTTCGATTGGACCTCTAATAAAGTCAACGCTGCGTAAACGACTTTGCCGTCAAATAGAAGCTTCGCCCACTTGTAGCCGTTAATGAGTTCTACCGACTCGCCTAGATAACGCAATCCACCCATAGGCACATGGCCAACGGAATTATTCGCTAAAATGGCCGGTGTTGAACGTATGCGAACATTGTCAAACTTAGGAATCGCTAACGGTAATTTATCGGTATTTTCTGTCATTTTCTTTACTCCTGTTCCTGTTACTTCGTTGAAGAATGTTACTAATAATGGGTCAATACCATAACGGAATACATCACGATACGCGTAACCTTTGTAATCGTTCGGAATTAAAAGAACCTCGAAATGTAAGTGAGGCCCTGTTGAATTGCCGGTACTACCACCGACTCCGATTTTCTGTCCGGCTAATACTTTTTGACCGACCACGACTGAACGTGATTTCATATGCAAATAGCGTGTCTGATACCACTGTGACCCCTCATGACGTATGACAACGGTGTTTCCACCACCTGACATAAAATAAGAGGCAATTACGATTCCATCATCCCATGACGTTATATCGGGGTCTACGATGCCTAGTTTTATCCATCCAATATCAACGCCCACATGGTCTAATCGTGACGGTGTTTTATACCCACTGGTAAGGTATCCCTTTTGTAAAGGGGCAAGCATCAGCCTACCCCTTCGATGTCGTTTGTCACTGCTTCCGGTGGTGTGTAACCAATGTTATCTTTAAGTCTTACTCCCATTTCAATTACTTTAGAAATACCGTATCCGGCAAAGAATAGCGCTGTGGAATATCCGGTAAAGGCACTGATGGTATCCATATTGATACCGACAATTTGAAAGTGATTTAATAGTAAGGGTAAAACGGCCACAGCAAACACGGTCCAGACGAAGCCGACGTAGTACAGGGCGATCGTGATGAAACCCTTAATAAAAGCCAACCAGGAGAACTGCCCATACTTCTTTGCCAGCCACGCGCCTGACCACATGTTACCCAACTGACAAAATAGACTCCAAGCCATGAACACCGAAATCAAGACCCATTCTTTAAGTAATACTTCAATTATTTGATTAATTAGCATTTTTCCTCTTTTCTACCCTGTATTTTGGGTTTCAAATTAAAAACTGACTATTCCTTATACTTCATAAAAAGAACAATACCAATATGAACTAGGATCGGAAATGAAACCTTGAACCTCGATCATAATATTGTCGTTTCCATCAAGTGTATGCGTTGATAAACTGCTATTCCAATAAATGA
>CAKMJZ010000056.1 GCA_927435855.1 uncultured Erysipelotrichaceae bacterium
TATGAAAAAGACAATTTCTTTGTTTATTTGTATTCTTGCCATCATTTTCTCTTTCAACATCACGGTTAGCGCTGCCAAACCTGCACCTAGCACGAATAATACGATAATCGTTGAGAAAAGTGTTAATAATAATCCGTTTGATTCTACAGTCTTTGATATTACATTGCTCAAAGACGGTAAATTTTACGCATCCGGTGAAGTTTCTACATCTCAGTTTCACACCTTCTCAAATCTACCAGATGGAAGGTATTCGGTTACGGAAACCACAAAAGACGGATACTCGCTGGTATCCATCAGCCCTTCATCCATACGGGCAAGCAAAGGTGGCACTTATACTTTCCTGATCATCAATCAAAAAGAATCCACGATTGACCCGCCACCTCCCCCACCACCACCAGCCGATAACATTTATTATGTGGCACTTGGTGACTCAATTGGTACAGGATCGACATCGCGTGGCACAACTAGCAGTTATGTCGTTGGATTTTATAACTACTTGATAAATGCTAATCCGAATGTTACTGTCACGATGAGAAATCTTTCAACTAACGGAGATGATTCTAGTGACTTATTGTTAAAACTACGAGCTGACACAAACTGTACAGGAGATGTTGCTAAAGCGACAATCTTAACACTTAATATTGGAGGTAATAATGTTCTCCCTGCTGGCGAAAGCAGTTTCTCAAGGATAAATCATACGGTAGCTGAGGAGGGAACTCTTCGCTTTGAAAGTGAATACCCACTCATCATCGATGAAATCCGCCGATGCAATGCAACCGTAGAGATTGTTACAATGACCATATTTAATCCTTATAACTCGATAAGTATTCGATACTATGAGGGCGATCCGGCATTACATATTGCGGTTGAAGTATATGCAGGCAGAATCAATGCGAAAATTCACGGAATTACTGATTCAAATTACAAAGTCGCACCTGTGCATGATGTGTGGAAAACACAATACGCTAATGTTGGGAAAATGGGTAGTGTGACTTACTTCTACCCTAGTGTACTATTTAAGTTCGCAAGGGATCCCCATCCCAATCAGACCGGTCAGAATTCACTGACAGAATTGATGAAACAGGCTTATCTACAAACCCCTTAAAAAAAATGACTGCCAAAAGAAGGTGTTCCCTTAGGGATTGAAGAAAACCAAGTGGACAGCTTTAACGGAGGCAAAAAGAGGCCAGCCATATCTAAGCGTAAAAGCTTGACATGACTGGCTTTTTTATTGTTTAGAGGTATAGCAGATGCGCTATGACGCAGGGACGACCACCACATCATATTGCGAGACAAACTGTGTCCCGTCGTATAAATCAGTGAAGATGACATAATCAAACGTGTACGTGCCCGGTGTGGCCAGTAATGGGTCAAAGGTTAACTTACTCACGTAATATCCGTCTGTAGTTAGCTCTGAAACCCTTGTTCCCAAACCATATCCCGTCAAGCTTCCATCAGGAAAATAATACCAGTATAGAGGGTAGTACCACTCTTCGGAAACATACGCACTACCATCAAGGAAGGTTTTCGCGGTGAGCGTCAAAGGCTGTCCTTGAAATACTACGACAGAAGATTGCGTAATAGTGGTGTTTATTTTGGTTTCAGGTGGGGTGAAAGCTAATTCCAGAGTCTTGATTATACCAACACCAGGTTCAGGATCGGAGCGTAAGACCATCCTCATTATAAGAGGTTCGCCGCTCCGAAGATGTTTAGTGAAACTCATTAAAAGGGGTTCGTTCTTAGTCACGATATATTCTTCTCTGTGGTAATGATAAAGGTTGTCATTGTCCACAACAAAATCTAAACTGACAGATACATAAATAGGGTCGGCAATGTTGCGCGGCTTTTTTATACCATATTGGAATGAGACTGATCCGGCTGACAAATCGGTAATGGTGATGTAGGCGTTGTTTAAGTAATTGACTGAGGGCAATTTAACTTTCGGTGCTGCCATACTTGGTGTTGCCATAGTAAATATAAACACTAATGTCATAATCAAAACATTTAATTTTTTCATTGAATTTTTCTCCTTAATTTTATTTTTTTGATAAATTTGCCGTTTTTCATTTAAATGCCTCCACAAAAATTTGATTTTTTCTATTTTTACATCATCTGCTGAGCCCCCCTCCTTCGAACAGCGAAACATTCAGCTGGTCTATTATCACGGCCAGCAGACCCTGCATCGACAACTCCCGTAGTTGTTGGCCGATCCACACCTTGACGATGTTGGTATCCGGACTTACTCCAACGAGCATGAGTTTGGAACAACTCTCCGACAGGGAATAAATAAATTCCATATGTGGTGTCTCAAGATCAAACAGGATCACGTCGGGCTTCATAGGTTCCAGCTCCCTGATATCCTTTGGCAGCGCTAGGTTGGTCAGAACAAACTGACCGCTGCGCCGCAGGCTCTCTGCGAGCGCGCCTAAGATAAGGGAGTCGCCCAAGATGAAGATGTGCTGCCGTTTTTCCATAAGTCCCACTTTCCTTTCCACATTCTTTCAACTTCAGTATATCAGCGAATATCACGCCTTACACTCGCTAAAACGGCATAAAAATGACAGTCTGCAGACTGTCATTTTATCAATTGAGGACTGTCGCTTACGACAGTCCTCATTTTAAAACTTATTCACCGAATCATTGATCGAATATTGGATTATCTTACTTCGTGGTTATATCCTGCCCTAAGCCGAGACGTCCGGCATATGCCAAGACCTGCGCTCGGTTCTCCATATGAAGCTGGTTCATGATCTCTGCCATATGATATCGGACCGTCCGGTGGCTTATGTATAGCCTGGCACTGACTTCCTTGTAAGTAAGACCCGAAGAGACCAGTGTCAGCACTTCAGTCTGTCGACTGTTTAACTTTCTGACTGGTACCATGTCCGAGGATACAGCCGGATTTGCGGGCAAGTCTGAAATAGATGGCTCGCTAAGACGTGCAAATTCCTTCAGCAGTTTTGCTGCCAGACCGGGAGAAAACGGAGGTATTCCCTCTTGTGCCTGTATTAATGCTTCGATTAGGGTGTCGGCATTGATGCTCTTCAGCAGGTAGCCACAAGCACCAAACTTCACGGCTTCAAAAAGGTCATGGTCTTCGGTGGATGTCGTTAGAACAACAATTTTCATTTCCGGCATTTCTGCTTTGATGAGTTGGATAGCTGTCAGTCCGTCGCATCGCGGCATGCGGATATCCATCAGGATCACATCTGGTTTGAGTGTCCGCGCCAAGTCAACGGCCTGCTGTCCATCCGCCGCCATACCTGCCACTTGCACATCATGTACTTCCAACAGATTTTGAAGTCCCTCCAGCATCAGTCGGTTATCGTCGACCAATAAAACTTTCATAACGCTGCCTCCTTGTTTAAGTGCCAAAAGGCACATTTAGTACTACCGTGGTCCCTGACCCCGGTTGAGACTCAATGCTGACAGAACCGCCAACATGCGCCATCCGTTCGCGCATGAACATTAAACCGAAATGCTTGCCGGCCTCTAGAATCAAATTGGCTTGATTAAAACCGATTCCGTCATCAGAGATGATGATATTGACATGGCCATCTCCTTGCACAAACACAACCTTCACACTTTGAGCACCGCCATGCTTGCTGGAATTGGTCAAAGCTTCCTGAATGACGCGCATCACCTGGATACCAACGTCAGGACTTATGTCTTCCCCCAGCTGTTCGGGTAACAGTAACTCTGTGTTAATGCCGAAGGATGTTTGATAATGATCCAGATATTTTCGCAGAGCATGATGAAATGTCCACTCTGGTGCCACCCCGGTCCTAAGACTGAGAATAGACTCGCGGACATCGGTATGGGCTTCCTGGGCAACTTTCGCCAGACGGCTCAGGATAGAAACTGTTTTATCAGTATCACCAGCCATGACCCATTTTTGAGCAGTCTGAGTCTGCATACTGATATAACCGAGTATCTGTCCGATACTGTCATGAAGTTCTCGCGCCAAGCGCTCGCGTTCCTGCAGCGTGACATAAATCCGTTGTTGCTCTATCAAAAGCTGCTGCGAACGTCTTTGTTCGGTTGTATTATGTAGCAACAGAAGATATCCTAACGCTTCACCGCGTTTATCCAACAGTTTTGTGAGACCTAAACTGTAAAAACGGGCAGCATCGCCCAAAATTATACTGATTTCAGATTTTGTGAGTTCAATTTTGTCGGTCCTCAACTCTATCCCAGAGTCGGGGGGCATCAATTCCACTATTGCCCGTCCGCAAAGACTTGAAGCGGGTTTATTAAATATCTTCGTAGCGGTAGGGTTTATATCTACTATATTTCCCTTCATATCCAGTACAAGCATACCGTCGCTCATTTGCTCAATGACAATGGTACGAGCCAGCCGAATTGGATCCAAAACACGGAAATAGAACAGGGCAAAGGCATAAAGGGAACATGACAGGCCTATTACGGCAAGGACTGATTCGCCCGGGCTGAAAATATGATTATAAAGTCTGTCAAGCACATACATAAACCGACCGGAAATCTGTCCTAATAACATAATTGCCACGGGCCAGCGAGATCGGGAAGATCTGATTGCCAACCTTAACAGCGCAAAGAGATTTATTAAACCCAGCAGATTGGCATAACTAATCGAAACCCAGGTGCCAATGCCATAGTTGGCAACGACGTATTCTTCCAGCGCAAATGAAGTCCAAATCAGATGATGATAATTGTTTGTTATCATTAGACAAAAGAGCAGTAGTGCAGGGATGGACAACAGTACAAGATTCCGGCGAGTGAGAAAACGACCAAACCCCGCATATTCAAGAATGAAACAACTTAGGGCAGTCACCATGGGGATTTGCCACAAAGCGTGAAACTTTACCCAAAAAACCTTAGTTGAAAAGTCCAATGCCGCGATTTCCAGACTTGACCCGATTCCCCACAGCATGGCAAAGAAACATCCGATGGCAAATGCCTTAGCGCCAGGTACATTCCGTCGGTTCCAGCTGTATAATCCAAGGAAAATGGTCAAGGCGACAGAAATCATCGCTGGCCAGATATCCTGACTATAAGAATAATACCAAGTCATGGGCAACCCTCCCTCGATAGAAAGTTAACTAAGGAACGCTTAAAATTTAACCCAATTTTTGCGCATTGAAAGTGCTCTATAATTCCACTTTCCCAAGTAATCATCAAAAACGATGGACATATTTTCCTAAATGATTCACTTGCTTTTCTAACGGCAGTAAACATCTTCGTTTGGTTGATTTATCTTTTCTATCTTATTGGTTGTGATGCACCGCTAAGTGTCCACTACCTTCTTATTGCTTATCGCTGGATCCCTTCCTTGTATCCAAATGTCGAAGCGATGAAAAAAAGGAACTATTAATCGCGTTTTTCCTCCATCGTCATTTCCATGATGCCGCAAATATCGCACTCTAGAGCGGTGCATATTTTCTGGAGAATCTCCGTATTCACATTTTCATTTCGTCCAAGTTTTGTAATCGTGGCAGAACTAACCCCGGATAGGCGTTGCAGGTCTTTCTTTTTCATGTTTTTATCAATCAGCAGCTTCCAGAGCTTATTATAACTAATCGCCATCCTTTTGCACCTCCCACTTAGTTTATTAAATTATATCGTAAAACTGAGTAATCAACAATAATATTTAATAACGCATCATTTTCAGTGTTAAATCATGTTTAAATCCTCATATTTTGTGTTCCTTGGAAGGTTATGCAAACCTTCGAAGCGATAGTGAAAAGATCAATGTATTTATTGATCACAAGCTACTCAAAAGATAACAACTTCTCAGAGTTTACAAATCTCTATTTAACTGGCACAACAAGGCTATTATTTTATTGTTCGATTTGATTGAAAAGTTCTGTAATTTCAGCAGCTGGCTGCTTATCTAGCAAACTCACGATGATGATGGATATCGTAGCAACTATAAATGCCGGAAGCAGTTCATACAAGTCAAAGATTCCACCGGAAAGGTTTTTCCAAATGATGACCATTAACCCGCCACTGATCATACCGGCCAACGCACCATTACGAGTCATACGCTTCCACATCAACGAAAGAAGTATCGCAGGTCCAAACGAAGCGCCAAATCCGGCCCATGCATAACCGACGAGAATCAAAACATTACTATTGGGATCTAGGGCAAATAAAGCCGCGCATATGGCGATTAGAATAACTCCTAAACGACTGGCTAATACAAGTTCTTTATCCGTGGCATTGCGTCTAAGCAATACATGATACAAATCTTGTGTCAGTGCGGATGAAGCAACCAGCAATTGAGAGTCTGCTGTGCTCATAATAGCCGCAAGTATCGCTGCAAGTAGCAATCCGGCTACCAGAGGATGAAACAGTGAATTGATCATGACCATAAATACTGTTTCCGTAGCAGCACCCGTCAGTGGCGTTTGTAAATAAATGAATCCAAGCATTCCGACTAAGATTGCACCGACTAAACTGATTGCAGTCCAAGTTGTAGCGATGATGCGTGCTTGTTTTACTTGCGATGTAGAACGAATGGCCATAAATCGAACGAGGATGTGCGGTTGACCAAAATACCCCAATCCCCAAGCCATCATAGACAACATCGTAATTAGAGAAATTCTACTTCCATCTAGATAAGTGTACAGACTTAAAAAGTTTGGATTGACAAGATTTATTTGATCAATTGAACTCATTACACCACCCAAAGCTACAAAAGCAAAGGTTGGTACAAATACTATCGCAATAAACATTAGCGTTCCTTGAAAGAAGTCTGTCCATGATACCGCATTGAATCCGCCAAGAAAGGTGTAACTTACTATGACAACTACCCCGACAATGAGTGCTGTTTGATAAGGTAGATCAAAGACTGTATTAAAAAGTTTCGCTCCTGCCACAAAGCCAGATGCGGTATAGATCAAAAAGAACACCAAAATAACTATGGCAGATAGAATTCTCAGGACCTTTGTTTTGTCATTGAATCGATTTTCAAAGAAGTCTGAAATCGTCAGTGAATTCTTTGCTTTCTCCGTGTACTCTCTTAAACGTTTGGCAACAAACCTCCAGTTACAATAAGTGCCGATAAGCAATCCGATCGCAATCCACCCTGCTTCACCAAGACCGCTGGCATATGTCCAGCCAGGTAATCCAAGCAAAAGCCATCCGCTCATGTCGGATGCGGATGCACTCATCGCCGCCACCCAACTGTTAAGATTTCTTCCGCCAAGAACATAATCATTTAGATTCTTATTTTTACGGTAAAAATAAATGCCGATGGCTAACATGAACAATAAATATGCCCCAAAGGTAAGCAACAGTTCTACGCTGATTTTCATATGTGTCCTTCTCCCTTTTTTTAAATATTGTTCTATTGTATCACTAATGTAAATTGATATCTATATATTTTCAGAAATATTTTACATTCTAAAGTAAGCATTAAAAAAGCTCCCTTTCGGGAGCTTGATTACCTGGCAACGCGCTATTTTCACATGGGCAGGCCATGCTATCGTCGCCGCGGAAGAAATCTTAACAGTTGGGTGGCGGCGATGAGTGCATCCGCATCCGACATGAGCGGATGGCTTTTGCTT
>CAKMJZ010000057.1 GCA_927435855.1 uncultured Erysipelotrichaceae bacterium
ATGGAGCCATGGCGTGTTGTAGTTGAGAATTTATTGGATAATGCTATTCGTTACGCAAAAAGCAGGATCATTATTATGTTGAGTGAACATGAGTTGTCAGTTTACAATGACGGACCACCGATGTCAGATGATCGAATATCTAAGCTATTTAAAGCCTATGAAAAGGGAAGTGACGGTCAATTCGGGTTAGGTTTGGCGATTGTCCATAAAGTAGTCACAGCTTACGGATTTGTTCCTAGTGCATTTAATGTCGATAGAGGAGTAATATTTAAGATTACTCAGAAAAGAACCAAAAAGTCCTATAAAAAGTAAAGAAGCCGCATTGCGACTTCTTTTTTATCTACTACTTTTTGTCTTCTTTGTCCGGTTCGACTAAAGCTTTTACACTTGCCAATAAGCCGGCCATGTTTTGTAATTCGGAAGGAATAATGATTTTCGTAGATTGACCATTAGCCACTCTTTCGAAAGTTTCATATCCGCGTAATGTCAAATATGCTTGATCCGGTGCTGCTTTTTTAAGCAGTTCAACACCGAGCGCTTGAGCTTTATAAACACGTTCGATTGCTTGTGCTTCACCTTCTGCTTCAGTAATCAATGCTTCTTTTTTCGCTTGGGCGCGAAGGACGACAGATTCTTTTTCCCCTTCAGCAACAAGGATTACAGAGCGTTTTTCACCCTCAGCCTTCAAGATTGCACTACGACGTTCACGTTCAGCACGCATTTGCTTTTCCATCGCGTCTTGAATGTCACGTGGCGGAATAATGTTTTTAACTTCGACACGATTAACTTTGATACCCCATGGGTCGGTTGCTTCGTCAAGAATGACGCGCATTTTCGAGTTAATGATTTCCCTTGAAGTCAAGGTTTCATCCAGTTCCAGTTCCCCAATGATGTTACGCAAGGTCGTTGCGCTTAAGTTTTCAATAGCGGAAACGGGATTGTGTACACCATAAGTATATAGTTTCGGATCGGAAATAAAGAAGTAAACAACAGTGTCAATCATCATCGTGACATTGTCCTTGGTAATAACCGGTTGAGGAGCAAAGTCAAATACGTTTTCTTTCAACGTGACTTTTGAAGCAACGCGGTCAATGATCGGGACCACAAAGTGTAATCCGCGATTTAATGTCCGATTGTAAGCTCCAAGTCTTTCAACGACATAAGCGTTAGACTGCGGAATGATCCGAATAGTATACGTAAGTACGATAATTACTAAGAGTAAAACGAATAATAAGATAAAAATCCCAATAAAATCTCCTGGCATAATTTTTTTGTCCTTTCTTAATCGACTTTTTTAACGATTAGTTTAGCGCCTTCGATGGCGACAACTTCTACGATGGTTCCAGCATCCAAAGGATGGTTGCTAAGCTCAGCCACACTCCATACTGTACCATAAACATTGACTTCGCCCCACTCATTCGACTTGACCGCCTTGACTAAGGTGGTGTGTTGTCCAATGATTCGGTCGGCATTAGTTGCTACGATATTTCCTCGGAAATAATTGGCGGCCAATGGCCGAACAGCCAATAGTGATAAAATAGATACGACGATAAACACAGTCAATTGGATAGGGAAACCAAATCCCATAAGAAATGCGAAATATGCTGCCAAAGCACCGATAGAGAACCATACGGAAATTAAATTCCCAAATGTTATTACTTCAACAATCAAAGTGCCAACTAAAATGATAACCCAGAGCCATTGTTCCATATTGACCCTCCTTACTCGGACTCATCCGAAAGATTGATAACAAGCATTTTTTCCTTGTCATCATAGCGAGCAATGTACTTCTGGCCTTCTAAATTTGCATTTATAATTGCCGCAAGTTCATCACAGACTATCTTATTACTAATTCTAGCATATCCTTTGCCAATTGACACCTTATGCAAGTGTTCTAGTTGAACAATCTTCAAATCTACTTCTCTTTTGGTCACCGGTTTTATCACAAATTGCTTTAAATCGCGATTTATACCGATGGTAGCGTAACGAACATCACTGAAGTAGGCTGCTGCGCTGTTATTCAATGTGATATTGGTGTTGTACAGCGTTACAACCATGGTGTGGGCATTTCCCGTTAACCACTCATACATTTGATCACCTTCTTTGTCATCATTATATTATAATTCTTATAATTCTTCAATATCTTTACTCACAAAACAAAGTATTTCGTGCACAAACGTTTTTTTCCTTTATAATATAGTCGTATGGAGGAAGTTATGCCGCAGATAAGTATCAATGAACTTACGATTCACTATAACGAGAATCATCATACCGGTCGGTGTGTTGTGCTTTTACATGGATGGGGTCAAAGCAAAGAAATGATGGAACCCATCGAACAACAATTAAACCATGATTTCCGGGTAATCAATCTTGATTTACCTGGTTTTGGTGCGAGCGATCTTCCGTTTAAACCTTGGGGAGTTTACGAATATACAGCTTTCTTGAAGGAGTTTTTGGATGCAATCAACGTGGATGATCCAATATTAATAGCTCACTCTTTTGGGGCTCGATTAGCTATTATCTTCGCATCGAGACACACTACTCGAAAATTAGTTCTGACGGGTGCTGCTGGAATCAAGCCTAAGCGAAGCATGGGATATCATCTTCGTGTTCGAACTTATAAGATGGCGAAGGTTGTGTTTATGATTCCGGGTCTGAATAAACATCAAGAGTCAATGCGCCGCTTCTTTGGAAGTTCGGACTATCGGGCTATCAGCGGTGTCATGCGTCAGTCATTTGTTAAAATCGTAAATGAAGATTTGACGCCGTTATTATCACAAATCACTTGTCCTACCTTGTTGATTTGGGGTGAGAAGGATGATGCTACCCCATTGTGGATGGGTAAACTTATGGAAAAGAAAATTCCAGACGCCGGATTGGTTATCTTCGAAGATGATGATCACTATGCCTATTGGAATCAGATGGCCAGATTTAATAAAATTTGTGGTGTTTTTTTGAATGATGATAAGGAGGGCATGCAATGAGAATCACATTAATCAATATTGCTCAAGGTGTATTCTTATTTGCGCTGACACTATATGTCTGGATGCCTGGTAAACATGCTTTGCACATGTTTCAACAAAATCGTTATGAATTAAAACGTTATGTTCCGTGGATGAGCAAAGCCATTACAGATTTCGGTTCAAGATTAGCTCTTTATTTATTCTTTTTATCGCCGTTGTTTTTATTGCTTTTCATAGAAGATGAACTGTATTCATGGATTGCTTTGACTGCTATGGTATCACTTTACGCATTTTTATTATGGAAACTTGAGAAGCGTAAGCAATATATCAAGCCATTGAGTATGACAAACAGGGTTCGCCGGCAGATGGTGGTCTTGCTTTTGCTCTTTGCATTGGTTGCCGGACCACTAATAATATGGTTGCCGATGCGCGGTTGGTTGATCGCTATACCGATTTTCTATTGGTTACCATGGATGTTAGTCGTTATAATGGCCTTTCTAACTGAGCCAATTGAGTCTTTTGTAAAAAATTACTACATTTACTTAGCAAAGCGGATTTTGCGCAAGCGGGATAATCTTATTAAAATCGGCATTACAGGAAGTTATGGTAAAACTTCAAGTAAAAATATTCTCAATGATATTCTGACGAACCAGTTTTATTCACTGATGACGCCGGCTTCATTTAACACACCTATGGGAATCACCATTACCATTCGAACCATGTTAAAACCTATTCATCAAGTGTTCATTTGTGAGATGGGTGCTGACAAAGTCGGTGAGATCGATTTTCTGACAAAATTTGTCAAGCCGCAGTTTGGCATTGTTACATCCATTGGTCCTCAACATTTGAATACGTTTAAGACACTGGATAATATTATTAATGAAAAAATGAAGATGATAGAGAATTTGCCAATTTCAGGTGTAGGAGTTCTTAACTATGATAATGAACATATTCGTAATTATCGTATTAAGAATAAATGCCAGATTCTTTGGTATGGTATCGAAAGTGAAGATGTAGATTATCGTGCTTTAAACATCCGGTATTCCCCCAGAGGAACTGAGTTTGATGTGGTTACCCGTGAACAGGTAACGATACCCTTTGAAACCAAGATGTTGGGAGAGCACAGTGTTTTGAATATTTTGGCTGCTATTGCGCTAGGCAAGCACTTAGGTATCGATTGGGATCGATTGCAAAAGGCAGTTGCTTCTACCCGTCAGGTGGAGCATCGGTTGGAAGTTAAAAAGATGTATGGGTTTACAGTCATTGATAATGCATTCAACTCCAATCCGGTCAGTTCGAAGAACTCATTGGATATTCTCTCGTTAATGCCAGGGAAGCGAATTGTCATGACCCCGGGAATGATTGAGTTGGGTGACAAGCAAGATGATTATAATCGGGCGTTTGGTGCGATGATGAAAGGTAAAGCTGATGAAGTGCTTTTAATAGGTAAAACTCAGACAGTGCCGATTGTTGAGGGATTGAAAGAATCTGGTTACGATATGGAGAATGTACATGTTCTTGCTTCAGTTAAAGAAGCTTTCGCTTGGCTTAGTGCAAATGCTACGAAGGAAGATACAGTTTTGATTGAAAATGATTTGCCCGATGCGTTTAGCCGATAGCGCTCGGGCTTTTTTATGTTTTCTTTGACTGTTGTTTGGGGTATAATGGTACAGAAAGAAGGCGCTATTATGAACTGGGAGCAATTTGCCGTAAGGGTGATGAGCATAAGCAAAATCGGGTTGAAGTTCAGTAAAGATGATTATGCATTGGAGAATTATGAGGAACTTGAGCGTATCAGCAGAGAGATGTTGAATTCATTGCCGATTGAACCAATTGCTAAAAATTTGTATGAGCGCGATCTATACCCTACACCAAATGTTTCGGTGAGGGTGTTGTTGTTTGATAATGAAGGACGATTGTTATTGGTTAAGGAAAAGGTTGAGGATAAGTGGGCAGTTCCGGGTGGTTGGTGTGATGTGTTTGAATCACCTAAGGAGAATGCTATCAGAGAAGTTAAACAAGAAGCTGGATTTGATGTTGAAATAGATCGTCTGCTCGGCGTGTTTCAACGGGAGAAATATAAAGATTATCCAACATTAGTGTCAGAGTATGTTCACTATTTTGTAGGACATATTGTCAATGGTGTTGCCCGGCACAATCATGAGACAACTGAGGTTGAGTTCTTTGCAATTGACCGCCTGCCGGAACTATCTAAGAAATCAACACGTCTAGAAATCGGACGTGCACTTCAAGTAGCGTTATATGGCGGCGATGCCGCGTTTGATTAGGAGGTTGACCATGAAAGTTAACGTGGGTGTTTTGTTTGGCGGTGAATCTGTCGAACATGAAGTAAGTATAATCTCAGCAGTTCAAGCGATGGAAGCCTTGGACAAGACACGTTATGAGGTCATTCCTTTATATATTTCGAAATCACATGTTCTTTATACTTCGTTGTTGCTAAGGGACATAAAGCAATATAAAGATTTAAGTAAACTTATTAGAAATCTAATACCGATATCTTTGGTTCGCCAAGAAAATCAGGTCATTGTTTTACCATTGAAAAAACAATTGTTTGCTTCCCGTCCGGTGGTGTTGGACGTTGTCATCCCGGTGGTTCACGGAACGCATGCGGAGGATGGTACGGTTCAAGGCTATTTGGAGATGTTGGGTGTGCCATATGCCGGTTGTGATGTAATTGCTGCCGGAGTAGGGCAGGATAAGGTCATCATGAAGCATGTATTAGAAAATTCTAAGTTGCCTGTCGTTCCTTGGTTTTGGTTTTATGGCGGACATGTCAATCAAAGCAAGCAAGCAATCGTAACTAAGGCGAAGGAAATCGGTTATCCGCTGATTGTCAAGCCGGCGTGTTTAGGATCATCGATTGGAATTAGAACCGCTCATGATGAGTCAGAGTTGTTTGAGGCAATCGAATTTGCTTCGATGTATGATCGTAAGATATTGGTTGAGCGAAAACTTGAAAACATTCGTGAAGTAAATTGCTCAGTGTTGGGAGTTGGGTTAGATATGAAGGCTTCTTCGATTGAGGAAGTACTGAAAACGGATGATATTTTATCTTATGAAAATAAGTATCAGGGCAGTTCAAAAGGGGGTAATTCTAAAGGAATGGCTTCTACCAGTCGTCAGATTCCGGCCGATATAGGTAAAGATTTGACAGAACAAGTCAAGAACTTAGCTATTAAGACATTTGAGGTTTTGGGTGCGAATGGTGTTTCGAGGATTGATTTTTTAATCGATGCAAACTCGATGAAACCTTATGTCAATGAGATCAATACCATTCCCGGATCGTTGTCCTTTTATCTTTGGCAACATGACGGATTGGACTTTCCGGCATTGATGGATATTTTGGTAGAACAGGCGATTGACCGTCAACGAAGTCGGGAGAAGATGGTGTTCTCTTACCAGACAAATTTACTGGCAAACTTTGATAAAAAAGGCTCTAAAGGCTCAAAATAGAAACGATGGTAACATCGTTTTTTTGTTGTACAATGAACTTTATAGGGTTAAAATGGTAAGGTAGGAGGTGCACTATGGAAAATTGGGATGAATTAACATTGAATATGCTCAAAGAAATCATTGCAAATAAGCAAGTTAAGAAATTGCGTGAAATCTTTGAAGAAGTCAATATCGTCGACTTGGCGGAAATGGCAGAGCAATGCACCTTGAGCGAGGTTCTTTTTGTCTTTAAAACTGTGAAAAAGGATGTCACGGCGGACTTGTTTGCTTATTTGTCTTTGGATAAGCAGGAAGAGTTGATCAAGACATTTACCGGTCCGGAAATTAAAAGTATTTTGGATAATTTATACTTAGATGATGTGGTTGACTTTTTGGAAGAAATGCCGGAGAGCATTGTTAAGAAAGTTCTTCACAATGCGACTAGTGAGCAGCGCGTGGAGATCAATCAGCTGTTAAGTTATGCACCGAATTCGGCTGGGTCGATTATGACGACGGATTATGTTGAGTTGTTTGAGCATCATAGCGTTGAGGAAGCGATGGATCAGATTCGTAAACAGGGGAAAACAGCGGAAACGATTAATACGTGTTTCGTTATCAATAAAAGCAATACGTTATTGGGTTCGATTACTTTGCGTGATATTTTATTTGCTTCTGATGATATGGAAATCGGTGAAATCATGGATGCCGATATCGTTGCGGTAACGACCGGTGATGACCAGGAAGAAGTCGGTCATATTTTTCAGAAGTATGATATTTCAGTGGTTGGTGTTGTTAATAGTCAGTTTAAGTTAGTTGGGATCATTACTGTCGATGATGTTATTGACGTTTTGGAAGAAGAAGCAACGGAAGATATTCATTTAATGGCTGGTATTCGTCCGGTTGAGGGTTCTTATTTAGAGTCTAATGTTTGGGAGATTTTTAAGAGTCGGATTCCTTGGTTGCTTATCTTGATGATTCCGGCTACACTTACCGGAATGATTATTGAGGGTAATTCGGCGATATTACTGATTGTGCCTTCGTTAGTGAATTTTATTCCGATGTTGATGGATACGGCGGGTAATGCTGGTTCTCAGGCGAGTGCGATGGTCATTCGGGGAATCGTTGTCGATGATTTATCGATTAAGGATTTTCTTGCGGTACTATTTAAAGAACTAAGAGCATCCTTTATAACTGGGTTAGTTTTATTTGTGATAAATACACTTCGAATCGTGATATTTATGCCTAATGTTGGGATTACCGTTGCGATACTTGTTTCGTTTACAGTCTTCTTAACGATTACCTTGGCAAATTTGATTGGCGGTTTACTGCCTTTGTTTGCATTAATATTAAATATTGATCCGGCTTCGATGTCCGGTCCGGTCATAACGACTTTAGTGGATGCTGTTTCTTTGTTGGTTTATTTTTCAATCGCAATTGCGGTTTTGGGTTAGAGGAGGTGTACCATGGTTGAAATGATGGATGTTACATCCCTACAATTAAAGGAATTAATTGAGTTACGTCAAGTAAGGAATTTGCGTTATATTTTTGATGAGTACAACTTGATCGACTTAGCGGAAATGGTTGAGCAGTTAGAGTTGAAGGAAATTTTGTTTTTGTTTAAAACGTTGAAGAAGGACATCACAGCACAGATATTTACGTACTTAACCTATGAAAAGAAGCAGGAGATCATTCAGTCGTTTACTTCTGTAGAAATTACGTCGATGTTAGACAATCTGTATACCGATGATATTGTCGATTTTCTTGAGGAGATGCCGGCTAATATCGTCAAGCAAATTTTAAGTTCTGTCAGTGCGGAACAACGTGCGGATATTAACTTGCTTTTAAGCTATCCGGAGGATTCGGCAGGGTCGATTATGTCTACGGACTTTGTGGAGTTAGAAGCATCGGACACGGTTGCTCGTGCGATTCGTAAGATTAAGCAACAAGGTAAATCTGCGGAAACCATTAGTGTCAGTTATGTTATTTCACAGCAGCGCGAGTTGGTGGGTACTGTTCGTTTGAGAGATATTCTTTTAGCGGAGACGGATAATACCGTTGAAGATTTGATGGATGTGGATGTTATTTCGGTTAAGACTCATGATGACCAGGAGTCTGTTGCGCATGTTATTAAGCGTTATGATATTACGGTCGTTCCGGTTGTTAATGATGAGAATCGTCTGATTGGTATCATAACGGTTGATGATATCATTGACGTTTTGGAAGATGAGGTCACTGAGGATATTCAAAAAATGGCAGCGATTATACCTATTGAAGGTTCTTATCTTAAGACTTCGATTGCCGAGATGACGAAAAGTCGTATTACATGGTTACTAGTTCTAATGGTTTCGGCAACATTTACAGGAAGTATCATTTCGGGTTACGAAGATGCCTTACTTTTGATTCCGGCATTAGCGGCTTCGATTCCGTTGATCATGTCTACGGCAGGGAATGCCGGTTCACAGGCATCTGCGATGGTTATACGGGGTATTGCGGTTGGTGAGTTGTCTATGAATGACTATTTGAAGGTCATTTGGAAGGAAGTTCAAGTGGCGATGCTCAGTGGTTTAGTGCTGTTTGTAATCAATTTGTTGCGATTGATGGTATTTGCGCCTGAGTCAAGTTGGTCAGTTGATTTAGTTATCTCACTGACATTAATGCTTACGGTCGTTATTTCTAAACTTGTGGGTGGTGTATTGCCGTTGTTGGCAATGTTTTTTAAGCAGGATCCGGCTGCGATGGCAGCTCCGTTGATTACGACGTTGGTTGATGCCGTAGCTTTGATGATTTATTTCAATCTGGCTGTGTCTATGTTGGGTTTATAGATAATTTTTGATATAATTGTTTTGTAAATAAAGGAGATGTTTATGGCAACACCACACAATAGAGCAGTTGAAGGACAAATCGCGAAGACAGTTTTGATGCCTGGGGACCCGTTGCGGGCGAAGTTTATTGCAGAGAATTTCTTGGAGAATGTCGAGATGTTTAATGACGTCCGTAATATGTTTGGATATACCGGTACGTATAAAGGGCATAAGATTTCTGTCATGGGTTCAGGCATGGGAATGCCAAGCATTGGCATTTATTCATATGAGTTGTATACGTTATTTGGAGTAGAGAATATTATTCGAATCGGTTCTGCGGGTTCTTATAGTAAAGATGTGAATTTATATGATGTTGTTTTGGCGGATAGTGCGTGGAGTGAGTCGAGTTTTGCTTTGACGGCGTTTGGTTATAAGGAAGATGTAATGTTGCCATCGGTGAAGTTGAATGGCAGTTTGATTTTGGCTGCTAAGCGTTTGAACATTCCTTTTGTTTTAGGAAGAATCCATTCCAGTGATGTTTTCTATCGTGATTCGGGTGTTTCGTTTGAGGATATTTTCAAGCAAACCGGATCGGTTGCGGTGGAGATGGAGTCGTATGCATTGTTTGCTAATGCTAAGAAGTTAGGAAAACATGCGGCTTGTTTGGTTACGATTTCTGATTCATTGGTGACTCATGAAGTGACTACGGCGCAAGAGCGTCAGAATTCTTTTACCAAGATGATGCAGATTGCTTTGGAAATGGCTTTTGAGTAAGTCGGAAGGAGCGGCAAAATGAAACATATTATTTTTGTTAAGGATATGAATGACGAGCATTGTGTTAAGTTGATTACAGAAGCACTCAGTGAAACCAGGGTTGATTTTGAGATTAATTTGGAGCGTCAGGCGGTGATTGTCGAGGGTCGCAACGATATTGTTCATATTGCGAAAATTGCAATCCGTGAGGCGGGGTATACGGTAGAATAGGCCTGAATTTTCAGGCCTGTTTTTTTTATAAAATGCGTAAAAATACTTGCACAAAATCGGTGCGTATGATAACATAAAAAGGCGCTAAGTTGGTCAGCAAGGTGTATGGAGATGTACTCAAGTGGCTGAAGAGGTGCCCCTGCTAAGGGTATAGGTCGGGAAACTGGCGCGAGGGTTCAAATCCCTCCATCTCCGCCATCTTTTACAAGAAAAATCAAATGGTCCAGTGGTGTAGTGGTTAACATGCCTCCCTGTCACGGAGGAGATCGCGGGTTCGATCCCCGTCTGGACCGCCATTTCTTTGCAGGTGTAGTTCAGTGGTAGAACACGACCTTGCCAAGGTTGAAGCGGGGGTTCAATTCCCCTCACCTGCTCCAGAATTTAATTTAGTCCTAAAAGGGCTTTTTTTTATTTAATAAAGTTGACTGTAATTTGAAAAACAATTATAGTCAAGCACAATAGAATACATAATAAATTAGTTCAGGTTTAATTCTGATTTCAAACTAAGATTGCGTTTCCTAGGATTAACTCGAATTCACGAATATTACAATTTGGACTGATTTTTAATTTAAAATGCCCAGCTTTGGTCCATAATTCTATCTCTGCATTTAAATCTAAAAATCCAGCGTTTTCAGAAGACCACATATCAATGGATCGAAAAGGTAAAGAGTATATTTCTACTTTCTTGCCAGTTAGCCCTTGGGCATCTCTAATAATTAATCGCTTGTTAGTGAGGGCTGCAATATCTCTAATTGTCTTATAGCAATGTATTATTTGCTCCCCTTCGACTAACATATTCATTAAGTCTATTGTTGGTGTAGTTTTTGAAATGAATGTCCAAGTTAGTAAATTTGAGTCT
>CAKMJZ010000058.1 GCA_927435855.1 uncultured Erysipelotrichaceae bacterium
CAAAGAACGTAAAAAATACGGTCTTAAGGGAGCTCGTCGCGCACCTCAATTCTCGAAACGTTAATCGAGAGAACACGTTTACAAATTGCCCCATTTTCGGGGCTTTTTTATTTTCATTTAAGGCTAATTTCTAGCGTCAAAAAAGGTACTGTCAATTAGTGAAAAAAGATTGTTTTTGCCTTTGTTTTTTTGTCAAAATGCCAAGTGAAATGTACAATATTCAGGATTGTTGGCATGAATTTTGTTTGATTGTATCACCATGATTAGTTATGCAGTTAAATGAAAATAAAAAAGCCCCGAAAATGGGGCAATTTGTAAACGTGTTCTCTCGATTAACGTTTCGAGAATTGAGGTGCGCGACGAGCTCCCTTAAGACCGTATTTTTTACGTTCTTTGGCACGTGGATCACGTGTCAAGAAGCCAGCAGCTTTCAGCTTCGGACGATAGTCAACAGAAGCTTCCAGTAATGCGCGAGATATACCGTGACGGATTGCGCCGGATTGACCGGTATATCCACCACCGTAGACATTCACTTTAACATCCCAAGTACCTAAAGTACCTGTGAGTTCCATCGGTGAGCGAACCACCATGCGGAGTGTTTCTAACGGAAGGTATTCATCCAATGTCTTGTCGTTAACGGTAACGATACCGGTTCCCGGCGTCATGTAGACGCGGGCGACAGAAGACTTACGACGCCCTGTTCCTAGATAGACAACAGCTTGTTTCTTTTTTGCAGCCATAGTTCTTCTCCCTTCTAACCTTTAATCTTCAGTTCAACCGGTTGTTGCGCAGCATGAGGATGTTCGCTTCCTTTGTACACAAATAAATGCATACGTTGCTTGTCACCTAATTTGGTGTGCGGGATCATACCGTGAACTGCTCTTTCAACCCATTCGATGGTGTATTGAGCACGCATCGTACGAGTCGTACGCACTCTTAAACCACCTGGGTATTGAGAGTGATTGTAATATTTTTTGGTTTCGTCTTTGTTACCTGTAACCACGATCTTATCTGCATTCACAATAATCACATAATCACCCGTGTCCACATTAGGTGTATATGTGGGTTTGTGTTTGCCGCGTAAGACAGTAGCTACTTCGGAAGCTAAACGACCTAGTGTGAGACCTGTTCCATCAACGATAAACCATTGACGAACAACTTCGCTTGGTTTGGCCATAGTAGTTTGGCGCATGAATAATTCCTCCTAACCAAATGTAGTTTTCCGGGGCTACGTTTGGCATAAAGTGCCACATACAATTCTATTATGAACATGGTCAAGTGTCAAGTAAAATCTCTTAACAGTTCACAAAACTGCTAAATGTGATACAATGAAATCGAAGGTGATACCATGCACAAAGAACACATACTTATACCACATTACCAACATCGGATTCCGGTAACTTATTGCTACCCAGACATAACTGATATACCCCTTTCAGGAGTGCTTATTTTGATAGATTCTCAGGAAACTGAGGCAGATTTAATCATTCAATTGACCGAATCTTTTTGTAATTCCGGCCATTTGGTTTGTCTTTATGACATTCGTCTTCAAGATGACATCGCCATGGTAAAAAGCGATCTGCCCAAAGAAATCAAAACGATTCTTACCGACATGATGATTCAACCCGACTGCAATCACCATGCTATCTCAATGATTGCCTGCGATCAACCAGCCGGATGGCTGTTAATGGATGTATTTGATAACAAGAACATAAAGAAAATCACACTGCTCAACCCTTCGGTTTGTGATACAGATAAGCCAACATGGTTGAATACGTGGAAAATGCCTTTGCTGCTGATACATGAAAATCCTGCTTGGATCAATGCGCTTCAGCTTCGACCGAATCCTCATCATATCATTGCTATCGATCCTAAGGATCCAATCCAAATGATTCTCGATTGGCATGAAGCAGACTAGCTAACTAGTCTGTTATCAAATCCGTAACATGAATATTTAGTTCCTTTAAAATCCGTTTTGCTTCATCAATTGATTTAATATCGGATAAATCCGAGGGTGAATGTGCGTCGATACCGATAACGGTCGGCGCATTTTCTTGTGCAACGATTTTCCAAAAAGGTAAATATGGATAACCTGCACGCGAACGCATACCTCCTAAATTAAACTCAAGAAAGACACCTTGTTCTTTGGCACAAATAATTATTTCCCGGGACATATCTTCTGCTTTTTTATCCCAAACGCGTAGCGAGCGAGCGAATATATCTGGATGCGCAAATATTGTGAATAACCCCGTTTTCAAACCCGCTAACGAGTCATTTCTATAATGATTCAGCACTTGATCGGGTTTGTTATAGAACGCATAATATGTTCCATAGGAAATTGCACGGTGAAAGTGGTTGCCGAAGACTAGCAAGTCCATTTCAAAGAGTTCTTTCATACGTACAAGCCATTCGATACGATCTTCAAAATACTCTGCTTCCAAACCTAACTTTATATCAATTTTATCTTTATATTTTTTCTTTAACAGCTGAACTGAATCGACATACTCAGCCAATTCAGAAATATCCATACGAATCGAAGCTGATTCAAACGGATGTAACGGCCAAGGCGAGTGATCGGTAAATGCCAGTACTTTATAACCATGTTTAATAGCCTCGAGTACATATTCTTCATCGCTTCCAACTGCGTGTTTACACCGCATCGTATGCGTGTGGTAGTTAGCGATCATATCGTACCTCCACCAAAGTCAATCCTTGAGCTGGCGCATTCAATTTACACGCTTCTTTATTGTTCAACTCAAACATTCGGATAACGTCATACTGAGTCAATCTTCCCAACCCTATTTCAATCAGTACTTGAGTCATCATGCGTATCATATAGCGCAAAAAACCCTTGCCTTCAAAAATAAGTCGAACCTTATCACCTTCATCAATAATATCCAGTCGTTGTACTGTGCGAATTTGATAAGGTATCATTTCTATTGGTGTCGCATTAAATGATGTGAAATCATGTTCGCCGACAAACAAAATTGCACATTTACGCATCTTTTCTAAGTCGAGCGGTCGGTTCAACTGGTAAACAAAAGGATAACTAAAAACATCGTAGTTACCCGTCTGAATACTGTAATCATATCGTTTGGATACAACATTAAAGCGAGCATGGAAATCTTGTGACACCGATCTTACATCCTTAATATATATATCATCTGGTAATTGAGTATTTAGTGCCTTCTGCCATTGCAAATCAGGAATAGAAATATCGCTATCAAAATGAAAGACTTGCCCTACCGCCGATACACCTGAGTCTGTTCGACCAGAAGCAGTAATTTCAGTGGGTTGATTCAATATGACAGAAATCACATCTTCAATGGTTTTTTGAACGGTTCTGCCCTTGCTTTGACGTTGCCAACCGACAAAATTGGCTCCGTTATAGGCAGCCGTGACTTTTAATCTCATAAACCAATGGCCAGGGCGACCATCGTTAAAACAATAAACAATACGATAAGTAGCATAACATTGTCTTTCCATGTCCGCTTGAGTTGTTTGTAGCGTGTCCGGGTCGCTTGAGGAATGTAGCCCCTAGCTTCCATGGCATCTGCCAAATCTTCTGCACGTTGAAAACTTGAAACAAACAAAGGAACGATTAACGAAAGTATAGCTAGTATTTTCTCCTTGAACTTACCCTCTGCCAAATCAACACCACGACTGGCTTGAGCTTTCATGATACGATCAGTCTCCTCGATCAACGTTGGGATAAAGCGCAATGCTATAGAAATCATCATCGCGATTTCATGGGCCGGAACTTTAAACCGCTTGAAAGGTGCCAATAGATCTTCAATTCCTAAGGTCAAATCTAATGGTTTGGTTGTTGCGGTTAAAATCGTGGTAATCATAATCATCAACATCAAACGAATCGATATATATAAGGTTTGGAAGATAGCATCGCTATAAATTTTGAATCCGTATATATCAACAACGACATAACCGGTCTTCAGCACAAAGATATTGATGATCATTAAAAATACCAACATGAACATCATCGGTTTCATGGCCCGAATGAGAAAGTTCAGTTTCAACTTTGACATAAACACTACACTTATAATGATAACTGCCATAATTCCATAACCAAGAAATCCGGTCGGAATAAATATGGCTGTTAGCATTCCCAACATAGCCAATATTTTGGCTCTTGGATCCATTCGGTGCATGATGGAGTTTAGCGGTAAATAACGTCCTAATGCAATGTTATTCATGACCGTTTACCTCCTTTGCGATTGCCAGTGCCAAGGATTCTATATCGAATATATCATCGGAAAGCTTCATTCCTGCCCTTTGTAACTGGCGTCGCATATCGACGACCTTTGGTTGACATATGTTTAATTCATCTAACAAGGTCTCGTCTTTAAAGAAACTTTTAACATCTGATTTTAGTATGACTTTACCTTTATCGACCACGACAACCTCATCACAGTATGTCAAAACATGCTCCATGTCGTGAGTTACAATTAATACGGTCTTGCCGTATTTGCGATTCATGGTCATAAACAAATTCATCATAGATTTAGAGCCTTGCGGGTCTAATCCGGCCGTAGGCTCATCGAGTACTAATACATAAGGATCAATTGCCAAAATTCCTGCAATAGCCACACGTCGCTTTTGACCACCGGATAAATCTAAGGGCGACTTTTCGGCATAGGTTTCATCCAATCCAACGACATTGAGCGCGTGCAACGAGCGTAGTTCAGCTTCTTGCGGTTCAACTCCGAAGTTTATAGGTCCAAAGATGATGTCTTTTAGTATGGTTTCTTCAAATAATTGATATTCCGGGAACTGGAAAACCAACCCGACATTCTGGCGCAGGCTCTTTAGTTGTTTTGGTTTTACACCGGCAACAATTGTACGATCAAGGACTTCGACTTCACCTTTTGAAGGCAAAAGCAAAGCATTTAAGTGTTGGATCAAGGTTGACTTACCGCTTCCGGTTGCGCCGATGATCGCTGTCACTTTACCTTCGGTTATTTCAACATCTACACCACTCAATGCACCATATGCAAAGGGAGTCCCCGGTGAGTACTCGTAGCTTACTTGCTTAAACGCAATTGGCATATTTGTTCCACCATCCTTTTCATATTCATTGGTTCATCAATGTTGATTCCATGTTTCTTTAAAGCTAATGCCATCTTGACAGTAAAGGGCACATCCAGGTCAATGTCAATTAATGTCTTTGCGTGTAATAATACATCTTGAGGCTTGCCCTGCATGACAAACTCTCCTTCATTCATAACGAATACGTAATCACTTTTGACTACTTCTTCAATATCGTGAGTAATGGATATGATGGTCATATTGTGCTCGCGATGGATCTCGTCGACAAGGGCGTTGACTTCTTCTTTTCCTTTGGGATCTAACATACTGGTAGCCTCATCCAAAATCAGGATGTCCGGTTTCATAGCAAGAACTCCGGCGATCGCGACCCGCTGTTTTTGGCCACCGCTTAAGCGCGTTGGCTCATTTTCAAGATAATCAGACATACCGACTTCTTTCGCGAAGTGAGTTATGATATCATCCATGTCTTTTTGTGGTACTTGGTGGTTTTCCAGTCCAAACGCAATATCGTCACGGACGGTCGAACCTATAAATTGATTGTCTGGGTTTTGAAAAACAATACCTACTTTACCTCGGATTTGATTAACGGTATCTTCACTGAGAGAAATTCCGTCAATAATTATCTCACCACCACTTTTTTCAAGCAATCCGATAATCAATTTCGCAATAGTCGATTTACCACTGCCGTTGTGTCCTATAATACTTGTATAGCTACCCTTTTCCACACGAAAACTGACGTTTTTTACAACGTCGGTTTGTTGGTCGTAGGTAAAGCGTAGATTCTTAATTTCTAAATGTTTCACTCATACACCTCATAACTACATCATTATACATGTTGATCAAATAAAAGACAATGCATGCAATTATTCAATCTCAAACCCAAGATATTCACCGCCGTTGCTTTCTAGAATCACGGCCATCTCTAATATACTCGCATATAAAATATCGAAATCATTAGATAGTACCTTGGCTAATTTAACTTTGAAATCTGGGGTAACTTCTTCTAATGTATACTCTCTGCGCTTAGCTTCTTTAACGGCAATGAATAAAGGATTTTGATCGTTAAATATACAAGCATGATAAATTTTCACGGTTGCTCTATCGCCTTTATTGCGCAATTCAACAGCCAGTTTTTCATCCAACCGCAAAGGTTTCTCCGGTTCAATTTCTTCAAACTCATCTTCAAATTCTTCTTCTAGCTCTTCAAGAACCTCCAGGTCTTCCTCGATCACTTCTGGTTCTTCAATAATGTCTTCGGGGTCGTCTAGTTCTTCCGCGACATCATCAATAATTTCCTCTGTAACTTTAGCGACTTCTTCAACTTCTTCCTCAACATCCTCAACAACTTCCTCAACAGTTTCTTCCACAATTTCTGCTACTTCTACAATAACTACTTCTGTAGTTTCAGATGCTTCTTCAACTTCTTCTTCAACATCCTCAACAACTTTCTCAACAGTTTCTTCCACAGCTTCTGCTACTTCTTCAATAACTACTTCTGTAGTTTCAGATGCTTCTTCTACTTCTTCCTCAGCATCCTCAACAACTTTCTCAACAGTTTCTTCCACAGTTTCTGCTACTACTTCAATAACTTCCTCTGTAGTTTCAGATGCTTCTTCAACTTCTTCCGCAATATCCTCTACTATTTCTTCTGTTTTTTGTAATGCGCTTTGAATAACTTCAGTAACCTTTTCGATCACTTCTTCAACTTTAGTTACAACATCTTCTACGACTTCCTCAACCTGAGCTTTGAATTTTGATTCTTTTGATACCTCTGGGGTATCATCCTCAATTTTTATAAAACGAGGTTGTTCTTTGGGTTGCTCTTGTTTTTTTAGCAGTAGTGCAACGACTGCAGCTGCAGCGGCAGCAATTATGATACCAATCAATTTTTTCATGTTTGTCCCTCCCTTTCGTTTACTGTTATACTACCCATGCGATTAAATAGAAAGACGAATATACAAAGATGGAAAAATGCATGACCTTGGCAATATCAACGTTAAGTTTAGTCTTTAGTTGAGGGTTCATTTTGTCATACATGTAGATGCAAGCTAAAATCGGCGCTAAGAAGAAGAAATATAAGACAACCGATTCCAATAAAACAAAGTTTAAGGTTAGCGGGAGATCCATGATATTATTCTCCTTTTCTTTTGTATATTAAGTATAGCACACTACTCATAAAAATTGAAAGAATGACCGATTCGACGAATTAGCATCATTCCATCACCGATTAGGACGCGCTCGACATCAAGATCTTCACGATTATTGACATAGTCTTCAAATGCTCTGATCTTATTAACCATCTGACGTAAGTTGCGACGATCGGTCAGTAGCTCGGCATTTTTATTGTGACCATGAAAATCAAGATTATCAACGATTACGATTCCTCGTGGTTTTATAAATGGAAAAAAACGATCAAAAAAGGTCTTGTTTTGAGCTTTCGCGGCATCGATGATCAATGCATCAAACGTTTGTGTACATTGATAATCTAAAGCATCCGCAAACACAGAGCAAATCTGATGTCTAACATCAATTTTCTCTATGTTTCTAACTGCTTGTACATATCTTGATTCATCACGTTCGATCGTCGTGATTTTTATTTCCGGAATCAAGGATGCAATTGAAAGCGCTGAAAAACCGACGGCCGTGCCGACTTCTAGAACAGATTTACACTGGTATTTTAGAAGGCTTGTCACAATGAAATCAATGGATTCATCGCTCATGATTGGTACTAGATCTTCAATGGCCTTCTGCTTTACTTCTCGCAGTTGCTCTATCATAGGAAAAAAGCGGATTTCTCCGCTTTAAACTAATTCAATGATGGCCATCGGAGCAGCATCACCGCGACGTTGAGTTGTTTTCAACACACGGGTATATCCGCCTTGACGACTTTGATATTTCGGACCAATTTCATCAAATAATTTTTGAAGGGCTAATTGGCCGGTTTTTTCATCAGCAACCACATTAAACATAAGTCTTGCGGCTTGGCGACGTGCATGCAAATCCCCACGCTTAGCAAGAGTGATCAATTCATCAACGACTGAACGAAGTTCCATCGCTTTCTTTTCGGTTGTTTCAATTTTACCATGAACGATAACGCTGGTAGCCATGTTACGTAGTAACGCTTTGCGGTGATCAGCCGTACGTCCTAATTTACGATTCCACATAAGGTTCTTCCTCCTTTACTGTTACTCAAAAGATTTGAAGCCAAGACCCAATTCATACAATTTGTCTTTAACTTCTTTCAACGACTTTTTACCCAAATTACGTACGCGCATCATTTCGTCTTCTGTGCGAGTCGTTAACTCTTCGACCGTTTGGATTCCGGCACGTTTTAAGCAGTTGTACGAACGAACTGACAGATCGAGATCTTCGATCATCATGATCAATCCCTTATTAACTACTTCTCCATTGGCATCCTTCATAACGGAATCCAAAGCGGATACCGTGTCTTGAATGTTCATAAACAATTGTAAATGATCATCCAGAATTTTAGCTGCCAAAGCCAGAGACATTTGCGGAGTGATTGAACCATTGGTCCAAACTTCCATAATGAGACGGTCGTATTTTGTGTCTTGTCCAACGCGAGTCGGCTCAACGGCATACGATACTTTTTCAATCGGGGTATAAATCGAATCGGTATAAATGGTACCGATACCTTGCGATGAACCTTGATATAGACCTTTGTTCGTATCAGCGCTGACATATCCGCGACCTACACGAGCTTTAAGTTCCATTTCCAGAACACCACCCTCTTCCAAAGTAGCAATGACTTGATTTTTATTCAAGATTTCTACATTGGTTGGACAAATTATGTCATTGGCGGTAACGACTTTAGGACCCTTTTCAGCAATCCGTAAAGTATAAACCTCGTCATCCGCAACGGTCATAACTAAATCTTTAATATTCAAAATAATTGTAGTAACATCTTCTTCCACACCGGGAATCGACGTAAATTCATGATAAACTTTGTCGATCTTGATGGAATAGACCGCGGCTCCGGGTAAAGAGGAGAGTAAAACACGTCTAAGTGCATTTCCAATCGTTGTTCCAAAACCTCTCTCAAACGGTTCAACTACAAATTTACCGTAGTGATCGGATTCTAAGTATTCTCTCACGTCAATTTTAGCACGTTCGAATTTTTGCATTTACTAATTCCTCCTTTTTGCGGGTTGACTAACCACGAGGCCGCTTCGGCGGACGGCAACCATTATGCGGAATCGGAGTTACGTCGTTGATGACATTGATTTCCAATCCTGCGGTTTGCAATGCGCGTACTGCAGCTTCACGTCCTGGTCCTGGACCTTTAACATTAACTTCAACAACCTTCATGCCATGGTCCATCGCTGCTTTTGCGGCAGCTTCGGCAGCCAACTGAGCAGCAAACGGTGTGGATTTACGAGAACCCTTGTACCCCAATGCTCCAGCAGACGACCATGCCAATACGTTACCTTTTTCATCAGTAATAGTAACGATAGTGTTGTTAAATGTGGAGTGAATATGAGCAACTCCACGAGCTATATTCTTGCGAACGCGGCGCTTACGCGCAGCACTTGCCTTTGTTTGAGCTTTTGCCATTTTATTTCCTCCTATCGCCTATTTCTTCTTGTTTGCTACTGTACGACGCGGACCTTTGCGAGTACGAGCATTTGTTTTAGTGCGTTGACCACGTACCGGCAACCCTTTACGGTGCCGCATACCGCGGTAACTGCCGATTTCCATCAAACGTTTGATGTT
>CAKMJZ010000059.1 GCA_927435855.1 uncultured Erysipelotrichaceae bacterium
AGCAGTAGAAAAGAGAGTCAGTGTACGCAATTACTCCAATCAACCGATTGAGGATGAGAAAAGGGCTCTGCTCACTGATTTTCTTGAAGGAATGGACAATCCCTTTAACCAGAAAGTTAACTTCCATTTTTTTGATATGGATAAATCAAATGAGGATCAGAAACTCGGCACGTATGGAGTAATCCAAAAGGCTAATCACTTTCTTGGAGCTAGTATCAAACCAGTGCCAGGGGCATTGGAAGCACTGGGATATGAAATGGAAACCGTCATGCTCTATTTAGCTCATCTTGATATCGGCACATGTTGGTTGGGGGGTACATTTGATCGTAAAGGTTTCGCACTTGCGCTCAATGTTGGCGAAGACGAGATACTTCCCGCAATCACACCGTATGGTTATGCCCAAACCAATCGTCATCTTCAGGAAGTTTTGATGCGCACATTTGTTCAAGCGCATAAACGCTTGGAGTGGAGTAAGCTGTTCTTTTCAAACGATTTTCAAACACCGCTAAGCAAAAAATTAGCAGGTCATTATGCCTTTCCTCTAGAGATGGTCCGGCTTGCGCCATCAGCATCCAATAAGCAACCCTGGCGGTTACTGTTGAAAGATGGTAGTGTACATTTCTATGAATACAAAACACCTAAATACAGTGATGTATTTCCATACGATATTCAACGTATCGATATGGGAATCGCGGCATCGCACTTTGAGCATTCGATTAAAAAATTAGGAATAAACGGAAAATTCGTATGGGATGTCGATCCAAAAGGTGATTTACCCCAATATATGGAGTATGTCTTTTCATGGATACCAATGTAGATTAATGCAGTTGAAATTCGAATCAACAAATTTTTGTTCCATCGGTTATTTTGTAAGTTAACGGAAGACCATTCCATTTCAAGTGAATGGATTGAAAGAGGTAAGAAATGACAACATATGAAAAAGCTTTAGAAGTTATGAAAGAACTATTTGCTAAAGATTGTCAATTTGCATTGGCAACAGCCAAAGATAATGTACCCACTGTTCGCATGATTGATACATTCTTTGATGATGATTCAATGTATATAGTTACCTATTCAAAATCAAACAAAGTAATAGAACTGGAAGAAAACAGTCAAGTATCACTATGCAATTTACTCTATCGCTTTAGTGGAAATGCATATAATATTGGTCATCCGCTACTATTTAAAAATCAAGAAATAAGAGAGAAACTGATAAAAGCTTTCGAACCTTGGTATTTCGCACATAATAATGAAAATGATCAAAATATGTGCTATATCAAAATTGAATTAATCAGTGGATTTTTCTATAAAGAAGGAGTAGGTTACAAGCTTCATTTTAAAAGTAAAGAAGTTGAACAATTTCCATTTGATAGTGACATAGTGATTATTTAGTGTTATCTTATTGTTAAATACAAACTTAAATATCTAGAATTTTGCTCATGATTTTATAGGTAGTATTAATTATATATATTTCATGCAACAGAAAGGAAACAAACATGGAATGGTTAAATGGGGGTAGTTTGGTTTTAGGTTTAGTAGCTTGGGTATTGCCTATCATTGGAATACTTATTGCACGAGAAAAGAAACTTCATTTTTGGTCTTTGACAGCACTGAGCCTTACGGCCTGTGCTATCGCAATCTTCTTTCAGATGGTATACAATCAACATCTGATTGACATCAACGACATGTCCGCTTTACTTGATATAAGCAAAGCTGTGACCTACATCTCTGGTATTCTTCTATTAGTCACCGGAATACTCAACGCTCTCAACGTTGGAATCAATCACAAAAAAATCTAATCAAAAACGCGCAGGCTTCGGCTTGTGCGTTTGCTTAACAACGAACGTGTTTGCGTTTGAATCCCAACCGACCTTTATTTACTTCGCTGAGGATATCATTCAACGGATCGACAATCCGTACTTTTGTCTCACTTATTCTAATCTCTCTTTTACCTAAAAGTGTTGCGACTTTTAATGCCTCCTCATGCAAAAGCGGATACGATATAGCTACTGCTTGAAGGAAATCGACCATCGATGACTGAGCTCTGGGAGATTGAGTATTAAATCTGAGGGGAATCAACTCAATGAGCTGCTTCAATCTTTCTTGATCAAAAGTTTCGTTCTTTCGGGTTCCCAACATCCACTCATACGTCTTCCAACCTGCGGAAATCGTAAGTTCTTTGTCACTCTCAATCCAATCATCCGCAACTTGTGCACCGATATCTGCTTCAGCCAGTGTCACCGAAACAATAAAATCAGAAATCATAAAGAAATACGCCTTATCAATCCAACGATCAAAATCCTGCATGGTCATTTTCTTAGGTTCCGCAATCATTCCGGCCAGATACATGGCATCATAATTGCCGGTATCATACAGCTGATCAGCCAAATCCTGATTGTATTTTAATTGTTTAAACAGTGGTTTCATCGAACTGATCGTACATCCAAATACAGGTTCTTTCGCTCCACTGCTCACATAGTACTTTTTGGTTCGCTCATTGGTCAAAGTAGAAAGCTGATTCATGATTTCTTTAAGTTCCATAGAAATACTCCTTTTTTTAAGTATATGACTGTTTGACTCGAATATCAATTCATACTATTTTCTAACACATTTCGAATTTAACTATATTTCATATAATCTAATGAGACATACACAATTGATCAATATAATGAACAAGGTTAGAGAGTAACGATATATGAAGAGATAGATTGATATAATAAAATACGGCAAAGTGTAAAGCAAAATGACGGCAATATGTAAAGCGAAATTGAGTCAAAGTGTAAAGTGCGATATACTGAATATAAAGTAAAAGAGGTAATCGAATGAAAAAATACCTAACAAGAATTGCAGATAAAATGCTGACTGAAGCACTTGAGTCATCTGGGGCTGTTCTTATTGAAGGTCCCAAATGGTGTGGGAAAACAAGGACTGCAAGTGAAATATCGAAAAGTATCCTTTATATGCAGGACCCTGATAGTAGAGATAGCAATCTTCAGGTAGCAGGGATAAAGCCGTCATTATTGCTAAAAGGAGAAGTTCCGAGATTAATTGATGAATGGCAGGTCGCTTCAGTCTTGTGGGATGCAGTAAGGCATGAAATTGATCTACGAGGTAAAGATGGACAATTCATTTTAACTGGTTCTGCAGTTCCAATTATGGATAAACTTATATCACATACTGGAACAGGAAGAATTACAAGAATTAAGATGAGGCCAATGAGTCTCTATGAATCAAGAGAATCCAATGGACAAGTAAGTCTGAAAGAGATTTTTCAAGAGTCATCAAACTGTGAATCTATTTCGACTCTTGAAATAGAGATGATTGCAAAAGTAATTGTCCGTGGTGGCTGGCCATCAGCAGTGACCGCAAAATCAGGATTGTCAGAGAGAAGAGCTCAAGATTATGTAAATTCAATAATTAATGTGGATGCGTCAAGAGTTGACGGTATTGAAAAGAACCCGAATAAAATGCTTGCCCTAATGAAATCAATCTCACGAAATATATCAACAGAAGCGAGTTATTCAACATTAATCAAAGATATGGAAGGTGGTGAGAAGGAATCTATATCACGACCGACGATTCAGAGTTATATTAATTCGTTGCAACGTATTTTTGTTGTAGAAGACTTAGAAGCATGGAATCCATCTATTCGCTCATCTACATCATTACGCGTAACACCAAAACGTCACTTTATCGATCCTTCTATTGCTACTGCATCCCTAGGGATCAATGATGTAGGCTTGTTGAATGATTTTAATACGTTTGGATATTTGTTTGAATCATTATGTATCAGAGACCTAAGGATTTATACAGAATCATTAGGAGGTAGGTTATTTCATTATCGAGATAAATTAGGTTTAGAATGTGATGCAGTCATTGTGCTTCGAAATGGACTTTGGGGGGCAGTTGAGATAAGACTCGGATCAAACATGCTGGATCAGGCAGCTCAAAACTTGAAAAAGTTGTCAGAAAGAATTGATTCAGAAAAAATGAAAAAGCCATCGTTTTTAATGATTCTCATCGGCTCAAAACTCGGATATAAAAGAGAAGATGGTATTCTTGTAGTGCCGATAGGATGTCTTAAGAATTAATCGTGTTGTTAAACCGATTAATAAAGAAATGTATCTGTTCTATTCATAGGGATATTTAAGTGATCAACACTCCGGATTTGACAAGAACAACAGAAGGAGAATGTAAGCAAATTTCAGCCAAACGAAGTATGTAGATGTTTAGATTATGATTGTCTATGTTACAAATATGGAAGTTTTCTTCATCCAGTGATAAGATTAAATCATCTATAAAAGGAGAGATCTGATGAATACACTCAACCAACATATCAAGCATTACAATGAACAACTTAGCTTGGGACATATCCAGAAAGCCTATAAGGGCATTATGGAAATGATGTCTCAACTGAAAACCACGTGGGATAATCAATATCCTGAAACACCATCCGGTGCGCTGTATGCCGGATATATGGACATGACGTTTATTTCTGTCAAACCGACTGAACTTTCAGATTTGGATTTACGAGTATCTATCGTCTATATGCACGAAAGTCATACATTTGAGGTGTGGCTGGTTGCTCGCAACCGAAAGATTCAAATGAATATCAACCGTCAACTGAAGGGAAAAGAACTTGGAAAATACTCGCTGACAAAATTGGGGCCTGGAATCGATTCGATTATTGCAATAACATTAGTCAATAAGCCGGATTTCGACCAAATGGAAGATTTGATTCGTGAGATTATCGAAAAAACTCAGAATTTCATTTTCGATATGAAGGTTTTAGTGAGATAATACTACTATTGATTTTCTTAGAAAGAGGGTTTTTATGACGATGATTACTCAAAAAATAAGGCAAATGCGACCAGGCGTGTTTCTGTTCTTTGTTCTGGTAGCCGCAGTGGCTTTGGGCAACGGATTAAGCGATGGGGTATACTCCAATTACTTCAAAGAAGTATATCAAATCACCGCCTTTCAGAGGGGATTGATTGAATTTCCGCGAGAACTGCCGGGTCTGTTGTGTGCTGTGGTCATAGGCGCGCTTGGATTTTTAGGTGACCTAAAAACCGCCTTCATCGCTCAAATTCTATCAATCATCGGTGTAACCGTGTTGGGACTATTTACCCCGACATTTGCCGTTATGTTAATATTTCTATTCATCAACTCCATGGGTATGCATATGTTTATGCCCTTACAAGATGCCATCGGCATGTCTTTGGCCGAACCCAATCAAGTCGGCAAGCGTATGGGACAATTCTTCAGTACTCGTGCTGCCTTTAACCTGGTCGCCGCCTTATTGGTATTCTTTGGATTTCGTTATGGGTTCTTCTCCTTTGCGACTTCAGTTAAATGGATATTTCTGGTATCCGCGATGGCATTTGCATTTGCTTCAATCATAACTCTAATAATGATAAGTCGAGTAGGACCTACTAAGAAAGTCCTTCGTACCAACAAATTGGTCATCCATAAGCATTATCGCTATTTCTATATGTTGACGATTTTGCATGGTGTACAGAAGCAGGTTGCCTATGT
Organism: uncultured Erysipelotrichaceae bacterium; assembly: GCA_927435855.1. Classification (GTDB taxonomy): domain Bacteria; phylum Bacillota_I; class Bacilli_A; order Erysipelotrichales; family Erysipelotrichaceae; genus UBA2227. The sequence continues at coordinate 5,539 of CAKMJZ010000059.1, forward strand.
TTACGGGACCTGGGTCATTGTTGATTTATTGCTCAAAAAGGCCGATACCCTGGCATTACTCGCCATCACGGTTGGATTTATTTCGATATTCTTTCTAAGCATCATTGGCCAATGGATGGATAAATACGGAATTAAGCGCATGATGTATGTAGATGCACTGACATTTATCGGAGTGTATATCGTCTATGGATTTGTGGTGTGGGGAATAACTTCTAAAGTACTTCCATCTTCGGGATGGTCGATTTGGATAGTATATTTACTGTTTGTTCTAGATCGCTTATCCATGCAAATAGGCATGGTCAAATCCATATACTTACGCTCCATCGCATTCAACGAACAAGATGTGGTATCCACTTTATCCATGGGCATAAGTTTGGATCACATCGTATCAATTATGGCGGCGATAGCCGGAGGGTTTGTTTGGTCTGTGTGGGGAAGCCAATGGGTATTCTTCTTTGCGGCATTTTTCTCTTTAGGCAACTTGTATGTTGCATACAAGGTTCAACCGGAAAAAGAAAGAGCTCTAGCGGAATCGATGCGAATTACCGGTCAAAGGATTCATTGATATGAGTACTTTGTGTAAGATTTGTTCAAGTGAGACTCGTGAAATACATCATAAAACATTTGGTATTTATCATGTTTGTGACTACTGTGATTTCATTTCTAAGGACAAGCACGACCATATTACCGAGCAAGAACAATTAACTATTTATAACAGTCATCAAAACTCTATCGATGATCCGATCTATGTGGAGTATTTTAATCGTTTTCTAAATGAATCCGTATTTCCCTTTATTGGAAACGGAAAGAAGGGTCTTGATTTTGGCAGCGGTCCTTCGCCAGTTCTTGCGCTATTGATGAGTGATACCTATGGCTACAATATGGATATCTATGATTTGTTTTACTCACCCCAAAAAAGCTATTTAAATAAAACCTATGATTTGATAACATCGACTGAGTTAGTCGAACATCTGGAAGATCCATTGGCGTATTTTTCTTTGTTTATTAAGCTTTTAAATGATGAGGGAATTTTAGCGATTATGACAAACTTCCATCAAAAGAATGATAAGGAATTCATGAACTGGCATTATATCCGCGATCGCAGTCACATTTCGTTCTATAATTATCGTACATTTGAGGTCATTGCAGAAAAGCTCTATCTAAAGATTTTATACACAGATCATAAGAAATTCATAACATTTAGAAAAGCTGTATAATTTAAATGAAATCAAAAGGGAGGAACCTATGAAACTTTCCGATATCAAAATCAGTGCACCGGCTCAAAGAGCATTAGAGAATGAAAACATCACGTCCATCGAACAACTGGCTCTGTATACAGAAGAACAATTATTGCAACTTCACGGCTTTGGACCAAAGGCTGTTAGAATTCTTAAGGAAAAAGGCATTCAACTTAAAAGAGAAACCGAGTAAAAGTATTCTAAGGGGGGACATAATGAAGATTGAAATTAGAGAATTCGATAAGTCATTAAGTAATGAAGCAGCTGCTTTGTTTAAGCAAGCCTATCTTGAAGAAGTGTATGCCATGCCATTTCTGCCCAAAGATGAGCAGATGATGCAACGATTTGATGATTCCATCAAGGAACTTTTTGAGCATGGTTGGGGAGTTATGGCGTTTGACGATCAAAAGCTTATAGGCTATATGGCCGGTTGGAAAGTATCACAACTCTTTGGACCTGTAAAGGGTATATTCTCTCCGATGATCGGTCATGCGGCAAAGAAAGAGCATCGCCGCTTGATTTATGGAAAGATGCTCGAACATGGTATGAAGCAATGGGTCCAACAGGGATATCTTTCCTTCGCCGCATCGATTCTGGCACATGATAAAGGGTTGCTTGATGAATTTTTCGTCAATGGCTTTGGCATGCGTTGCATCGATGCCATACGTAAATCCGAACGTATCCAACCATCAATAAAAGATGTTACCATTGTAAAAGCTGAGTTGGAAGACTTGAAGGAGATAACATCACTTCACCAAAGTCATCATGAGTATTACAAGTATTCGCCTATCTTTATGCCGCGTCAACCACAGGATGCACTGGCTGATTTGATTGAATGGTTGAGCTATCAAAACCATCATCTTTGGATTGCAAAGAAAGAAGATGTCGCAATCGGATACATTCGTATTCAACCAGATGGTGAAACAGTTGTATCCACTCACAGTCAGGTAATGAATGTGAGTGGTGCGTATGTGATGGAGGAGGTTCGAGCTTTGGGAGTTGCCTCGTTGTTGCTTGATGAAGTGCAGCGCTGGTTGATTGAACAAGGTTATCATTTTTGCGGAGTCGATTATGAGGCCATCAATCCCGCGGCTTACCACTTTTGGAATCGCTACTTCACACCGTATACCGTCAGCGTCACCCGCCGGATTGATGAGCGAATTGCGCAATAAAGGAGAATTATGGAGAAAAAAACTATTCAAACTGTCGATGAGTATATCTTACAATTTAAGCCTGAAATACAAACGATTCTCAACGAGATTCGAACTTTTATTTTAAGTATCGCACCACAAACGCAGGAAACCATCAGCTATCAAATGCCTACATACAAATATTATGGCAATCTTGTACATTTTGCGGCACATGCTCATCATATTGGTTTTTATCCCGGACCGAATGGAATCGAGGCTTTTCAGGATAAATTTTTAGGTTTGAAATACTCTAAAGGTGCCGTTCAGTTTGACTTAAATAAGCCGATACCCTACGATTTAATCAGGGCAATCGTTGATTATCGTCTGAAAGAGAATACTCGAGTTTATCATGGAAAGCTTGAACAAAAGAAGAAATAGATATTTATCACAAAGAAATCGTGAGATTTCTTTTTTCATCTTGAAACCGAGCCGATATTTTGTTAATGTATGGTAAATTGTGAGGATATCCATGAAGCTTAAAGCACTTAAAGCCGCATTCCCTTTAACCTTACCGGTACTTACCGGTTATATGTTTTTGGGTATCGCTTATGGTCTGTTGATGAGCAATCAAGGATTCTCAATTGTATGGACCATACTGATCAGTTCAGCTGTATTTGCCGGTGCACTTCAATTTGCCTCAATACCATTGCTGACAGCCGCATTCAATCCGATTGCCGCACTGCTCTTAGCACTTTTAGTCAATATCCGCCATATTTTTTATGGGATTGCTTTATTAGGGAAGTATAGAAAAATCGGAGTAAAGAAGAATATCATGATCTTTACTTTAGCGGATGAAGCTTTTTCGATTAACGTCGCAACCAACCATCCACCAGACATTGATGCGGGATGGTACTATTTCTTTGTCAATCTGCTATGCTACAGTTATTGGCAATTGGCTTGCTTTAGCGGACATTTGCTTGGAGCTTGGATACCCGATGATATCATCGGCTTGGATTTCGTTTTAACGGCTCTATTCTTCGTACTGTTTCTGAATCAATGGAAAAAGAAGGAGAATCGTAAGAATCTTTTGGTCGGTGTGTTTGCGACTGCTCTTTCATTGTTTATTGTCAGTCGCGCTCAGTTTTTACTAGTGGCTATGATTTTGATCGTTGGTTTGATTTTCATCGTCGATCCGATCAAAGGAGAATCCCATGAACAATAATCAAATGCTCATCACTGTGGCGATGTTGGTTGTGGGTACGGTCTTTACGCGGTTTCTGCCTTTTATTGCCTTTCCTGAACATAAACCCATTCCCAAAGTTATCACTTACTTAGGCCTACGATTACCTTATGCGACCATGGGCATGTTGGTGGTCTATGCACTGAAAGATACGAAACTGACCGAATCTCCCTATGGAATATTTGAACTGTTGTCGTTGGTTGTCATCGCAGTCGTTCATTACTTTAAAAACAACACATTACTCAGCATTTCGGCAGGGGTCATTGTCTATCTGATCCTTGTCAATGGCTGGATCTAGGAGGGTTATGCAAGTCATCGATAAACATACCGGATTGTTTGATAGAATCGCTAGAGTTTACGGCTGGTTTTTTCATCGTCAACAAAGCGGATATCAAGTTGCACTTAAACGATTAAGTGAATCTGAGGATTTATCTTCTGTCGCTCGTGTTCTTGATATTGGTTGCGGGACCGGCGCTTTGTGTTCCGTATTTGCGAAAAACGGATATCAAACATCTGGGGTTGACAGTTCACAGAAGATGTTAGATCAGGCAAAGAAGAAGACAAAGGGATTAAACATTGATTTTCAATTGGCATCCATCGTAAATGATTTACCCTTTGAAAATGATTCCATGGACTTGGTCAGTGCATCGTTTGTGGCGCATGGCTTACCAAAGGATTTACGCATGAAAATGTTGAAAGATATGAATCGTATCAGCAACAATCTTGTCATATTAATCGAGTTCAATCAGACTCGCCGATGGTATATTGACATCATTGAGTGGGCTGAACATGGAGATTATTTCAATTTCATCAAAACGATTGATAATGAGTTATCCACCATTTTTACATTAGTAAAAAAAGTTGAGTTAAATGCAACATCATCGATCTATATTTGTAAGAAAGACCATGAATAATGGTCTTTTTTGATTCAAAAGAAAAACCGTGTTTCCACGGTCAGATAAACAATAACAGACTCAACGCCATTACGGCCATCCCGGCCATCATCCCGAATATTGAAAGGTGATGCTCACCATATCGTTGGGCGGAAGGTAAGAGTTCATCAAGTGAAATGAAGACCATAATTCCAGCTACGGAAGCAAATAAGATTCCGAAAATCGTATCATTCATAAATGGCATCAAAATCAAATAGCCCACTAAAGCTCCGACAGGTTCAGCTAATCCGGAAAGAAATGAGTACAGAAATGCTTTGCGTTTACTGCCGGTCGCATAGTATATCGGAACTGAAACCGCAATACCTTCTGGAATATTATGGATAGCGATAGCTACAGCAATGGGTATACCAAGTTTAGGATCTTGTAAGGCGGAGACAAAAGTTGCCAACCCTTCCGGAAAGTTATGGATACCCACTGCCAGAGCAGTAAACATTCCCATACGCATCAAACTTTCTTTATCAGGTACTTTGACATTCATATCCTCAACTCCACGGATAACGTGGGGGTTTTCTGCGGAAGGAATAAATTTGTCGATGATAGCAATTAAAATCATTCCTCCGAAAAACGAGATAACATTGACCCATGATCCCAATTGTTCACCTAATGAACCAACCAATGATTCCTGGGCTTTGAAGAAGATTTCTACCATCGATACATATATCATTACTCCAGCAGAAAAACCTAAGCTTATAGAGAGAAACTTAGTATTGGTTCTTTTAGCGAAAAATGCAATAGCACTACCGATTCCAGTACTTAACCCTGCAAACAGTGTTAACAAAAAAGCAAATGCGATTCTTTCAAATTCCATAATTTTCTACCTCATAATAACTATGTTTATTATACATGATTAGAAGAAGTTTTCAACTTATACATATTGAGCAAAGTGCTATTCACTTTTTCATTTGGGAGAGATGGGTATCTTTTGTTATAATAGTATAAAGAGAACAGTAGAGGAAAATCATGGAGCAAATAAAAATCAATGGTCGCCATCTGACGCTAGATCAGGTCATTGCAGTTGCGCGTCACCAAGCGACCGTCATTATTGACCCAAGCACACATGTGGGCATTCAACAGTCTCGTGACTATGTGGATCGTCTTGTAAATGATCGCAAAGTCGTATATGGCATTACCACCGGATTTGGTAAGTTCAGTAATATTGTCATATCAGACGACCAGATCGAACAGCTTCAAGTAAATCTGATCCGCTCCCATGCCTGCGGTGTTGGGAATCATTTACCCGAAGATGTCGTTTTGGCGACTATGCTTTTACGTATCAATGCTCTGGTTAAAGGACTATCGGGAATCCGACTGTCCGTATTGCAACTGATGGCGGATTGTATCAATCATAAAATCATACCTTTGATTCCTGAGAAAGGTTCCTTAGGCTCAAGCGGCGATTTAGCCCCTTTGTCCCATATGGTATTAACCTTATTAGGCGAAGGCGAATGTTTATATCAAGGAAAGAAGATGATTTCCAGTGAAGCTCTAAGCTTATGTGGCTTATCGCCGATAACCCTTAAAGCCAAAGAAGGACTAGCCTTAATCAATGGTACTCAAGTCCTCACGGCAATTGGGGCTTTGGCTTGTTATGATGCCATCCAACTGCTTAAAATGGCAGATATCAGCTCAGCAATGACCTTTGAAGCTTTACGTGGAGTGTTTGATGTCTTTGATCCCAAAGTGCACATAGCCCGCAACCAACACGGACAAATGTTGGCGGCTTGTAATTTTCTTCGAATCCTCGAAGGAAGTAAACTGATGACCAAGCAAGGTGAGTTAAAACTTCAAGATTCATATTCACTGCGCTGTTTACCTCAAATACATGGGGCATCGAAAGACGCTGTGAATTATGTTCTCGATAAAGTTAACAAAGAAATGAATGCTGTAACCGATAATCCACTAATATTCGCAGATGATGATCAAGTCATTTCTTGCGGTAATTTCCATGGGCAACCGATGGCATTGGCTTTTGACTTTCTTGGTATTGCGATGGCAGAAATCGCCAATTCTTCCGAGCGAAGAATCGAACGATTGGTCAATCCGAGTTTAAGTGAACTCCCAGCTTTTTTGACAAAGTATGGCGGAGTCAATTCCGGATTTATGATCATGCAATATACAGCGGCCGCCCTGGTATCCGAAAATAAAATTCTCGCTCATCCGGCATCAGTCGACTCTATCCCATCTTCCGGTAATCAGGAAGACCATGTTTCCATGGGAACGATTGCTGCTCGAAAAGCTTATGAAATCGTCAAAAACGCCAGACATGTCATTGCTATTGAGTGGCTATGCGCTGCACAAGGTGTTGACTTTGGACATCCTGAATTATTAGGTAAAGGCACGAAGATCGCATATGACATTCTGCGATCAAACGTTACTCATCTTGACACTGATCGTACGATGTATCCAGATATTGAAAAAGCTGTGTCTTTGATTATTGATGGTGAAGTCATCCGAAAGGTTGAGGATGCTTGCGGCATCCTGGATTAGGAGGAAACATGAAAATATTCACGTTAGAACTAAAGTTTGAGGATGGATTACCTCTGAAGAAAGAGTTTTTATCTGATATTCGGCGAGCTCCCAAACGTAGTAACACCTTAAGCGAACCTCAAAAAGTTCTGGCAGTTGCCAATGCTTTGCGCTACATTCCTAAGGAATTTCATACTGAACTTATAGATGAGTTTATCGGAGAGTTAAATGAGGTTGGTCGTATTTACGGTTATCGCTTTAGACCTGAAGGAAGGCTTGTTGGCAAGCCTGTTGAAGAATACGAAGGAGAATGTCTGGAAGGAAAAGCCTTTCAGGTCATGATTGATAACAATCTTGATTTCCAGGTCGCCTTATATCCTTATGAACTGGTTACTTACGGTGAATCTGGAAGTGTGTTTCAAAACTGGATGCAATACCTTCTTATAAAAGAATATCTTAAAGTTCTAAGGGATGATCAGACGTTATTTATCGCATCAGGACATCCAATCGGATTATTTGACAGTCATAAAGAAGCACCACGTGTGATTCTAACCAACGGACTAATGGTTGGAATGTTTGATAAACCGGAAATCTTCGCTAATGCGGCTGCGATGGGTGTTGCTAACTATGGTCAGATGACTGCTGGTGGTTGGATGTACATCGGACCTCAAGGTATCGTTCATGGAACCTATAATACACTGCTCAATGCCGGACGTTTGAAATTGGGTTTGGACAAAGACGATGATCTGCGTGGTAAACTGTTTATTTCCTCGGGATTGGGCGGTATGAGTGGTGCTCAAGGCAAGGCGATTGTTATTGCCAAGGGTGTTGGAATCATCGCGGAAGTCGATTCTTCCCGTATCAAAACCCGTCACAGTCAGGGTTGGGTTGATGAAATCGCCAGAACATGCGAAGAAGCCTTTGCGATTGCTCAAAAGTACTTAACAAAAGGCAAACCTCATTCAATTGCCTACTCAGGCAACATCGTTGATTTGCTTGAATATGCCACGAAAAACGATATAAAAATCGATTTGCTTTCCGATCAGACATCATGTCACGATGTGTATAACGGTGGATATTGTCCGGTGGATATATCTTTTGAGGAGCGTACGCGCTTGTTAAAGGAAGATAACCTTCACTTTAATAAGTTGGTCGACTTAACGTTGAAGCGACACTACATCGCAATAAAAAATCTCATTGAAAAAGGCACATACTTCTTCGACTATGGTAACGCCTTCTTAAAATCTTTGTATGACAGCGGCATTAGTGAAATATCCAAAAACGGAATCGATGATCAAGATGGATTCATATGGCCATCATACGTTGAAGATATCTTAGGACCGCATTTATTTGACTACGGTTATGGACCTTTCCGTTGGGTATGTCTAAGTGGCAAAGAGGAAGATTTGGATTTGACGGATGCTATGGCGATGAAATGCATCGATCCTAACCGATGCTATCAAGATAAGGATAATTATGATTGGATCAAAAATGCCAAATCTAACCATTTGGTAGTTGGCACAAAAGCGCGCATTTTATATCAGGATGCTAACGGTCGTTTAAAAATCGCCCTGGCGTTCAATGAAATGGTACGTAACCAACAAGTCGGACCGATTATGTTGGGACGCGATCATCACGATACCGGCGGAACTGATTCACCCTTTAGAGAAACGTCGAATATAAAAGATGGAAGTAATATTATGGCTGATATGGCCACATTGATCTTCGCAGGTAACAGTGCTATGGGTATGAGTTTGGTAGCCCTGCATAATGGTGGCGGTGTTGGAGTGTCCAAATCCATCAACGGTGGCTTTGGATTGGTATTGGATGGTTCTAAACGTGTCGATGAAATCTTACAAAGAGCCATGATCTGGGATGTGATGGGCGGGGTTGCCCGTCGTAACTGGGCATCCAATCCCCACGCCATAGAGACCAGTGAAATTTTCAATGAATCCATGGATCAGCGCAGTCATATCACCATACCTTACGTAGCCGATTTGGAAGAAATCAAAAAGAAAATGAGGGAATCCCATGAATAAAATTGTTGAATGCGTCGTGAATTACAGTGAAGGCAGAAATAAAGAAGATATTGAATCGATCACCGCAGCATTTATCGGGGTCGAGGGTGTCAAACTGTTAAATGTAGAAGCTGATAGTGATTATAATCGTGTCGTCGTAACCGTTGCCGGAGATCCACAAGTTGTAAAAGAGACAGTTGTAGAATCTGTGATAATTGCTACGCGTCTAATCGATATGAATGTGCACTCTGGTCAGCATCCGCGCATGGGAGCAACCGATGTTATACCTTTTATCCCCATCAAAAATATGACGATGGCAGAGTGTGTAACCTTAGCAAAGGAAGTTGGGGAGTTGATTGCTTTACGTGCGCAAGTTCCGGTGTTTTTGTATGAGGCAGCTGCCACTGCATCTCACCGAGAGAATCTTGCGGATATCCGAAAAGGTGAGTATGAAGGTATGGCGAAGAAAATGACGGATGATCGGTGGAAACCGGACTTTGGTCCACAACAGCCTCATCCAACCGCCGGAGTCGTAGCAGTTGGGGCTCGTATGCCATTAATTGCTTTCAATATCGACCTCGCGACAACCGATGTATCAATCGCCAACAAAATTGCCAAAGCCATTCGGAACAGTTCTGGTGGATTTCGCTATATCAAAGCTGGCGGAGTTGAGGTGAAGGAGCGTGGTTTAGTCCAAGTTACCATGAATATTACCGACTATACCAAAACACCTATTTACCGAGTATTTGAAACAGTCAAGATGGAAGCGATGCGCTATGGAGTATCGGTTTGCGGAAGTGAAATCGTCGGCTTGGTGCCGATGGATGCTATTGTGGAAAGTGCTGCTTATTATTTGCGTTTTAATAATGTTGACAAAGATAAGATTCTTGAAACTCAATTGGAGGGATTGTAATGAAGAAGATTCTCATTACCAATGCCAGTCAAATCGTTACACCTATTGGATTAAGCGGTAAACCCGGGATGGGAATGAATGATTTGACTATCATCGAAGATGGTTGTGTGTTGATTCAAGATGGGAAAATCGTTAAAGTCTGCAAGTCTGTTGATATGGATGAAAGTTTATTGTTGGATGCACAAGTCATCGATGCCACCGGTAAAATCGTTCTTCCGGGGTTAATCGATGCTCATACCCATTTGGTATTTGCGGGAACTCGTGAAGATGAGTTTTCTATGCGTATGGCAGGGGAAAGCTATATATCGATCATGGAAAAAGGTGGCGGAATCCAACGTTCCATCGATGCCACAAGACTTGCCACAGAAAAGCAATTGTTTGACTTGGCAAAAATGCGATTGAAGAACATGGCGAAAATGGGTGTAACGACTGTTGAAGCGAAAAGCGGATATGGTGGAAGTTTGGAAGATGAAATCAAACAATGTAAAGTTGCACGAAAGTTAAATGACTCAGGTCCGATTTCTGTAGTTTCGACTTTAATGGCAGCCCATACGATTGTCCGGGAGTATAAAAGCGATCCAGAAAAATATGTTAAGCTGATTATTGAGGAAATCATTCCACGAGTTGCCAGAGAGAAACTGGCGGAGTTCTGTGATGTTTTTTTGGAAAAAAGTGCTTTTAATTACGCACAAGCGGAAAGAATTCTAACTGCTGCCAAAGCGCATGGATTTGAACTTAAAATTCATGCGGATGAAATTTCCAATGGCAAAGGTGCGCATCTTGCAGCTAAACTCAATGCGATCAGTGCTGAGCATTTATTATTTAGTGATCATCAAGGACTTGAGCTTATGAAAGAGCATCATGTCACCGCCGTACTGTTACCATTGACCGCCTTTTCTCTTAGGGAACCCTATGCGAAAGCACGGGAAATGATCAATAAAGGACTAGTTGTCGCATTGGCTTCTGATTTTAATCCAGGTAGTTGTTACACATATTCAATGCCTATGTTAATGGCTGCAGCTTGCTTGTCTATGCATATGTCAATCGAAGAAGTCATCACAGCGCTGACACTAAATGCTGCAGCTGCAATTAACCGTGCTCATAAAATTGGTAGCATAGAGTCAGGTAAAGATGCAGATATCGCGATTTTTGATTGTCCCAATTATGCACATCTTGTGTATCATATGGGCATCAATCAAGCACACACCGTAATCAAAAAAGGTGAAATTATCGTTAGAAACGGAGAAATCGTATGATAAAAGATATGACCATTGAAATGTATACTGAGTTGTTAGCTTCGGACGAACCGACGATTGGTGGAGGAACAGCTGCAGCGATTAGTGGAGCGATGGGGGCATCACTGGTAATGATGGTGGCTAATTTAAGTATCGGCAAGAAAAAATATGCACAGCATCAAGAAGTTTTTGAGGATGTACTCGGGAAGATGCGTGACATTCAACAAGTGTTTTTGGATAAGGCAGATGAAGATAAAGCATCTTTTGAAGCGGTAATGCAAGCCTTCAGATTGCCTAAGTCCAATGATGATGAAATAGCAGCGAGGAATTTAGAGATAGAAGAAGCTACAAAAGTTGCTACCTTGGTCCCTTTGTCTGTCGCCATGTGGGCAATCGAAGTGGCGAAAAGCGCGATCATTGTCATCGAATATGGTAATATCAATGCGCGTAGCGACGGTTTGGTCGGTGCGCAAATGGCATCAACAAGTTTTAACAGCGCGATATATAATGTAAAAACCAATTTAACCTCAATTTCAGATGAAGGATTTGTGGCTGAAATCGATGAAAAAATATTCGCGGCAGTTTCGCAGATGAATTTGTTTGAATCGATGTGGAAGAAATTCACAGGGTAATTCCCTGTTATATTTATTTGACCGAACGTTTTAATAATTGTACAATAGGTCATATGTAAGGCGAGGGATGTTATGATCAACACGATATTATTTGACTTGGATGGCACATTATTGCCAATGAATCTTGATGCATTTATGAATTTGTATTTTGGTTCTTTAGCCAAACACTTTACCGATAAACATGATTTGGAAAGCTTCATCGCATTGATTTGGGGAGCAACTAAAGCCATGATTGCCAATACCGAGCATCGTACTAATGAGGAAGTGTTTATGGAAGCGTTAAGACTATCAGTCAATGAACAATTGGAAGAATATCAATCGCGATTCACACATTTTTATCAAACGGACTTTGATGCTGTACGCCAATCGGTTGCCAGAAATGAAGATATCCTGCTTGCTGTTAAGATGTTAAAGGAAAAGGGATATAAACTGGTCATTGCAACCAATCCGATGTTTCCGCGGTTGGCCATACAAAAGCGTATCGGATGGGCAGGATTAGATATTGAAGATTTCAGTTATGTTACATCTTTTGAGGATAATCATTACTGTAAACCACAGCCAAAGTTCTATCAGGAAGTACTGAGTGAAGTCGGAAAAACTGCATCCGAATGTTTAATGGTCGGCAATGATACTTATGAAGATTTGATTGCCGGGAAACTGAACATTGCGACGTATTTGATTGAAGATCATGCAATTGTTCGCGACCATGCTTTAGAGCCGACCTATCAAGGAACATACAAAGATTTTCTGAAATTTGTATACGAGTTGCCAAAAATTGCCTGAACCCGCAAGACGGGTTTTCTTTTTCGAAACGTTGTGTTACGCTTATTAGCGGAATGAAAGAGGGTACTTATGGATACATTTTACGTACGTTGTTCGATGGTTGATGCTGAAAAACTATTGGACCAGTATATTATTGATGGCAGTATCACAGGTGTTTGTATCGGTAAGCATATGACTGGAACCGTAGGACATATGACTGTGATCATCATTTATGAGAAACATTATATGCGGGCAAGTAACCGTTTAACACTAACGGTCGTGTTGGATGATACAACTGGCCAGACAAGAGTTTTTGCCTGTGGTGGTGGAGGCGGAGAGGGGATTTTCCGATTTGACTGGGGAGCTTCAGAAAGTTTTAAGAATTCTGCATTTGAAGCATTGAAAGACTATATAAAATAAAGGAGGCCAATCATGCGTTGGAGCTTAAAAGAGTTATATGAATCATTTGAAGATGTGGCATTTATTTCAGATCTGAACATATTAGATCTGAAAATTGAGGAGTTTGGTAAATGGGTTAATGTTTCGGTAAAAGGTGACAATGATCCTACGGAAGTTATTTTGAATTTTATCCGATACAGTGAAGAAATTACGACCTATTTATCAAAATTGTCGCAGTTTGCCAGTTTAACAAGTGCAACGGATGCCAGAAATGAAATTGCCTTGGATTATTTGAATCAATTGAATGTAAAATCAACGGCATTGACACAGCCGAGTGTTGTTTTTCAAACGTATCTCAAAGGTTTGGATTCGTTAGACCATATCGTGGATTCGTCGTCGAAACTAAAAGAATATGCTTTCTACTTAGAACAAATCAAACTTCGCAGTCAGTACATGTTGTCTGAAAAAGAAGAAGTTGCGATTTCTAAGTTAACGACGACCGGATCAACAGCTTGGAGTAATTTACAAAATAAACTCTCATCAACTTTGATGGTAGATGTGGATATTGATGACGAGAAAAAATCGATGCCTTTGCCTGCTGTTCGCAATTTGGCGTATAGCGAGGACAAGAAGAAGCGTATGGCCGGATATCTAGCGGAGATGGAAGCTTATAAGAAAATCGAAGAATCTTCCGCAGCCGCTTTAAATGGTATCAAAGGAGAAGTTGTGACTTTGTGCGAACTGCGTGGGTTTGAATCGGCTTTGGAAGAAACGTTGATTAAATCACGCATGGACAAGGAAACACTTGATGCAATGCTAACTGCGATGAGAGAATATCTGCCTGCCTTTAGAAAGTATCTTCGTCGCAAATCTGAACTATTGGGACATGGTAACGGTTTGCCATTTTATGATATGTTCGCTCCGATTGGTGAAGTAAATATGACGTATACTTATCCGGAAGCCATGGATTTCATTATCGCGCAGTTTAGAACATTTTCTGGCAGGCTTGCGGATTTTACTCAAAATGCCTATGATCAAGCGTGGTTGGATATTGAGCCGCGAGAAGGTAAACGTGGAGGAGCATTCTGTGCCAATCTTCACGGTATTAAGGAATCACGTATCTTATCAAATTTCAGTGGCAGTTTTTCCAATATGACGACCTTAGCCCATGAGTTGGGTCATGCATATCATGGAGCGAATCTAGTTGATGAATCCGTGTTAAACAGTCGCTATCCGATGCCTATTGCGGAAACAGCTTCGATATTTTGTGAAACGATCGTTGTCAATGCCGCATTGAACAATGCCTCAAAACAAGAGCAGTTAGCTATTTTGGAGTCATCGATTTCTGACTCAACACAAGTCATTGTTGATATTTACAGTCGTTTCTTGTTTGAAAGTGCCCTATTTGATCAACGGAAGAACTCTGTGGTTTCAGTTGCCAAGCTTAAGGAATTGATGGTTAGTGCGCAAAAGGAAGCTTATGGTGATGGATTGGATCAAAATCTCTTGCATCCATATATGTGGATCAATAAACCTCACTACTATTCAGCAGGTTTGAATTTCTATAACTTTCCGTATGCCTTTGGCTTACTCTTTTCTAAAGGTTTGTATGCAGAGTACTTAAAACGCGGAGATGAGTTTGTTGAACAGTATGATACATTGCTCAATGCAACAGGGAAAGAACTGATTGCGGATGTAGCCATGCGCATGAACGTCGATGTTCGTAATCCGGATTTCTTCAGAAGTTCGTTGGCATTGATTGAAAAGGATATTGACAAGTTCATTGAATTGTCAAAATAACAAGTCTTCGGACTTGTTTTTTTGCTAAATACATTGACAAACATCTATATAATGCTAATATATAGATATCTATCGATATGAGGTGATACTATGGATGTTGTTGCTTGTTTTAAGGCATTATCGGACGAAACCCGATACAAAATATTTATGAAGCTGAGATCAAAGGAATTGTGCGCCTGTGATTTGCTAGAGGACTTTGATATAACTCAACCAACTCTTTCATTTCACATGAAGAAATTACTAGAATGTGGATTGGTTAATGGTCAGAAGGATGGGATTTGGATGCGATATCGAATCAATGAATACATTGTTAAGGAAGTCATTTTGTTATTGGAAAGTTCATTGGTACCGGTTGAGTCTTTATGTGAAGGGAAATGTGTATCATGAATGTGTTTATTTGGTTGAATGATCAACTGTTAAAAATGGTTTGGTTAAGTAATTTGGTTGAATCGTTTCTAATTTTGGTCGGAGTTGACATTGAAACCCGGTTTGGGTCAAGTCTTAACTTCTTTATCTATGATGTCATCAAGATTTTCATCTTGTTATCTGTTTTGATTTATACGATTTCTTATGTTCAAAGTTACTTTCCTCCGGAGAGAACTCGTCAGATTCTAGGTAAACATAAAGGGATCGTAGCAAGACTGTTTGCTGCACTTTTAGGTACAGTAACACCGTTTTGCTCATGCTCATCCATTCCGTTGTTTATCGGCTTCACCAATGCTGGACTGCCGATAGGAGTGACATTCTCTTTCCTTATCTCATCGCCGCTTGTAGACCTGGCATCTGTCATTTTATTGGCCAGTATTTTTAATTGGACAGTAGCCTTAGCCTATGTTGTAGTTGGTATTTTGCTAGCTGTAATTGGGGGCAGTCTGATTTCGTGGTTAAAGATGGAAAAGTATGTCGAGGGATTTGTGTACGACAATCCGATGGTAACGCTTGAATCAGAAGAGATGACACGCAAAGACCGGATGGCTTTTGCAAAAGAGCAGGTGATTTTTATAGTGAATAAGGTTTGGATATATGTACTGGTCGGCGTCGGAATCGGTGCAGCCATTCATAATTACATTCCAGAGTCTTGGATTACAGCGGTATTGGGAATCGATAAATGGTACTCAGTTCCATTGGCCACCCTTGTCGGAGTTCCGATGTATGCGGATATATTTGGCACCTTACCAATTGCATCAGCGCTAGTTGATAAGGGTGTTGGTTTGGGAACAGCATTGGCATTTATGATGGCAGTTACGACATTAAGTCTTCCATCAATTATTCTGTTGAAGAATGTTGTAAAAACAAAACTGTTGATTGTGTTTGTGGCTTATTGTACATTTGGTATAATGTTGATAGGTTTTATGTTTAATATCCTGATGGGATAGGGGAGGAAAATTATGATTATCAAAATTTTAGGATCGGGTTGTCCAAACTGTAAGAAGTTGGAAGTAAATGCTCGTGAGGCTGTCAAACAATTAGGTTTAGGGGCTGATTTTATCAAAGTAACAGATTTTAAGGAAATTGCTAATTATGGTATCATGCGTACACCTGGATTGGTATTTGATGAAAAGGTGGTGTCTTTTGGTAGAGTTACGGATACGGCCACGATTGTTGAGTTGTTAAAAGCGCATACCAATGTGTAATGAGTCTGAATAATCAGACTTTTTTATTATGTGCTATACTAAAAACAGAGGTATTTATGGAAATAAACATATATCCGACTATTTTCAAACGTAAGTCAGTTCGTCGGTATAAAGATTTACCACTCGACCACGTCTTACTTCAAGAAATTATCAATCAATCCAAAAACATGTATCCTATCGTGGGTGATTTTGATTATGAAATCGAGATAGTCGGTGGACAAGACTTGAAAGGTTATCTAAATTTCAAACCACCGGTGGGTCTGATTCTGTATGCCCAAAATCATCCTCTGGCAGCTTTTTATGCCGGAATGATCATGCAAAAAGTCGACTTGCTTTGCAGTGCTAATGGGTTAGGTACTTGCTGGTTGGGAATGGCGACTGCGAAAAGTAATACCCATCAGGAAATGAAGGCAATGATCACACTTTCGGTTGGTATAGCAGATGAGTCGCTCCATCGCGACGACATTACTCAATTTCGTCGATTAGACATAACTCAAATCCGTGATTTTCCTTATTGGGATCAGATATTGGAAGCTGTTCGGATTGCTCCATCTGCAACCAATGGTCAACCATGGTATTTTAAGGTTCAAGAAGATTCTATAGCCATGACCTTTCGAAAGAGATTGGATGTTAAGGATATTTTTGTCAGTCATTTACGCTGGATCGATGCCGGGATTGGCTGTTGTCACTTGCTTTTAGCACTCCAAGAGCAAGAAATCACTTATACGATGCGTTTGAATCATAAGATTGAGAGCGAAAATGACACGATTTGTTTAATTGACATAAATCGAGTGTTATAATGATACCATTATGGTGATTGGGATATCTACAGGGTGATTAAATGAAAAGACTTCATGGATTTGTACAACATATAAATCAAAAGAGACTTAAATTGCAAGGTAAGCCTTTTTTTGAAGCACTTCGCTTTTTAGTCATTTATCTGGTCATTGGAATCGTCTGGATTGTATGGTCAGATCAATGGCTTGCTGCAATCGTCGAAGATTATGATGCTTTTATTCAAATGCAGACATTTAAGGGTTGGTTTTATGTCATAACTTCAGGTTTTTTATTCTTCGTGATTTTGCAGTCACGACTTACTTTGCTTAAAGAGTTATCCGATAAACTCATCCATCAAGCGACATTTGATGATTTGACGCAATTACCAAACAAAAACAAACTAACTTTAATGATCGACAATATCATTGACCAATGTGAACCTAATGATCAATATGCATTGATTTGTATGGATTTCGATGATTTCTCTAATGTTAATGAGCTCTTGGGATATCACATTGGTGATCAGCTAATAGCATCGATCACCACAAGAGTCAGACCGTTGATAAATGAAGATGATATAATAGGTCGCGACAGCGACGGATTTGTGTTCTTTGTAGACCTAAAAAACTATCCCAATGATCAATTGATTGATTTTTTAGAAGAAATTAAGAGAAGTGTTAATCAGTCGTGGAATATCGAAAATCAAATACTGTTTGTCACGTGTACAATGGGTGTTTCCCGTTACCCACAAGATGGCGATAAGTTTACAGAACTATATAAAGCTGCAAATGCTGCTATTCATCAACTTAAAGAAAAAGGTAAAAATGATTATCACTTCTTTGCTCAAGAGTACCACCTGGAACGTATTGAACGGGTAACGATGATGAACGAAATGCGCAAGTCGATTGATCAGCATGATTTAACATTAGCATTTCAACCGATCTATCAAATGGTAGACAATAGGATCGTGGGCTTTGAATCACTTATCCGCTGGCATAGCGAAACTTTTGGTCAAGTTTCACCGGCTATTTTTATCGAGTACTCAGAAGATACCGGACTAATTCATTTGATTGATGAGTTTGTGTTTGAATCCATTATCCGCCTTCGTAAAGAATGGTGTTATGATGAATTTAAAGATATCATGATATCCCTTAACCTTTCCGCTAAAGGTTTAGCTAATGCACATTTAATGGCAAAAGTGGAAGCTTGGGTTAAACAGTATGAAATTGATACCAGTCAGATACAAGTAGAAATAACTGAAACCGCATTAATTGCCAACTTCGATATAGCTATCGACCATCTTCATTTTTTAAAGAATTTAGGTTTCAGTATCGCTCTTGATGATTTCGGATCAGGATATTCTTCGCTTACATACTTACAAACCTTGCCGATTGACACCTTGAAAATCGACCGGACATTTACCATGAATATTGGAATGGATGTCAAGCAAGATATAATATTGGAAACAATCATAAATTTAGCGGATGAACTGGATCTGAAACTGGTTATCGAAGGAATCGAGAATGTTCAGCAAAGAGATTTCTTGCTTGAACATCAATGTTTATTTGGCCAAGGATATTTCTTCGGTTATCCGATGGAACTTAGAAATGTATACGATTTGGTTAAAAAGGATTTCCAAGAAGCTAACAGTAAAAAGGAAGTCGATATGATATAATAGCGCTAATGGCAGGTGAAACTATGAAAAAATCAGCACCGGATCAACCGGTTTATGCACAGATAGCATTGGATATATGCGCTCGTATTGCTCGAGGCGATTTAAAAGAGAACATGAAATTCTCTGGTCGTTCGATGATGTCGAGTGAATACGGAGTTTCTCCAGAGACAATCCGAAGGGCTTTGAATTTATTACAAGATGAAGATATTGTTGAAGTACATCATAATAGTGGAGTTGTTATCAAGTCAAAAGAAAACGCTTTGAAATATTTGCAACAATATTCATTTACCAATGATATTCATAATTTGAAGCTTCAACTCAAAGATATGATGAAAGAGCGGGATATGTTGGATCAAAAAATCGTTCAATTGATTGAGCATATCATCGATCTAAATGATCGTTTTAGTTATACTGACCCTTTAAGAAAATTCGAGTTTGAGATACCCGAAAATTCCTCTTTAATCGGATTCACTGTGAAAGATGCCGCATTCTACCAGCATACCCATGCAACCGTGATTGCGATTAGACGTGGTAAACAGATGATCCTATCACCAGGACCCGACGCACGATTTGAGGCAAAAGATGTAATCATCGTGATTGGTAGTGTCGATTTAGCTTCACGAGTCGAAGCATTCATAGCAAAATAGCAACGGAAACGTTGCTTTTTAAGTTCAATAGCATTGTGCATGTAAGCGATTAGCCAGTTATATAGCTTCAGCATGAAGAATCTATCAGTTGCCTTCGTTGATATGTCAAATCCTCAGAGATTGTTACAAAACATTAAGGTATTTTGAAATAGTGAAGAAATATGCCTTCTTAACAAAGAATTTACAACAAATAATAAATCTCTGATATAATAAAAACAAAAAGAAAAGGGGAAATGTATGAAGTTTACCAAATCTGAGAAGAGTTGGATTTTGTATGACATTGCCAATTCTGCATTTATCTTAACTGTTACCGCAACTATCCCTATTTATTTTAGAGCTTTGGCCGAAAATGCCGGAGTCCAAAGTAACATCGTTTCTGCTTGGTGGGGTACTGCAACATCCGTGGCTGTTATTATCCTAGCAGTTATGGCACCAATTTTAGGAGCTATCGCTGACTATAAAGGGATGAAAAAGAAACTGTTTGTCGCATTTCTTGCCATGGGTATTTTAGGGGCATTTTCTTTGGCAGTCACTACGGACTGGATGGCATTTTTATTGTTGTTCATCGTTGCTCGCGTAGGATATTCCGCATGTAACATCTTTTATGATTCTATGTTAGTCGATGTATCGACGGATGAACGTATGGATATGATTTCTTCTCACGGTTATGCCTGGGGATATATCGGAAGTACGATTCCATTTATTGTCGGTATCGTGTTGATTTTCACCAAACCTTTTGGCATATCAACCACCCAAGCTACGCAGATTTCATTTCTGATTACAGCGGTTTGGTGGGGTTTACTGACGATTCCGATGTTAAAGAATGTTAAGCAAACATACTACTTGGAACCTCAACCGAAAGTTATTTCAAAAGCTTTCGAACGTGTGTTCATAACACTGAAAAAAATCTATAAAAATAAGAAATTATTCTATTATATCGTCGGTTATTTCTGTTATATCGATGGTGTTTACACCATCATATCTATGGCCACAACGTATGGCGGTGAAGTAGGAATCGGCACCACTGAGATGATTGGGGCCTTGTTGCTCACTCAGTTCGTCGCATTCCCATTTGCGATTTTAGCAGGTGTGCTGGCCAAGAAACATGGTGCATTAAAACTGCTGAAATTTTATATTTTAATGTATATCGGTATTTCAATTTTTGGTTATCAATTGGATCAAGCTTGGGAGTTCTGGGTTTTGGCAATAGCAGTCGGGATGGCTCAAGGTGGAATCCAATCGCTGTCACGCTCTTATTATGGTAAACTCGTTCCGAAAAATGAATCCAACGAATACTTCGGATTCTTCGATATCTTCGGTAAATTTGCGGATTTCTTTGGTCCGATGCTACTTGCCATCATGGCAGTCACGACCGGATCATCTCGTAATGGAATCTTAGCATTGATCATATTGTTTGTGATTGGTTATTGGATGTTAGTTAAAGTAGAGAAACTCGAAAAAGCTGAAAAAGCCGCTGAATAAGATAAGCAGCCGGAATTAATCCGGCTGCTTTTTGTTTTTCACATGATGTACATGCGACTTTTTATTTTTTCGTGATATATGCCTCATTTTACGCAACTGCTCGGCAATGTCGCGAACCTGTTTGCGCGAGAGGATCATGGGCTGGGTGTTTAGCCACAATTTCAATTGTTTATTGAGTTGCTTGCGATGGACAATAAGATTATTCTCATCTGAAGTTACTTGCAACGTACAAGCCTCATCAACAACGATCATTGAAAACTTCGGAACATATTTGTATTGAGGTAATGCCTTGTTCAGTGCATAGATATGCGTCTGATTTTGGCGAATGGGACTGTACAAGTTACGTTTGTGATGCTTGAACTGCAACGTCCACTGATCCTGACTGTGGTGGCCAATGAGCATTCCAGAGAAATGCTTAGTCTCAATCACGATGAATCCAAAACGCGTAATCATTACTGAATCGATCTCCGTGGGAACCGGATTATTGTAAACACAATAAACATTTGAAATAACTTTTTTATATCCAGGAAAATTCAATGCATTCAAATGTGTCAGCCATTCACCGAAGTGACCATTTCGGGATAATTTATAAAGAAAGTTTTTTAGGTACATACTAGAGTGCTTTGTCGTCGACACCTTCCAACCACTGATCGATCGTATTGATGACCGAGCTGACACAACCTTCTTCAAATGGTGATTTCAGATTAGCTGCTTTGACCAATCCGGTAAAGGACATCGTTCCACCCAATGTACACAGATGATGATAATCTTTCCACGCTGTCTCATCTTTGTCTTGGATACGTTTAAAGAATTGTAGTGCGCAAATTTGGGCAAGAGTATAATCAATGTAATAGAACGGCATTTGGAAAATGTGGGCTTGTTGGAACCAGAAAGTGCCTTTTTCTAAAAACTCACTCTCAGAATAATCGATATGAGGCAAGTATTGTTTTTGTAACTTACGCCATGTCGTCTTTCTTTGATCGGGAGTCATATCCGGATTGGCATAAACTTCATGTTGAAAATGATCAACCAAAACACCATAAGGAATAAACTTAATTGCTCCACCTAAATGGGAGTAGCGATATTTCTGAGCCTGATCACCAAAGAAGCTCTCCATCCAAGGCCACGTAAAGAATTCCATGGACATAGAATGAATTTCAGCACTTTCCATGGTCGGCCACATACATTCCGGAACTTCGATATGGCGGGAAGAGAACACTTGAAAAGCATGTCCGGCTTCATGTGTCAGCACATCGATATCACCGGAAGTACCATTGAAATTGGAGAATATAAAGGGCGATTGATAATCTGCAATGTAAGTACAGTATCCCCCACCGGCTTTACCAGGTTTGCTAACAAGATCGACCAATTCGCGATCGAGCATAAAATCGATAAAAGTTGCAGTTTCTTTGGATAACTCATGATACATTTTACGACCGTTTTCAACGATGAAATCCGGATCACCGATCGGTTTGGCATTTCCGTTGGTATACTCAAAGCTTAAGTCATAATGTAACAGTTGATCTAAACCTAAACGGTCTTGTTGACGCTTAAAGAGTTTCTTCGATACCGGAACGATATCCGAAAGGACTTGCTTACGGAAAACATCGACCATATCCGCATTGTAATCCAAACGCATCATACGAATATAACCAAGTTCGATAAAATTGTTATAACCAAGTTTCTCGGCGATTTTATCCCGTAATTGCACTAAATCGTGATAGATCTCATCGATTTTGGCTTCGTTTTTCTCGAAGAACCCCCACCGGGCATCCGTTGCACGTTTACGAATGTCACGATCAACAGATTGTGTCAACGGTGTAAGTTGTGGTAAAGTGTATACTTTTCCATCAAACTCGATTTGTGCCGATGCAATCAGTTTTTGATATTCCGACGAAAGACGATTTTCTTCCTGAAGATCCTCTATGATTTTCGGATCAAACGACTTCAGTGAAAATTCGACGATTTTAAAGAAAGCTTGAGGCATCTGTGCCTTAAGTTCTTCGATAAAAGGGGAAGCAAGAAGAGTCTTATAAAAATTGACCATCAACTCCTCATACAATGGACCTTGTTGATCCCAGTAATTATTTTCGGTTTCATAAAACTCATCCTTAGTGTTGATGGAATGTCGAATGCTGCACAAGACATTAGCCGTCATAACATTGAAACGATCAACGTTGAACTGCTTGATCAATTCAACTTGCTCCTCTACTGTTTTGGCTTGAGCGAATTCTTCATACAGTTGTAAAGCCCTTGACTTGTTCGCATCAAAATCCGGACGCAAATAAACATATTCATTAAATTTCATTGGTCTCACCTCGAATTTCATTGTACAATGATTTTGTATCAATTAAAAGGTACAAGACATATTCTTTAGTAGATTGTTTGAGGTGTCCTATGAAGAAGAAACTCCTTATTCTGATTTTGACCGTTTTATTGTCGGGCTGCTCGCTCTGGCCTTTTGGTACTGAGAAATTTGAAGAGACATGGACAATTGAACCAACACAAATGGTTGCTCCAGGACACACGTTCAAACGTGTTCAGCTTGGAAGTTTCTTAAGCAAGAGCACATTGTACTCCATTTCATCGGAACAGGAATTAGCTTTGCTTTTATATAAGAATTATGAAATCGGCGTATTGGAAGTGCCTTATATCTCTGGGTCGGATATTTCTTTACAACGTGTTTATCTGTATCTGGACACACTTATGGTCTCTCCATTCAGTTTAAAACAAGGAATCATTGAATACAAAGCTGCTGGCAGTGTTCAATATAAAACAATGTATATCCGAATCGAACCGGATGAAAAATATACAGAAGGTGTACTTAGGATGTCTAATGCTTTGATTGAATCATTGATAACTGCTGACATGACAGATATTGAGAAAATTGAAGTTATTCATGATTATTTGGTAAAAACGATTGCATATGATGAAAGTGTCTTACAGTTGGACTTAAGTAAGTACATCGATCATCCGTCCTTTACGGCTTATGGTGCATTGAATCTGAAAACTGCAGTGTGCAGCGGTTATGCCCGTGCATTTTTGCAGATTATGAGACTGCTAGATATTAAGACAGGAATCATTAGTGCTCAATCGATTCAACACGCATGGAATATCGTTGAGGTTGATGGAGAATGGCTGTATTTGGACACTACTTGGAATGATCCGATTCCCGATGTGCCCGGTCGAGTGTTAAGGACCTATTTTTTACAGTCGAGACGTCTTTTTTTGGCAGATAAAGAGCATAGCTTTGATTTGAGTACAGATAAAACACTGGATGCAGATGAGATGGAATCCTTTATGCAGTATGCATATTCGAAGATTTCTCAGTAATGTGTAAGCGCTTCAGTAATTTTGTGGTATTTAGATGAAAACACTTGAGTATTTCATAGGATTGGTTACAATATAGATAACACGAGAGTACCAACAGAATTGAGGTGAGCTAATATGGTCTTACTTTTACCATCTGTAGAATCAACTGTATTGGCAACTGTCAATCCGGTTGGTGTGCGTTTTAAAATTCGATTGATGTTTTAAGATGGGTTTAATGTGCCCGTCTTTTTTTCATCAAAAAAACGATGTGTTTGATTAATCAAGGAGGAATTGTTATGGATCAAACAAACAAAACATTCTGGGATGCGGCCGCTGCTGGTGACTTTGCGAAAGTCAGTGCTATGTTTAAACAGGGTGCCGATGTAAACATTGTAAACGGCGATGGCAGGACCGCGCTGATGCGAACAGCAAAACGCGGTCATGAGGACATTGTACGTTTCCTGATTGACAATGGTGCAGAAGTAAATGCGCGCGACGTCAATGACAAGTCAGCTATTATGGGAGCTGCAAAAAAGGGACATTTAGGAATTGTCAAAATGATTACGGAAGCTGGAGCCGATATCAATGCTTTGGATAACAAAGGTCGAAATGCATTGATGAGAGCGAGTTTTCTGGGTCATGTGGATGTGGTCGGTTATTTAGTGACCAAAGGTGCAGATGTCAATGCTCAGGATGAAATGGGGCGATCGGCTTTGATGGAAGCCTGCCTAGCGTTTAGAGTGGATGTCATCAAGGAATTGGTGGAAGCCAATGCGGATATCAATGCCAAAGATACCAACGGTTGTACCGCTTTAATGAGAGCAAGCTACTCTGGGTACTTAGAGCTAGTACAATATTTGCTTAATCAAGGAGCAGATAAGGAAATCGTTGATAATGAAGGAAATAAAGCGATCCATTACGTTCGTGAACACAGCTTTACTGATTTA
>CAKMJZ010000060.1 GCA_927435855.1 uncultured Erysipelotrichaceae bacterium
GATTCTGCGCGATGATCTGGTCATGGACGGGTATGAGCGGGAGGTATTTGGGTTGCTGGTGCGCAGTGGCGACCTGCCAACCATCCAGCGCAAGGTAGATGAATGCACCAAGCTGGCCCTGGCGACCTTGGGTGGTGCCACCACGGTGTTGGGCGAATAGAGCAACGGCTTCGAGCGTCAATTCCATGGTCCTGGGTCCTCTTCTATCGGGCGCGGCGGGGGGGATCATTTTTCTGCAGGCGAAAAAAAGACCTTGAGTTTCAAGGTCTTTCTTTAAAGTAGGCATCTTCCATCGCTTCAAACATCGAAATAAACATACCGCCGACTTCGTTGACCGCAAACTCTGCATTGATGTTTTCACTTTTAATCAACTCTTCAATTTGACCGATGAACTCAGGATCCTGAGTCACCATAAGATGAGCATCGAAAATCGCCAAATCTTCATCTGTTAATTTTCCTACTGCTTTCTTTTGAATCGTTTCAATATCTTTCTGGGTTTTTACCAATGCTTCCGAAAGCTTTTTAATTTCTGTTTCCGCATCCGCATCTTTACGTTCGATATTAAGAACCGGATGTTCTAATTTATATACTTTAGATACAACTACACCTGATGAAGCCGCTATTCCCTTGTACATAAAAGTCCTCCTTATTTCTTTTTCGCTACCAAATTTACTACGTCGCTGATACTTCTGCACCCCAACAACTCATCATCAGAGAATGTTACGTTGAGCTGTTTTTCTAACTCTAAAAGGACTTCTACTAAGTCCAATGAATCAATCCCAATATCCTTCAATGTAGAATTTTCGGTCAGTTGACCGGTCTTAATACCACGATTTTCCAATAGTGTTTTTAGTCTAGAAAAAGTATCCATATTGTGCACCTCTGTATTATTTTACCATTTTTCGACCATGCAAGCAACGGATAAATGTGTCCATACTCTGTTGCTTATGGCGATAAAACGAGCTTCTCGAATAGTATTCGAGATACCAGTTGGGACTTGTTTTTTCCATGAACTCTTTCATTATGATCTTCTTATGTTCTTCGTTAAGCTGTGATAGCGCATGTCTCATCAGCCGATCAAAGTCATTACAAACGTATGCGTGATCATACGCATTTTCTGCACTTTCACTAATCGTTTTGGTCTGTCCCCATAGTACAAACAAGTATGATATTAGTTGTTTCTTTTGTGCAAAGCTAGTCATGATATTTACCTCTAATGTTATCTATGCTGCAAATTTGCTTATTCCTTAATGTGAAATAAATCTCTTTCAATTTGATACATTTAGTGGTAGAATACACAGTGTAAATTCAATTAAAGAAAGTTGGGATACTTTGGAAGCTCTATATGAATTGATTCATCACTTTGTTGTAGATTTGACGAAACTGTTGATGTTGATGTTGGAATTGACCGGAGCTGCGGTCATCATTATCGTTTCCTTTCAGACTCTGTGTAGATTTGTTAAGTTGAAATATCGACAAACTTCCACTGAACTTCGAATTCGCTTGGGACGAGGAATAGCTTTAGGATTATTGTTCTACCTGGCTGCGGAAGTTTTGCGCTTAATCACCATTCGCGATTACACCGACTTGGCAATTGTCAGTGCGATTATCGTATTGCACGTGATTGTATCCGTGTTGGTCAGTTGGGAAGTCTCTCATAGCTTAAAACACGTCAGAGAAGAACTTGAATACGATAACGACTTAAACAGCAAACTATAGTCTAAATATAAAACAGTCCTTGCGGACTGTTTTTTTAGCGTAAGAATATCAACCAGACAATACCAATCATAAAACCTATGACTGCTAACATAGCTGGCATAATGGTAAGTATGGCTGCGATAATCATTGCCATCATATCACCTTTTTCAAAATCAGTATTTCTAAGTTTTTCTTCGTAATCTCGTATTTCTTCCTTCGTGTATTTCGGGGGCTTTGGTCTACTCAGCGTCTTTGCTCCTTAAGTGGCATGCGACGAAGTGACCAGGCTCAATTTCTTCCCATTTTGGAGTAACCACTTTACATTTATCAAATGCATAGCGGCATCTTGTATGGAACTTGCACCCTTTCGGAGGTTTAATCGGCGAAGGAATATCACCTTCAAGAATCGTTAGTTCTTGTCTGACGACATCTGTACGCGGAATCGCTTCTAAAAGCGCTTCCGTATACGGATGTAACGGATTTTCGAAGATTCGCTCAGAGGAAGCCAACTCGACCATATTGCCCAAATACATGACCCCAATGCGATCGGAAATATACTTAACGACGCTTAAATCATGGGTAATAAACAAGTAAGTCAGATTGTTCTCTTTCTTCAAATCACTCAATAAGTTAATAATTTGCGATTGAATGGATACATCCAATGCACTTACCGCTTCATCGCAAACGATAAATTTTGGATTTAGTGCCAATGCACGGGCAATCCCGATACGTTGACGCTGTCCACCGGAAAATTGATGCGGGTAGCGGTGAATGAAATACGGAGCTAATCCGCATTGATCCATGACTTTAGTAATATACTCTGTATACTTATCACTGTTTGAATCTTTGAACACATCATGAGCCAATAAACCTTCACCTATGATTTGACCAACGGTTAAACGCGGATTTAATGAAGAGTAAGGATCTTGGAAAATGACTTGCATATCGCTACGCAATTCACGCATCTCTTCTCTTGTTAAACGAGAGAGGTCAATGCCATTATCTTCAAAAGCAACAAAATCTGCATAATGCGGCTGTTGACGCGCATTATCATGCAATTGTGCAAGTTTTACACGAATCGGTTTCTCGAATTCCATCAACTTAGCTAACTCATCTTTCCAGACAACAACTTTTGCAGATAGTTTTTCATCTAACTCGCCAGCCTCAAGTTTCTTTTTGGCCATGCGCAATTTACGATTGATTGTTGCTGTTTTTTCCAAATGTTGATGCAGTTCCTGCAATTGAGCTGACACCAGTCTTAAATCAGGATGTACCAATAAACCACCCGCAATTCTCAACATGTTAAGATACATATTGTTCAGCGATTTCTCGCGATTAATAACTTTTTCTTCAGCAGCCGCTTTTTCAACGGAATCCGTGATCTTTTCTGTCGCAACTTTAGTAGCCTCATGAATTTTCTTCTCATTTAAATACTTTGGGAAAGCATCAGGAATGCTCTTAATGACTTCACCTACATATCTTGGAGCAAACTCGGAGATCGAACGACCATAAAACAAAGTTGAACCATCAGTTTGAACATATAATTGCAATATCGTACGGCCCAACGTAGATTTTCCGCATCCGGACTCACCAACAAGACCGAAAGTTTCACCTTCGTAAATGTCTAGTGTAATTCCGTCATTTGCTTTTACAAACAAACGCTCACGTTGGAAAATGCTTCTTTTCTTAATTGGAAAGTATTGCTTTAAGTTTTGAATTCTAATTAGTACTTTTTTATTCTCCACTGTTACGCACTCCCTTCTTTGGATAGAAGCAACGAACGGCTTGCTTCTCACTTATTTTTACCAAATCGGGTTCCTCGTTGTGGCACTTAGCTGTCGCATATTTACAGCGGGGAGCAAATTTACATCCCTTAGGCAAATCAAGCGGATGAGGTACCGAACCTGGAATTACGTCCAGTTTTTGGTTCTTATCACTATTTAAACTCGGAATGGATTTTAATAGCCCCTCCGTATACGGGTGCATATATTCCGTATTCTTGTCGGTAAATATATATTCAACAGGAGCAGTTTCAACTACCTGACCACAATACATTACTGCGACATCGTCGGCCATTTGATTGATGACACCCAAGTCATGGGTAATAAAGATAATCGATGCGTTAAATTCCGTTTTAAGATCGTTCATCAAGCGTAAAATCTGGGCTTGAATCGTTACGTCCAAAGCTGTCGTTGGTTCATCAGCAATCAACAGTTTCGGCTGGCAAGCCAAAGCCATAGCAATCATAACCCGTTGATTCATACCACCCGACAACTGGAATGGATACATGTTTACGACTTCTTCCGGATTGGAAATTTTTACAGCCGCCAACATATCGATCGAACGATTATGTGCTTCTTTCTTATCCAACCCTTGATGAAGCATCAACACTTCACTGATCTGCTTGCTAACTGTAAACACCGGATTCAAACTGGTCATCGGTTCTTGGAAAATGATAGAAATATCGTTTCCACGAATGTGACGCATTTCAGTTTCGGTCGCACTTGCCAAATCTTTGCCATCAAATAAGATCTCACCTTGGTAAATCTTTTGGTTAGCCTCAAACAAACGAAGAATGCTCATCGCTGTTTGACTCTTTCCACTGCCAGATTCACCGACGATTCCCAGTGTTCTACCTTCTTCTACCTTCAAAGTCACACCATAAACAGCTTTGATCAAGCCGCGGCGTGTATGGAAATAGGTATGTAAGTTTTTAATTTCTAATAATGCCATCGTAATTACCTCTACTTTTCATTGTTCTTTGGGTCCATAGCATCTCGCAAACCGTCACCGATAATATTAACGGTCAGCGCGGCAATCAATACCGCTACGGCAGGAAGAATCCATCTCCACCAATAGAACGTGATGACCGTCGAGTCTTGAGCACCGGTTAACATATTTCCCCATGACGGCGACGGAGGTATAACACCGAATCCTAAAAACGACAAGCCTGCTTCGGTTAACAAGCTACCTGCATATCCTAATGTCATACTAACAATAACGACGTTAATGACATTGGGTAGAATATGTCTCAATATAATGACGTTAGAACGGATTCCCAAGGCTCTTGCAGCCAGTACGAAATCCTTCTCACGTTCTGCTAAAATCTGACCGCGAACCAGTCGTGCCAGTCCGGTCCAGGAGATGACCCCTAAGATAATCATGATAAGCAACAGGCGTTCAGTTTGTGTCAAAACACCACCCACAAACGATGATAATGTAATAGCCATCGGTAAGAATGGGAAAGAGTTAATAACTTCGGTAAAACGCATGAGAATATTGTCGATCCAACCACCGTAGAATCCGGAAATCAATCCAACTAATAAACCAATGGTCGTAGAAATCATAACAGCAACAGCACCAACAGTCATCGTTACACGACCACCATGAATCAAACGCATCAACATATCGCGTCCCAAATCATCTGTACCAAGATAATAACCGTCTTGCCCCCAACCATATGATTTACCATCTTCTGTAATGACATAAGTCTGATAATAGTTAGCTGCAATTGACGTAACTTTTTTACCTAATACTTCTTCTGGGATTTCCAACTGTTTGTAATCATTACTACCCCAAACAAATATTTTCCCTGATGCTGATAAGGCAATAAAATGTGAACGACCCGCCTCAACAGAAACGATTTTCTCATTTTGTATACCTTCTGGTAAGATTAGCAAACCATGTTCGTTTTCACCCCACACGATTACTTGACCAACAGTATCTACAACAACTGCTGTTCTAACAGTAACGGCTGCATCAACGATGGTCACTTCTTTATTTGCAAGCTGAGTTGGGAAAGAGGTTTCTAACATGGTCTGAGGTTGTCCCATAATACCTATAGAACCATCATCCAAAATCAAAATTATATTAAAAGGTGCTTGTGCGGCCTTAACTATGCGGCCTTGGTATCTTGAAGGAACGATATCCAATCCGGTCGCAAACGTCGTACCCCATACATGAATCTTGTTTTTATCTGTTATAATTGCTGAATACTGATCTCCAGCCAAAATATCGACAACATTTTCTAGCATCAAGACAGCTTCGATTTCAGCAGGAACAGTTGATTGTTTAAAGTTGTTGTTTCCCCAACCGTAAACCTTACCTGACTGAGTCATAATGATGGCATGTCTATCTCCAGAAGCGATTTTTTTGATCTGTAATGCATTAATTTCTGCAGGGATTTTGGTTGCACCTAAAACATCCTGACCCCAGGAATAAACATCACCGTCTTTTCCCAAACCGATTCCATAGGTCGTCCCATTAGATATTTGGACGAGCCCAGCATTTTGCGCAGCACTTGTTATTTTCGAATAACCAAGTCCAGGCTTTGTATTTCTCATAATTGGATTGGTTGACAATATCGTTAGCGGATTCAATGCTGCACCGATAAAGACAACTGATAGCATGATTGAAAACCCAATCAATCCTGTAATTGCCAACTTATTACGAAAGAAGTTTTTAACTATAACTTTTGACGGACTCATAATAGCTTCTTCAGCTAACGTATCAATCGGTTTCTTCATCTTTCCGAAACTAAACAGAGAGCCGACCAGACGGCCAAAAGAACCTATTGTACGCAAAAATGCGTTTCCTTTTTTATCCATTTGTCGTTACCTCTATTTCAATTTCACGCGCGGATCAACCAACGCATAACCAATATCCATGATGATATTCGCTGAAAGCGTCAGAACCGCGTAGAACATATTCATGGCCAAAACAACCATATAGTCCCGTTGATTCAATGCTTGAATCAGTACATAACCAATCCCGTTCCACGCAAATATGGTTTCTGTGATAGCAGCACCACCAAACAAACCAACAAGTGATCCAGCTACCAAGGTTACGACCGGTATCAAAGCATTTTTAAAAGCATGCGAGTAAATGATGACTTTTTCACTAAGACCTTTTGAACGAGCTGTACGAATAAAATCTTTACTTATAATTTCAATCATGGCGTTACGCACATAACGAATCGTACCAGCCAAACTGCCAATGGTCAACGTGATAACCGGCAAGGTCATATATCGAGCCCAAGCAAGAATATCGGTCCAATCGCCTTTCATCATAAATGGCATACCACCGCCAGGCAATAAACGCAACGTGATGGCAAACACATAAATGAAGATAAGTCCGATAAAGAACACAGGCATGGATAACCCTACCAACGAGAATACCTGCCAGAACGAATCAAATAATGAGTGTCGTTTTACTGCAGAGCGAATGCCCACAGGAATAGATACTAAAAATGAGAAAACCAGAACAAAAACATTCAATCGAATTGAATTTTTCAGCGGCGTGGCAATAACCTCGGTTACTGGGCGTTGAAATGACGTAGAAATGCCAAAGTCGCCCTGCATCGTGTTATACATCCAACGGACATATTGTTCCGGTATCGATTTGTCCAATCCCAATCTGGCTTTAATCGTATCGTAATAAAACTGTCTGAGTTCTTCGGTCTTAACACCGGCAGGAATCATCAGTTTAACAGGATCGCCAGGCATCGCCTTGAAAATCCCAAACAACATGATTGAAATAATAATGATTACGGGTATTAGTGAAAAGAATCTTCTAAGGAAAAATTTTACCATATTTCATAACTCCTTACGCATAGAAAATTAAAGGGATAGAGGACCCCTATCACCTTTAATTTCCTAATTTTCTAGATTTTAATTCTTAAGATTATTCGCCTTCAACAGTTACGTCAAGAATAGCTCTAGCCCAAGTATATAGCGGAGTAGTAACTAAGCCTTTAACGCGATTGCTGAATACATCGAAGTACTCATTAGAGTAGATAGGAATATTCGGCAACAATTCATTCCAACGGATTTGGTAATCCAACCAGAACTCAGCATATCTTTCCTTTTCAGTCGGATCCAAAGATCTCATTTTAACTGTCAAGTAATCGATTTGTGAGTCATTCATTTGGTTAGCATTTTGCCAAGTTCCCAACCAGTCACTGTGCATGGAATAGTAAGGATCGTATGCAGCAGAGAAGTTAGTAGCTAAGTTAAATGTATGGAATTTTCTTTCGGAAATATCAAGTTCATATGCATAGTAGTAATTTGTTAACAATGCATTGAAATCTTGTTCTTCCCAAGTAAACTTAACGCCAGCTTTGTTCATGCCTTCAGGCCATTTGGTACCGATCAAAACAGTAATTGGGTTTTGTGTTGTACCTAAGTGGTTGATTTGCAGAACTTCACCTTCAGCGGTGTGTCTCCAGTAACCTTCAACAGCTTTTGTCGGGTCAAACGGAGTTACGCCATCAACTTCAAACTTATAAATCGAGCTGTCTAACAATTCGTTAGCTTTTTGTACATTATAAGTATAGTTAATCAGTTTTTCAGCAACTTTTTCTTTTTGAGTTTGATACATCCATTGTGCCAAACTCAAAAAGAAAAAGTTGCTGAAAAACTGATTAACTATACTTATAATGTACAAAAAGCTAACGAATTGTTAGACAGCTCGATTTATAAGT
>CAKMJZ010000061.1 GCA_927435855.1 uncultured Erysipelotrichaceae bacterium
CATTGGCACCGGATTAACAACATCCAAAATTAAAAAAATGATGGATGCTGAGACATGGATCACTGCAGATGAAGCACTGGAAATGAACTTTGCAACCAAGATTCAAGAGGAATCAGCTAAAGCTTCGCTAGAGTCTAGTGTTTTATTCAACCTTGTTGAGAAGTTGAAAAACGCAGAAAAACAACTGAATCCGAAACCAAAGCCCATCAATGCGTGGGAACAATATTTCGGGAAACAATAGGAGGAAAAAAGAAATGAAATTAAACGCAAACAAAGAACTACTCGCATCCTTGACTGCAAAAATCGAAGGTGCACCTGTTGAGAATAAAACCGAAGCCATCTTAAACGCTATGCAAGAATACATTGAAGCCAGCACTGCCGGTATCGTTGAGCAATATGTTGCTGACGCGCAACGTGCATCAGCTGATGCTGAGTTTGCAACATCGCTCGGATTGCGCATTTTGAATAAGGAAGAGAAAGCTTTCTATTCGAAATTTGGATCATCGGTTAAAGCTGCTCTTACTTTTGACCAAGAAGATATCATCCCGACATCGATTGTGGAGCGAACCCTTGAATCCGTCAAAAAAGATTCCGGATTGTTGCAATATGTTCGCATCGTTCCTGCAGGCATAAAGAAATGGATTTCCGCTGCTTCTAGTGGTGCGGCCGCTTGGGGCGCAATCACTGCTGCTATAGCCGCTGAATTGTCTGCTACTATTTCTTCTTTGAACATGGATGTATTCCGTCTAGCTGCATATCTGTTAGTTCCTAAGGGAATCGTGGCATTGGGTGAAGCGTATGTTGATCGCTACTTCCGAGCAATTTTGGGCGAAGCCTTGGTTGACGGTTTAGAAGCTGGTGTTGTTAATGGTGATGGTAAGGTTGCTCCAATTGGACTCGCACGATTGATTGGTACTTCAGTTGACGGTGTACATACTGGTAAAACTGCAGTTGCATTGGCGACCTTTGCTCCTGAACATTACGGAGCTTTG
This sequence comes from uncultured Erysipelotrichaceae bacterium, assembly GCA_927435855.1. Taxonomy (GTDB): domain Bacteria; phylum Bacillota_I; class Bacilli_A; order Erysipelotrichales; family Erysipelotrichaceae; genus UBA2227. The sequence continues at coordinate 993 of CAKMJZ010000061.1, forward strand.
ATTTCTACTCTAACAAACGGTGGAAAACGCAAAGTTGAAGAAGTCATCCTGATCTGTAACCCATCTGATTATTTTACTAAGATTTTTCCGGCATCAAAAGCATTCGTTGGCGGTGTCTGGACGGAGTCCTTCTCGTTCCCGACAAAAGTTGTTCAAACGGTAAATTGTGCTGCTGGTTCGCCGGTATTAGCATTACCGAGCATGTATGATCTGGGTATTCAAGCTGTGACTGTTGATGTTTACAAGGAAACAAAAGCATTGGATGATGTCGATGTTTTGATTGCCAAGACGTACGGTAATGGAAGAGCCGTGGATGATGCTTGCGCAATCAAGCTTGACATCACTAACCTCAAAGCCTATGTGCCGACAGTATTAGTTGGTAACACCATCGCTGCTCCGGTTAATACTAAAGAAGTAGTCGCTTAGTATAGAAAGGAGGGTCATTCATGAACGAAGCCCTTATTTCGTCATTATTGCTAGAAATCAGGGGGGAATGCGGAATTCCCTCCTCAATTTCTGATGCAGTTCTCACTTCATTTTTAAAAGAAGGTGTTCATGATATCCAACAGAAAGTAAGTTCACTTGTAAATTTTGAGACAGATTTCTCTTGTCGTGCGCTATTGAAAGCTTTCGTCCGCTACTCTTATTATGGATTGCGTGACGAATTTAAAAAGCGCTACGACACCGAGTATTTGGAAGCGCAAGTGAGATACATCTGTGTTTAAAAACTTACCCGTCTACAATGACGGTGTTTGTGACATTTTCACCTTAGATGAGAACGATCAGAAAGTATCAAAGTTTACAGGAATTCGATTTCAAAAACGAACAGTCGGGTATAAGAGATTCTACGCGGCTCAATCGGCACAAACGGATATTACGATCATTATTCGAATCCCCTTTCATGTTGGAATCAATGCTCATGATTGTGTAGAAATATCTGGTAGAGGAGTTTTCATGGTTGAACAGTCACAAGAAATTTATGAATTTATTCCACCATCGATTGATTTAACTCTTCGTCAACTGGAAATGCACGTATGATTCAAGTTGATCAACTGGCAAGTGCTATCAAAGAAGCACTTGAAGAATACAGCCAAGAGATAACGAATGTAACCAAAATTTCAGTTGAACAAGTAGCAAAAGAAGTTAATCAAGAAATCAAAGCTAGTGTGACATTTCAAACCACCAACCGAAAAAACGAATATGTTAAATCTTTTCGAGTAAAGACAACAGAAGAAACACGATTCAATAAAACTAAAACTTGGCATGTGGCCAATGGTCAACATCGCTTGACACATTTATTGGAAAATGGACACTTAACTAAAAGAGGCGATCGTACTCAAGCGTATCCGCACATCAGATATGGTGAGGAACTCGCTTTAAGGAGACTACCCGAATTAGTGGAGGAGGGCATAAAGAATGCTGGACGTTAAAACATGGCTAGAAACCACAGGTCTAAGCGTTGAATACATTAGTTATGATAAGCCTCCTGAATTACCCTGGGTTGTTTACATGGAGGACCAAGATTGTTATGGAGCTGATATGTCCAACGACATAGTATCACGGTCAATCAGTGTTGAATTGTATAGGAAGAAATCTCAAGTCTCTGCAGAAGCAACTTTGGAATCAATATTCAATGCTAAAGCAGTAGCTTACACCAAAAATACCATGTGGTTATCGAGTGAGCGATGCTTCATGACGGTTTACAATTTAACTCTCACAGAAAGGAAATAATATAATGTCATTAACAGCCGCACAAAAAATTATACTTGGCTCCGGTAAACTTTACATTTCAGAATTCACAGGTACATTACCTGCAGATGCAACCATCGAAGTAGAAGCGAATCTACTTGGTAAAATCGTAGGAGGCGCTACAGTTGAATACAAGCCATCTTTTTACAGAGCACAGGACGACATGCAAACAGTATCGAAAACTGTATTGACTGCTGAAGATGTCTCTTTGAAGAGTGGACTGATGACGATCAATGGTGCTACTTTTGCCAAGATTACTGCAACTGCACGAGTCACTGAAGCCGCTGGCAAGCGAACAGTCAAAATTGGTGGCATTGCCAACCAAGACGGAAAGCAGTATATCATTCGCTTCTTGCATGAAGATCCTTCCGAAGGCGATATTCGTTTAAGTATCGTCGGTAACAACCAATCTGGCTTCACCTTGGCTTTCGTCAAAGACAAAGAATCTGTAGTAGATGTCGAGTTCAAAGCAAATCCAATAGATTCCGAAGGAACATTGATTATCTACGTGGAAGAAATTCCTGTAGCATAACCGCACGAGGGGAGCAATCCCCTCTTTAGTTTGAAAATAACGCTAATCGGCGAGAAATAGGAGGCATCATGTTTGATTTGAACAATGTTATCACACGTTATTTTACATTGAATATTAATGGTACACAATTGGAAGTTGAACCACCGAAAGTCAAGACACTAAAAAAACTCATGGCTGTTCAAAAAACCAATGACTATGAAACCTACATTGACGTCATGTCGGAAATTTTGTCAAAGAACCGACAAAAGATAACCATCACAACCGAAATGCTGGCCGAAGCTGATTTTGATGTCTTGAATAATCTATCCATCCAGTACTTCACATGGCTATCGGAGATCAAAAGTCACCCAAACTTCTGATCCCTTATTATCCCCAGGAAGATGATAGTAAGGGATATTACAAAGTTGAAACCATAGATGATAAGTTTGTCATTGATTACACACGACTCAATGTTTTTCAAATCGAACAATTGAATATTGTCGAATACTGGCAGTACCTAAGAGATTCATACATTCATCAGTTAAATCAAACACAAGAAGGTAGAGAATACCTGGAGAAATGTTGGATAGTAAAACAAACTAAGCCCGATCGACAAAAACTGCGGGAGAAATTTGGAAAGTGAGGAAACAATGTCAAAAAATCTAAAAGGAATTACCCTTGATATTGGCGGGAAGACCGATAAACTTATCAATGCTTTAGAAGATGTTAACAAGAAATCCAAAGACATTGAGAATGAATTAAAAGAAGTTAACAAACTTCTGAAATTTGACCCAAAAAACTCTGAACTATTGGCACAGAAACAAAAGCTTTTGGGCGACGCTATTGCAAGCAACAAGGAAAAGCTAGATACACTAAAAACTGCTGAAACAAAAGCACGTGAAGAGTTTGCAAAGGGTAAAATTTCTGAAGAGCAATACCGAGCTCTGCAAAGAGAAATCGTAGAGACTGAACAGAAACTTAAAGGTCTAGAGACCCAAGCAAAGAAGGCTAATGGTGCACTGTCTGAGAAGCAAGCCGTTCAAAATCTTAAGAATGTCGGTATGGCAGCGGGTGCGGCTATCATCGCAGTTGGGGTAGCTACTGTCAAATTTGGAGCAGACTTTGAAGAGGCAATGGCTAAAGTCAGTACCATTGCTGACACATCCGAAATCCCACTAGATACTCTTAAAGATAGCATCATGGCATTATCTAATCAAACCGGAATCAGCGCGTCCTTGATAGCCGAAGACGTTTATAACGCCATCTCTGCGGGTCAAAGTACAGCTGATGCTATTTCTTTTGTTGAGAACGCCACAAAGTTGGCTAAAGCCGGTTTTACTGAGTCTGGACAAGCTCTTGACGTTTTAACTACGATTCTTAACTCATACGGTCTTGAATCATCAGAAACGGCGCGGATCAGCGATATTCTCATTCAAACCCAAAACAAAGGTAAAACCACAGTTGCTGAATTATCTTCCACAATGGGTAAGGCAATTCCTACAGCAAAAGCGGCTGGGGTTAGTATAGAACAGTTGGCTGCAGGTTATGCAATTATGACTTCAAAAGGTATCGCAGCTGCTGAATCGACGACGTATATGAATGGTCTATTCAATGAGTTGTCAAAAACGGGCTCCAAAACAGATGTGGCACTTCGCGAGTTAACCGGTAAAAGCTTTACTCAATTAATGGAATCCGGTAAATCAGTTTCGGATGTACTTGAGATTCTGAATAACTCTGCAGTTAAAAACGGTCTTTCGTTGAAAGATATGTTTGGAAGTGCGGAAGCTGGTAAAGCGGCACTGGTGCTTCTAAGTGATGATGCATCAACGTTTAATAATATGGTTGTTGAAATGAAAAACTCAACAGGAGCAACAGATGAAGCATTCGATAAGGTTTCTGACACAATTAATAATCGTTTTAACATTGCGTTGAACTCATTAAAGAATATTTTTGTCGACCTCTTTGACAGTATCAAATGGATTATAGTTGCTTTATTTGATTTTGCAGATTGGATGGGTAAGAATGAAACGATTTTAATATATGTTGGGATTGCTATGGCAACGCTTGTTACTGCTTTGATTGCATACAATGTACACGCAGCATGGGGGGCGATATCCACTTGGACATTGACGACCGCCACCGCAGCATGGGGTGCTGCAATGCATTTTTTAGCCTCTCCAATTACTCTGACCATTCTTGCCATCGGTGCATTGATTGCTATTGGTGTTTTGTTATACAAAAATTGGGACACTGTTTCTGCATTTGGTAAAAAAGTGTGGGGCGGAATCGGAGATTTCATAGGAGGTATCATTGATGGAATCGGCGGTTCAATGAAGAAAATGGCTAATGGAGTCATTGATGCATTGAACTTCCTTATCAAAGGTGCGAATAAATTGAAGTTTGATATCCCTGATTGGGTACCTTTACTGGGGGGTAAGAAGTTTGGATTAAACATCCCTTTGATACCTAAATTTGAAATGGGAACAAGATTTCTTCCGAAAGATATGCTTGTGTTTGCTCACGAAGGAGAAATGATTGTTCCAAAAAAGGAAAATCCTTACGCAAATTCAGGAGGCAACGTTCTTCCACAATTCGATATTAAAGAAATGGCGCGCGAAATTGTCAGAGGACTGGAGCGTGCAAACATCATTGCTGTGATTGACGAGCGAGAATTTAATTATAAAACTGATCAAAGAATAATCAATGCCTATTAGAAAGGGGTGAAGATATGGATTTGACAATCAACGGAGTTTCATTGGCATCACTGGGAGTGATTGTCGAGAATCGAACGAATTTCGTTAAGCCTAGACGTCGACACTCTACTCAGCTGACTGAAGGTGTTGATGGTGCATCGATTGAAGAGTTTGGATATGAGGGTTATTCTTTGTTGTATAAAATAACCTTGACGGATTCCACCAAATTTAATCAAATCACCTCATTACTCGACGGAGACGTAATTTTGGAAGTTGCAGATGACCCTGGTAATTTCTTCTATGCTAAAGTGCTCGAAGGAGTCGCCTATTCTCCTTTGTCTATTTGGAGACAGTCAACCATTGAGTTTTACGTTTACGATCCTTTTCGATATGTCAAAGACGAGTCTGATGTTACTCTAGTTGCGTTTCCAGCATTAATCAACTATGTGGGCTCAGTATTTTCTTATCCTCTACTAAAGATAATCGGTTCAGGACTAGTTACGATTACATTGAATGGCGTGTCGTTTACCTATAATTTCGACACACCTTATATATACTTGGAATGCATGCCTGGTGCTGATCGTGGAGCATACTATCTTGGGAACTTAAAGAATCGTCGAAAAACTGGTGGTTACCCTTATTTGACACCCGGAAACAATAATCTGTCAGTTTTGGGCACAGTAACTGAAATTGTACTTTCCAAACGCACGAGGTTTTTATGATCCATATATTTCATCCTTCGGACACTGATTTTACATCAAACGGCGAGCGTCCGATTGCATTGCTTAAAGCCTTGGAGAAGAAAGATAAGGACACATGGGAAGTCGATGTTTCGGCTTCCCTTGACTATTTTGAAGTGTTTAAGCAAGACTATATATTACAGCTGCCTACTAAATACGGCTACCAACCTTTCAGAATCGATAATCCGGAGACACTTGGTAACTCCATTTATTCAATTGCTAAACACATTGCCTATGATTTGAAAAATCATGTAGTGACACTAGCAACACCCATTGAAATGAACTGTTCAGAAGCAATGGGTGAGGTGTTAAGCCATAGTTATCCTTTATGTTCTTTCAATGTATACTCAGACATTACTACAGAAAAGACTTTCAGCATCATTAATATGTCATTGTGGGATGCCATGATTCAACTTTCAAAAGAATATAATGGACATCTAGACTTCGATGGGTTTCAAATAAGAATCACAGCTGAACAAGGTGCAGATCGCGGTGTTAACATCGAGTATGGTTCGACACTTCAAGGTGCAAAGGTTAAAGAAAACTGGGACTTAGTAGTGACAGAGTTATATCCAGTAACTACTAGCGGAATTACAATAGGATGGCTCTATTCAGACGTCGTTTATGATCGTCCTTATGCTCGTAGAGTTGAGTTTGATGTTGAAACGGAAGAACAGCTGACGTTCCAAGCTAATTTGTATTTAAGTAGATACAAGGTTCCACGCATAAATTATGAGGTGTCCTCATCATTGATTCAGAATGTGTTCTTAGGTGACACGATTCAAGTTGTAGCGCGCCAGTTCTCTATCTTCACAGAAGTAATCTCATATGAGTTCAATGTTTTAACTCAGAAAATAATTAAGCTAGAGTTTGGTAACTTTCGAAACACACTACGCACTTTTTTCGGTGGGTTGAGAGGTGATATTGAGGAAGCGACCTTGAAAAAAGCGCAAGTCAAAGTCGACGAAGTAAAGGGTCAAATCCTACTTAAAGCTGACCAAGAAGATTTGAATGTGGTGGATAATAAGGTAACTAATCTTTCTGGCACATTTGATGTGACAGCTCAACAAATTAGAAGTGAAGTAGCAGAAACATACAGCACTAAAAGCGC
>CAKMJZ010000062.1 GCA_927435855.1 uncultured Erysipelotrichaceae bacterium
AATAAGTACTTGGTAAACGTTGTGTGGGTTTTTGCGACTCAAACTTTCCTCAACTACTGGACTAACCTCTTGATCTTCAAGCAACTCATCAACACTGATTTGCAAAAGCGTAGACAGTTTCTTAATGAGTGTTATGTCAGGATACCCTTCTCCTGTTTCCCACTTTGACACCGCTTTGTTAGTGACTTGCAATTTTTCTGCAAGAGCAGCTTGAGTCATCCCCAATTCCTTACGACGCTGTGCAATTTTATTTCCTACATTTTTTTGATTCATAACAAACCCTCCCTGAATCAATCTTATCATAAACCAAATTTATTGAACACCTACGACTTAACGAGAGTATCCACGAATCGTAGATATGGTAATTAATGCACATAAATCTAAACAACATGAGAACTGATAGTTAAACATTGTTCATTGTCACAATTCATTGTAACTAAATTTATCCTATGAGCTGCTTATAGTGTTTTCCAATATGCTAGCGCTATTAATGTTAATCACTTCAAAGTTGATTCTCTAAAGTAAACTACAAACTATTAATGTTAGTAGATGAGTAGACGACAGTTGCTCAAACGTGCATCTTTTATTGAATGTCATTGATGAATCATGCTATTTCATAATATAATTACTCATGTTAGAATATGAATATCAATCATTCATGCAATGATTAGGGGGAACACAAATGAATAAAAAATCAAATCTATTATCAATTCCGATTTTCTTTGCTTCTTCAATTTTATTGACTTTGTTTTTATTCTATGTGATGAGTTGGTACAGCTTTAACACGTTGCCAACAAGCGTGGTGTTATATAGAATGATTTTTTCTACGGTAGTTCTAACCATATCAATGTTTCTAATGTCTGTTTTTCTGAAAATGCGCAAGATTTGATTGAATTGTAGTGAATTATTCCTTCAAAGTGGATGCGATTACTAGTAAATATCTTTAAAATTTAAGTTACATTCAAATCAATGATTTTGCAAAGAAAATTGGACCGTGACCACATCGTGACCACATTTTCCTGTAGAAACGGTAAAGACTGGAAAGGGAACCAACGAAAAAGTCCGCTAAAGAGTGGGAAATACAGAAACGGAAAGGTTTCTCAACCGGTCCTACTACCCCTGCCACCGTGCAAAAAAGCCACTAAACAGTGGCTTTTTAATTTCCGTGACCACATCGTGACCACATTTTATTCAATTAATAATTCTAGTTCACATCTAAACTTGCTTTGATCTTCAAGTAATGTACCAGATCTCAAGTATTCGAAGAATTCAATGTAGCCGTTCGGGCTCAAGAAATGGAAAATATACTTCTCATTAATGCCTTGGCTCACTAACTCGTCATTGAGCCTAGCAAAGTGCTCTTTAGCATACTTGTACTTAGCCTTATTGTCATCACAATCATCCTTATCACTTTTGATTTCAACAACAATGATATATGTTACTTCCTTCTCAACTTTAATAAAGAAATCAGGATTAAAAAAGCTATTGCTAATTTGATGGTTGTTTTTTCTCCATGAATATTCTATTTTGTAATAACCTTTGTCAACCGATTTTATCCAAGAATTTATTAATGAAGCATTCTCATGTTTCATTAACATTTCAACAAATTTTCGCTCAGGCTCTTGATTCGTTATCACTACATTAAGTGGAGACTTAAAGTCAAATATATTTACTTCCTTTAGAGACCATCTAGGTAGTGAACCATCATCAATAAGGTCGCTCATAATATTCTGTTGCTCTGCTTCATCAATGTCTGATTTCCATTCATTAGAATAGAATATCGTTGAACCTCTTCTAAGTCCTGAAACACCAACACTAAAAGACGGAATATCGTTAGTAAAGATTTCGTGAATCTTGAAAGACTGTATCCTTGTAACAGCTGAACTGCTCTTCTTTCTGAGTAGCGTAGAGAATGAATTGAGGACTCTTAAAACATTTCTCTCAATTAAGTCATCGCCTTCTATGCCCACATTAGACATCGACAGTCTAATTAAGTTGCATATTATACTTCTATCAGGTAGTTCATTTTTGGTATATGATTGATCACCCAGCTGCAATACTTTTCCTTCCCAATCTCTAATCTCAAATTCATCGAAAATCTTATCAACTAGAGCATCGATATGCCATGTTTTTTGTGAAACTTTATATTTCTGTTCTCTTGTCATTCCAGAAATTACGTTCTCAAATGTTGTTTCTTTTACTTGATCAACAACCTGAGACTCTAGTTTTATACCTTCACTTACAATTCTAGAATAATTATAAACTTCATTACTACCTTCATGTTCTACTTCGAATTCTTCTTTGAAATAGTTTAAGTTATGTAGATTAAAATTGAACTTTTCACGAACACCTTGTGTTGGCTTTGAATAAACTCTTTTTTCAATTTCAAGTACTTCTAGTATCAGTGAGTTTATGTTTTTACTCCAACTATCATGATTAAACACAATTACTTTTGGTTGAGGTGACGAGTATTGATTTGGCACCCTTAAACCTCTACCAAGAACTTGAGAGATCAGTAATTTAGAATTAAATGCTCTATCTTCCCAAGGCACAATCTGGAATACATTCTTTACATCCCATCCTTCTGTTAACATCGAGACTGAAACTACCCACTCAAAGCTTACTTCTGAACTATCAATATCTCTCAAGGCTAGGACATTGCTAGCATGATCTTTGTGTGATGTAACTATTAGTACTTTCGTCTTGGCGACTTCTTCTGATGAATTTTGTATTTTAGTTATATAACTAACAATTTTATTGAAAAGGATCTTTGCATTCTTTATATTACTAGCAACCAAAATTGTCAAAGGCTTTATTTTCGAGTATTTCTCTTGATTATATTTGTGGTTTTGGAATATTTTCTGAAATTTTTCTTCCTCTCTTATACTGTCATCTTTTGCGACATACTCAATGTTTTTGACAATTCTATCCTCTATTGCATTTCTTAAGGAGTATCTGTATATAACATCGTTAAAATACTCATTAACGATATATGCTGTTCCAGTAAAACCAAGAATATATCGAAATTTAAAGTTTGAATTAAGCAAGAATTCTTTCCACTTTTTAAGATTTGATTCATCTGATGTTCCACCGACTATTTTGTTAAATATATGATGTGATTCATCATTTAATACCAAGACCTTTTCACCATTCTTTGAAAAACTATCATTTATGGAAGAACCAGTACCGGTATAAACAGCATGAACGTTTTCAACACATATATCTCCCGTTTTAATTGTAACATTTGCATTTATGATTCTAGGATTTTTAATTATTGCACTTGCGGGTATACTGTTCTTAAGTCGTTGATCACTACTTAAGACTGTGAATTTATCTATTAGAGCTGATTCAATTGTAAGGGAATGACATAACACTAGAACTTTATCGACTAGTCCCAATCCCAGCATAATTTGGGCAATACCATAAATTACATAAGATTTCCCTGTACCAGTCGCGAGATCAATATTGGCCGACAATTTGTTTTTTAATTGCAATTCAAGCTCAAAATTTTCATAATTTCTATATTTTTTTTGTAATTCGGGACTACTTTCATAATTCTCTTTTGCAAGATCTTGTATGTTCTGGTATCTACCCGAAGCTAAATAGATAATAGCAGTATTAATAGCTTCAACTTGATAATACCTATCACCACATAATTGGTCTATGAAATTTGACCAAGCTTCTAAATTAAGCTTATCTTTATCATAAAGCATATTAACTTTAAGTCTCAAATCCTCCTGTCGAAATCTTAGTATGTCAGTCATTAGTTTCCCCCTTTTATATCTCTTTAATCTCCGAGAAGTCATTACCATAAATATCTGAGTATATGATCATCATTTTTTTCGATGCTCTATCGACATTAACCTCAAAGCTGGCATCTGAACTACTAACAATTTCATTTGCGAAGAAGACATCGGTGAATTGAAATTCTTTACCATTATAAGCCTTATCTACATAAACCGCGGAAAGTTCAAACAATACTTGATTCTCTCTATTTTTGATTTTGTTAACTTCCAACTCACTACTTTCAAAGCTCTCAATCGCGATTTTTACTTTACCGTTTAATCTTGTAACCTTTGAAGTGACCCTAGGCTTTCTAATGAAGTAAAACCCTATTGATTCTTCAATGGAATTAACATCATTCTTAGATCTTGGTTGAATAGCCTTTTGAAAAGGAGTAAGATGAAGTTCTTTTATCACTTGATAAGGGATTTTCAAAAAATAGAATCTAACATCACCCACTTCATGATAGTCTGAAATGAAATCAAAATAATTCGCTGGAGCTACAATATAAATCCGATCTAGAACTCTATTTTTGACAATTTCATAGATCCGTTCTAAGTATTGAACATCTATGGACGAATTTGATAGCTTTTTATAATCAAATATCTTAACTAAATGCACATCCTTCTTACCTTCAAATGTGAAACCGTTTATAACAATATCTTCTAATGTGAAGTCAAACAAACCTGATATAAATCTATTATAGTTACCCCATTCAAGTTCGAGCGCTTTTCTTAAATCATAAACTCCTAGCGTACATGATACAAAGCTCTTTGCTTTTAGTGGATACTTCTTTTTCTTATCCATCAAGTCATTCGTCTTATTTATTTGAACTATTCTTTTTATCATTGTGTAATAAGAAAGTTTGCCAAGATCACACATAATCCATCTTCTACCCAACTTCTCTGATACAGCCATTGTCGTACCCGAACCCGCGAAAAAATCGAAAACAATATCATCTTTGTTCGTATAAGCTCTAATGATCTTTTCGAGTAATGCTTCCGGCTTCTGAGTTGGATATCCTGTCCTACTCTTTGATGATTGATTTTCGATGTCAATCAACCAGTAGTCTACAGGCAGTTTCCCCTTTTTTAAGTAATGTCTATAAACCAAATCGGGGTGCTTTTGCTCGATTTCTGGTGAAAGGTCGCGTTTTGAAGAAAATGGACTATCAACAATACCTCTACCCATGATTCTATAGTGTCCGATTTCATCGACATATTTATATTTTTTTATATTACCTTCAGCATATTTTTCTAGTACCTCGGAATAGTTAAACGTATAGTTCTCGCGATTCTTGCAATAAACATACAGATTGTCGTGCTTTCTATTAAAATATTTTTTTGCGTTGATTCCTTCTCCGTAGCACCATATGATTTCATTTATGAAGTTTTCTTTTCCAAATACTTCATCCATTACAACTTTGATATAGTGACTCATTTTCTGATCAAGGTGAACTACAATAATACCATCATCTGCTAAAACTTCCTTGGAGACAATTAATCTTCTACGAATAAATTCTACGAATTCTGCACCTTTCTTTTTATCGTTATAAGCTCTTGCCCCAACATTATTCTGAAATTCACTTTGTGTTGCAAATGGTGGATCAATATAAATTAGTTTTATTTTTCCTTTTAACTTCCCGAAAAACTCATGTTCCTTGTTCTCATTAATTAACTTTAAAAGTGACAAATTATCACCGAAAACAATCATATTTCTCCATCCGTCATCAAATGGCTGATAATCACCACCATTAAAAATTTTTTCAAGTTGAAGAGGGAGGGGATATGTGCCATCGAAATTCGCCAGAATATCTTCTTTTCTCATTTTGTTAGCATAAGAAATCTCGTATTCCAAATTTTCAACGGGAAATAATTCTGTTTTGTACTCTTCTGGTATTCTTTCGTTATTTTTAATAAGTTCTATCAACTTCTCTTTGTCTTTATCATTCATCATTTTTAATTCCTCCCAATTATGCTAGATATAATTATTTTACTGCAATTAAGAATATTCTTTCAAATTAATAATTTAACAATGACTATATATTTAGTCAAAGAAGACTATATAAAACTCAGTATATTTCCGACTATAAGTCATGTAATAACTTGGGAACTGTGCAGCAAACGCTAGCAAAATTATAGCATATCTTGGATTACATTAGTATTTATAATAGAAGTTATAAACATCGCTTTTTGAAGAACATGATTTTAAGGAGTATTTATTTTGACTGCGAATTAGTGCGTAGGAGGTGAAATCTTGCACATCACATTTGCTTTTGAAGCGTTTGCTGAATACTGTTTGGAAATCAACATGCATCCAGTATTGTCACAGCACAAAGTTCAACTTATTGAATTGTTTCTGATGTAAAAGAAGGGCTGCGATCGGCGGCCCTTCCTTATTTATTCTTTGCTTCGATGGAATCGATTCGTCGATGGGCTGCTTTGGTTGACTCCTCGACTCGCCCAATCCGTTCGGAGTGCTGATTGTGTCGGTCCTGGAGCTCATCATGATCCTTTCGAAGTCCAATGGCCATGTCCAGCTTGGCATTAACCATTCCTTTCCACTCGGAATCATTAATGATCCGGGTATCTCTTCCTCGAATCCATCCAGCAAGACCTACGAAACATCCTAACAACGCAATGATCACCGAGAGGCTGAAGGACGTATCCGATGTCATTGTCTTTCCTTATATATGGTAGAAGGCTTGAAGTAGGCGGTGATATAGCGCGATCCATGTTCCCCTTCCGGAGCGAAGGTCATCGTTGAACAACCATAAGCATACGGTGCTTGGGGTAAGTGCTTAATGACTTTCATGCGTTTGTTTCGATAGGTTGGAGTAGTCTTTCCGGAACCTAAGCTGCTGGAACGTCCGATACCATTGACGTATACAATGTCGCCTGGTTTGAAGGTTGTGGGAGTTTCTTTACTCACATAATCCACGAAACTATACTTACCCCAGAACTCCCACGTGCGAATCGCATCATTACTTTGAGTTACACCCCAGGCCTTCCAAGCCGGTGTTGATTCGATGTACTGCCGGTTGCCATGCTCGTCTTTGCCAATATAAATCCCTACATGCCCAAGCGACTTGTTAAAGACCAAGAGTCCTGGTATGTCGGGCATGTCCTTCAAGTCTCCTTTTTCTTTGCAGGAGGCATACATCATGCGGACATTCTGATCGCTGCCTTTGGGAATGTTGTAGGCCACCACTCCGGGTTTGCTTTCCCATAGATACCCTTTGATTAATCCAACACAGTCGAAACACGTCTTCCCGATTCCTGCTTCAATCGTCTGCAGGTTGCGAATCGTATGCGCACATTTCAGCTCATTGACTCGTCGATCGATCATGGCTTGGGTCAGTGGTCGTCCAAACCCTCCCAACATATAGATCGTGGGCACATTCAGTTTACTCTTGGCATATTCAACGAGTCCCAGATTCGTCTTGCTCATGTTGCTGTTCCTCCTGTTCCAGTAAAAATTCAGTTTCAAGGGAATAATCGAGATCTTCAATCACTTCAACTTCAACACTTGGTTTCTTTTTCATAATGATCCTTTCTAATTGCTTTCCACCCAGCTGCTATCCTTATAATGTTTAACGGTCTTCTCTATCCATGATGATCCGGACCAGGCCTTTAGTGGTTTCTCTACAAAGCTGAGTCCATTCCATACTTTGATTTGACCCCCAGTTTTGTACGTCACCTCGACCCACAGCGCTTGATTGCTGTAGGTGGAGTCGGTGGTGAAGGTTGTTGCCGGGGCACTTTGACTATCATCGTTACGATCGATATAGTACCCGCTGGTGCTGTTATGGATTGCATAGTATAACGCTCGTCCACTTTGATTGGATCGCTTGCCATAACCCACCCAAAGCAAGGTTCCCGCTTCAATCAAGGGTTGATCAAAGGTAAAGGTGTAAATTTGCATGTTCCCAGGGGTAGAAAATGCATTGGTTGGGGAATGCGAGTTGGTCGATTGTGCCAACAAGGATCCGTTGCTGCGATTCCATATCGCTCCCCACAAAATGGGTACATCGGTGTCACTCGCTCTAGCCAATTTCAATGATAGGGAAAGTATCTTTCCACGTTCCGGCATCGTGGTTCGTAAACCAATGTTGGCATGATACGGAACACCACCCCAATAGGCATTGTTGAGGGTCGGTTGAATTCCAAAAGTTTTGGTTGCCATACTAGTTGGTATCGACCCATAGATCCCCTACGGCCGGCCCAGCCGGTGCGGAGATTCCTACATGGATCTTCTTTCCATTGATTTTAAGTGAATCGACCGCTTGCCCGGTCGTTGCGAGTTTGCCATTGAGTTGTGTTTGAATCGATGAGGTCACTCCGGACACATGACCTAACTCGGTGGTTGTCAGCGAACTTGCGGAAACCTTGCCATTGGCATCGGAAGCCAGCACTCGATTGTCCGTCAGGTTACTGGTAGCAATCGAAGACGCTGCACCGGTTAGTGAGGCTTGCTTGCTGTTGAGCTGACTTTGCAGGGCTGAGGTCACACCACTCAGGGTTCCTAATTCTAAGAGGGTTATCGGACTCACCGATACTTTACCTCCGACATCGGATTGCAACGCGCGGGATCCGGTCAGATTACTGCCGGCAATCGTGGAAGCTGCTCCGGTGATCGTGGCTTGTTTACCATTGAGTTGGGTTTGGATATTGGCGGTATTGCCGGATAGATTGGCTAACTCCGTACTGGTCACGCTGCTTACATCCAATTCTCCTGCGCCACTGGATATCAACGTTCGGTTAGCGGTCATGATCGGAATATTGGTGATCGTAGATGTCACAAATCCACACTCCGTACTGTTGGCACGGTTATCACTTATCATACCGGAGGTTATCGAACTAGCTCCTGCCGGTATCGAGAGTGTGGCTAGAGATAGTTCAATCATTTGGGCATCCCGAGTCAATGCTGGTGCAACCGGGGTGGATGCTGCGGTTCCTTGCTTATGAACCAGGGTGATTTCTCGGTTGCTTAAATGCAAACGCAAGACCAGTCGATCGATGCGAGGTAAGATGGCATCCGGTTGGATCGGTATCGCTTCATCCGCATCCACCACAAAGTAGTATCCATTGATCCAGGCTTTTCCACTCATGACTTTGATGGTCAAACCTGCGTCAGTTTGAACCTGCAAGGACGTGGTTGGGGATGGAAAGACACCATTACCGATAAAGGTCGAAAAGTATTCCGCAAACTCATTGGCTGAATACAACCGATCGTTATTGACGCTATTGAAAAATCCACTTCGCATTGCCATCGTGCTTAGTCCTCACTGGTGCCTTGGGGTTGATTCAAGGCTTTCAAACTGTCGGATGATTGGGTTTTTAACTGAAGGACTTCCATTAATTTTTGTAAATCTTTGTAGACATAGATCCCCAACACCGTTGAGATGATTACGGTCAAAGCATTAAGAATATCGAGTTGTCCCACTCCTTCCACGTCAATGGTAGGAATCACTTTGGCTATGAGGAACAAACCTCCAATGGCTAAATAGATACTACCTCCTTTGACGATCCCCTGAATCAATTTTTGCTTATCAAACTCTAATTTGGTCGATGCAATTGCTACCCCCAACAAGATATTGACCAGTAGTGCGATGGGTAAAGCCATCATTAACTGTAGTAACATACGACTCCTTTCTATGCGGTTCGCTGCCACATGTAAACGGACAAATACGGTGGGTTGGTACTGGATGATCCGGAAGCTCCTGGGGTTGTGGTCGAAGTATATCCTCGAACATCGGATCCACCCCCAACCGTTGCCGATGTCGAACCATAAGTTCCCGACACCCGATGACTGGCTGTCCAGGTTGCTTGAGAATACGGAACGGTTCCATCTTCTCGAAAGTAAATGTAGCCCGAAGCCCCGGTAACGGTGGTCCATAGATCCCCATCGCCACCTTCATGACCTGCACCATGTTTATGAGCTGCGGAAGTATGGTTGTGGGTCTCACTTCCCCCGGTACTGCCTGCACCATAACTGCTTCCCGCAGCAACCAAGAAGCGATTCTGAATTTGACTCCAAGTACCACCAAATAAGGTGGCAGGTGAAGTCGAGACGGTGGATAGATAGATGGCACCGACCGGATAGACTTTGTTAAGAAAGTCGGTGATCTGCGAGGTAAGGTGGGTATGACTACTGGCGGCTTTGCCATTGAGTTGACTTTGCAAGGCTGACGTCACCCCGGACAGGTAGGAGAGTTCAGTACTGGTCACGTTGCTGCTGACAATCTTTCCACCGGCATCGGACACCGCTGCCCGGCTTGCGGTTAGATTGCTGGTGGTGACTGAACTCGCTGCTCCGATAATGGTGGCTTGTTTACCATTGAGTTGAGTTTGTAAGGATGAACTTACTCCGGCAAGCATTGCGATTTCCTGCGCGGTCACGATGCCGGTGGTTAATTGACCATTTGAGTCCGAAACGACCGCTTTGTTAATGGGTAATGAAATCGTTGAGGAGGATCCACTACCCGAAGTATCTGATTCGAATTGATTTTGCATGCCACTGAGGGATTGGCCAAATACCGGAATCACTCGTAGACCCATTTCATCAAAGACTTCGGATATTTCCGTCACTTGTACATGAACTTGCATGTTCCATTGACTCATTTCAATGGATACGGTATCACCCAAATCAAAGTCTTGCCGAATGCGGGTAGAGCCATTGACATCGACTTCCGATTCGAAGAACTCCACTTCCGGTTGCAACGATTGCCAGCCTTTTTGAATTAGGACATCAATGTATTCTTGTTCACTGAGTTCTTCTTCCCAGCGTTGGTCTTTGGCATTGATGAAGACTTCTTTTCGGTCCAAGCCATCCGCATCACCCACCTGCACCAGGAACCGCTCCTCACCTTCCCCTTGACCCCCGACCAGCGCAAGGTTGCTAAGGAAGCGTTGGCTGCGTTGGTACTGGGTGGCTTTAAGGTTCTCATAGTTTTCGCTAAAGACAACTTTGGCAACGATGGTTTGATCACTGCTTCGATTGGTGGGTTGAAAGCAAATGAAGTTCAGCTTCTTTGCTAGGGGATCAAGGATTATATCCCAACCGATTTGATGGGTCATGGTCAATTGGTAGAGGGATTGGTTTAAGTTTCGATACGTTACTTGCATGGTAACGGTGGGAGTGAATCCTTGAAGTGGTCCCAATTGAAGCAAGGGAATCGTCCGTTTGGGGTCCTCTGGAGATAGACAACACGTTTGAACCAGGGTACGCATGATGTTTTCAACGGTATTGCTTAAGGTCAATCGCTCAAAGATGATCCGAGAGGACAATAGGGATGAACCCAATCGACCCGAGCACTTGATCCACTCACCTTCCTCGGACTGTGTTATCTCAAGGCTTTCGATGATCCCAAATTCTCCGGAGTCATCTTTGGTGATCCAATGTTGAATTTGACAGAGTCGGGTATGCTCCTCGGTCAAGGGTAAAATGATTTCAAACTCACCGGACTGGGTGAAACAGCGATGCCAGATAAAGGACTTGGGTGAATCGATGATCCCCTGCAACTGGATTGAGGTGTTATAGATGTTGATTTGCATGGTTACACTCCGCTGATTTTGGGTCGATACGATAACTCCGTCAATAAGGACGAGCTTCCTGAATCACTGGTCGCAAACAAGATGTTGTCTTTTTCTTTGAGTTGAAAGAAGGTCGAGCCCAGCTTCAAGGTATGAAAGAGATTGATTCGGGTAGATCCTTGAATCTCTTCAATGCGTTTGTGTCCCAACTCGGTGGTGATTTCAATGATCTGTCCGGGGTTGATGGTCAAAACCAGTTGAATATTCTCACCGGTGGTCACATGAATTAGTTTCGGATTGACGACCGGTGCGACACATTGAAACCGGACCGTAAAGCCACAGGCGATGTCTCCGGAGTTGATCGCATTAATGGCGGTCGCGGGAGATAGAACACCCATTGGATTTCCTGAAGATGATAATGATAAAGGAAACTGAAAGGATTGTTCGATCGATGACATTTCAAGAATGACCGGCTGTTCCGCTTCGAAATAAGGTTGAGGACAAATCAGAGAAATCATCGCTCGAAGCGGCCATGTGGTTGGAACGATCTCAATGCTTTCACAGATGGCTTCAATGGTCACTGTCCGATCACTTAGGTGAAGTGTCAGAATTCCTTTCTGCTTTATTTTGAAAATGTCATAGAGTCGACGTCGATTGATTTCAAAATCATTGATCACTTGAAGAGTCAACACAATGTTGCGCTGCTCGATTTTTGATTGAAGAAAGATAGAGCCATCCATCCGAGGTAGACTTCCCAGCTGAATGATCGCTTTGGGCGGTTGTAAGCCATTGATGTGAATCAGGGCATAACTTTGTTCATCATTGATCCATGTGGATTGTCCATTGGCATTGGTATACATCATTTTCATGGGTTTACCCCTTCAAGACGATGGCTTGAATCATCTGTCCAGCATTGCGGGTTTGGCGATAGACCTCAAAGGCACTGATGGCTTTGGGAGACTGAATCGTTTGATGGATGACGATGGAACCATTAGGATTGTTTGGTGGATGGGTGGAGGTGTTGTTGGAATTACTTTGATTGGATGCTCCAGGAATGGCCTGTTGGATTTGTCGCTGTACATCCGCAAACTCTTGTTGGAAGCCCAGTCCCAAACCCAATGCCATGTTTTCCCCAATCCCCGCAAAGACTTTCGAAGGCGATTGGATGCCTAATAGTTTCTTTGCGCCATCGACAATGCCCCCGAAGAACTTACCCACTTGGTCAGAGAACCATTGACTCATCCCGGTGATCCCTGACCATACACCTTTAACGATGTTGGACCCAATATCTTTAAACCAGGCACCGACATTCGATAAGGCTTTGGGGATCGTCACCGTAAAAAACTCAACAATGCTGGATACAACTTTACTGATGGTCGAAAGAATATCATTGAATATCTTTGTTACCGCTTTTCTAAAGTCATCATTGGTGTGCCATAGGATCAGTAGCCCACCGACCAGAGCTGCAATCAACGTAATGATGATCCCAATCGGATTAGCAGACATTACGATATTTAAGAGGGCTTGAGATAAGGTCATTCCTTCGGTGGCTAGTTTCCATCCTTTGATGGCGGTGCTCATGCCTTGAACCATCGTCACCACATTCCATGCCAACAGGCCGGTGGCAATCGCTCCTATCAAAGCGGTTAAGATGGGTCCATGTTCAATCACAAACTTGATGAATCCCTGGATATTTTCAATGATCGCCGGCATTGAGTCTTTGAGTTGGCTAATCAATTCATTGAGAATCGGTGCAAGCTCCGCCATTGCTTCGTTAATCAGTCCTTGGGTGGAAGCGGTCAACGTTTGCATGTGATCGTCGAAGGCACCTAGGGCTGTCACTCCATCTTCACTGACCACCGCACCCACCGCATGCGCTTCTTGGGCGAGTCGTTGAAGTTCAACGGAGCCCGCTTTGATCATCGGATTGAGCTCGGTGGCGGATTTACCAAACAGTCGCATGGCTAACGCATCTCGCTCGGTTTCGTTGGTCATTTTACCCAGGGCATCGATGGTTTCATAGAAGACCACTTTGTTGTTACGCAGGGTCCCATCGACATTAAGGATTTCCACACCCAAGCGCTGGTATGCTTTGGATTGCTCGTTGATTTTGCCGGATTGGGTGGCTTGTTGAGCCATACCCATTGTCCGAGTGAGTTTATTCATCGATGAGGTCATGGTTTCCACCGAAACATCGACAAATCGTGCCGCATACTCCAACTCTTGAAGTTGAGTTACGGAGATCCCGGTTTTGTTGGATAAGGTAATCAAGTCATCCGCAAACTTCCCTGAGTCACTCATCAACTTGGCAATGGCTACTCCCGCGGCCGCAGCTGCAGCGGTTAAAGCCACCAATGCTTTCTTTCCCATTTCATTGATGGAAGATGTCAGCTGTTCAGTCTTCTTGCGAAGCTCTTCCTTCTTCCGGGTGGTTTCTTCGGTCTTTTCGATGATGTCTTGATAGGATTGCTTGGATTGAGTCAGTTCAAGTTTGTTTTTATTGAGAGCTGCGGTTTCTTTGTTGATCTGGATTTCAAGGGTTTGTGCAGCTTTGGAATGCTCCCCAGAAGTAGCCACAATGGATTGATGTTGGATTTTCAGGGCTTGAACCTTTTGCTCTTGTACGTCCACGATGGTGGACAGGGACTTGATCTTCGCACTTAGCCCATCCGCCTGAGTTCCCCAGGATCCCATACTTGCGGCCGCAGCTTTAAACTCTGAATCCGCAATTCGGATCAGACGATTGGCTTCACCAATACCGGCTTTGAGGTCGGTGGTATCCAACGTCCATTTGCCACCTAAGATTTCATTGTTTGCCATGTTGCAGCCCTCCTAGAACCATTGCACCTGATCCGCATAAACTCGCTTTCGTGACGTTGACATCGAGGGACCCGAGGTAGTTGACTTGATCACTTTATGAATCAAGAGAATCACTTCTTGGGCATCCGTCTCTCGAAGTCGTATCGGATCCAAGGCCGGAAACATTGTACACAGTTGTTGAATCATTTGAAAAAGCAGGACCGAAGCTCTTTCCGTTACGGAATCATCGAATCCTGTTTTTTTTCGCTTGATGTACCAATCGATTGAACGATGGCGACGATTTGAGCGAAGCAGTTTTTAATGTCATCCACATCCGCCAACCGTAACAAGTCATGGGTCAGGGTTGGAAAGACACATTGAATGAATCTGCCCATCGCAATGTAGGACTCTTTCTCACTTTGACCTTGCAAGGTCTCCGTCAGTTCGACCACATCTTCCACCAAACCCCAACGGATGCGAGGTTCATTGAATTCTGCAATGATTTCATTGTGGGTGTCATAGATTTTTAAGTTGATACTGGATTGCATGTTGTCTCCTACGGGGTCACGGTAATCAAGGTCAGATTATCTGGGGTAACCACTTGGGTGAACCAAGCTTCCACATCTGCCTTGCCATCGCGCGCATCGACCACGATTTGCTTGCTTGATCGCTTAAGGTTATTAGGCAATGTGAACTTGTATTTGGTTGTGATCCCGGTAAAAATCAGTTTATGATTGTGCGTGTCGGTGGAAGCATCCTTGGCTTTGGCGGCTTCTTCATCCAATCGGAAAGTCCCTTTGTGTCTCCACACATAACGATACGTCCCATCGGTAAAGCGCAGTCGGTAGCCAATGGCGAAGTATTTCGTTTGGGTTTCCCCAGTATCCAACAAGGCACCGGTGGTCGTATCGGTCACTTTCCCCAGCAATCGAGCGACGAGTGCAATCGGTAGAACCGGAACGGTTAAGGTCGCTTCATCAAATCCTTCCGCGGTAACGATCAGATACGGTTGGTTGTCATAGTACTTGGGTTCACTGGAACGATCGGTTTTGACAGAGATTTCTCCGGCCGGAGCGAGAACTTCGGGCGAGCCTGCAGTATAAGCAGTACTGTCATCCAAGGTGATCTCCGCAAAATATAACGAATCAAATCCCTGATATTCTTCATAAACATAGTTATTGGGCATCGTTGAACGTCCTTTCTGTGGTATGGATTTCCATCAACCATCCATAATGATGACCAAAATATCCCTGGTCAAACCCTCTTCCTTCCCGGACAAACCCGGCTTCTTTGATGAGTTGGGTAATGGTGTCGGGTAGGGATTTGATAATGGAAAACTTGGTGGAATAAATCATCAGCTGTATTCGGGTGGTTAATCGGGTCGGTTGATTGTCATAGAAACTATGATCGATGGAGTCAATGATTTCATAGGTGATCAAGGTTTCGGGGATCGGTTCACTTTCACTGATGGAACCTTGAACTCGGATTTCCACACCTAGGGGTGCCAGTGAGAGAATCAGGATGTCTCGAATGTTCATGGTGTGATCTCCTTGAGTAGTTCACTAAGGGTCTTCTGTTGGATGGCTTTCATGTTTTTTCTACTGCGGTTGATGGCTGGTCGAATAAACGGTCGAGCCTTCATCCGAGGGGTTCCGTATTCAAGAAATAGAGCGGGTAAACCACCGGCTTTGAGATTGAAACCGACTTGCAAGCTGCACCGGTTGCCAACCCACTGAACCTTGGTCGGTTCGTGCAACGTGGCTTCCGTCAGTCCGGTGCGACGATGCTTCTTGATGGCTAATTTGAGTTCTTGATGAAAGGGTTTCGCACTGGCTAGAATCGCTTTCTCTGCCGCTTGGTTGATATCGCCACCCATCTTTTCTATGGATAACAACAACTCTTCCACTCCGGTCAATTCAAGTTTTAAGGAGTTTTTTGACATTACACACCTCGACTCAATTTCCGTAATCGTAGCTGCATGTACTGATTTCGCATTTCATAGTTCTCGGGATCCCCGATGATTTCCCATTCACTGTTATCCGCTAGGAGTGTGATTCGGTCGGGCGACTGGATGTCTTGTCGATACCAAGTCGTTAATGTAGCAGTGGATATGTTGATGATCTGTCCATTGACCACCGACTCGGTTCCCCCGAAGGTCTTGAAACTACAGAAGACCATCGGGTCATCGGCTTCAATATAGACACTTTCCGGTGCACCACTGATCCAATTAAGGTGTCGATGATACAGCTTGACCGGGGTGGTCAAGGCATGGATTTCTTTGGGTTTAACCATCAATGGTCTCTAGGGGATGTGAGAGTGCAATCAGCTGAATCAGACGCTGGATAAACATCAAACTGAATTGCGTCATCCCGCTCTCCTGGGTCCAACTATCCGAGACGCCTCGAATCAAACAACCGACGGAAGCGTCACTATTCAACGTTTCTTCCTTGACACCGGCAGACAAACAGAACGCTTTGACATCGTTGAGATGTCTTTGTACCGTTGCATCCTGGTACGGTCCACTAATGCCCAGACCTTTTTTCACTTCATTGAGTTGCTCTACTTCCGTCATGGGTTGCTTCCTTTCTAGGCGGCTTTCTTCTCGATTAAGACAAAGCCATTGGCGGTAACGACGTTACCCCCGACAAAGACACTTCCCTTCACGGCCAGCATGCCTTTTTTAAAGGCTGCATCTTCAGATACTTTGATTTCATAATTGCTAAATAAGGCAAGCTCATAAGCGTTGGGGTTTCCATAAATCATACAGGTCGTAGTGGCTGGGGTCGCTGTGGCGGATAGCGCTTTTAAGGCACTGTTGATGATGTAACGGACCGATAACCCGCCTTCTTTGATAATCCCGGCATTGGGGTTGGAGGAATCCGGGGTGATTTCATACACGGACTTCTTATCCGAACCTCGAACATCCCCAAAGGCAATCAGGTCGACTTTGTTGAGTAATAAGATGGCATTTCCGATGATATTTTCATCGCCACCATACGACATCGCGATGGACCGCAACGTGGATTCATCGATGACGGTAAATTCCAGGGAACCATCGGTGATGGCCGGAGCATGAATGATCCCGGTGATTTCTGCCGGAGTTGCGGCTGGATTTCCCAAGGGAATCAGCTTGGCCACTTTCTTGCGTAAGGCAATCAAGGCGGCTTGTTGGACTTTGGCTAGATACTGAACCGGAGTCAGCTTGGAAACTTCTTCAGAGACTTCGGTATAAATGGTAATCTTAACGGGCTTAATCGAAACATAATCGAAGACGGGTTCACCATCGGAATAATCATTGCCTTCCGTCGTAATGCCACCTTCACTGTACCC
>CAKMJZ010000063.1 GCA_927435855.1 uncultured Erysipelotrichaceae bacterium
TAAAAATATAAAGTTATTATACGATTAAACATAAGACTTCACAATTGATGAGTTTAATGTGAATACTACTGACTCTTTCTAAAACAAAAGACTCAGCTTTCGCTGAATCTTACGCTAAACTTCTACATTTTTTCAGATTACCCAAACATTTGATCTAGTATATGAAAAATCATCCCCAGTATTTGTTTGTAACAGCTGCCAACTTATTATAGACATCGGCATCTCTTAGTGCTAAGAATGTGTCTTTGAATACATTGTACATATCTGTGTAGATTTTGTGGTTTTCCATGTTTGGCTCAATGAAACCATATGTATGGACCATTTTATCAACAGCTTCTTCGATTGTTGGGAATATGCCAGCACCAACAGCCCCTAAAATTGCGGCCCCTAATGTTGTACAATCAGAAATACGGAGTTTTTCAACCGGACGTCCATAAACATCAGCTTGCATTTGACACCACAAATCAGATTTTGCGCCACCTCCAGACAAACGAATTGTTTCAAATGGTCGATCTAAAACTTTCTCCATAGCTTCAACAATCATACGAATCTCATAAATGACCCCTTCAAGTACAGCACGAGCCATGATAGGCCGATCATGTGCCAAAGTTAATCCGATTGAGCCACCACGAGCATTGTCGTGATAGTATGGTGATACTTGACTTGACAAGAACGGTAAGAATAAGAAACCTTTACACCCTACCGGTGCTTTAGAGGCTTCAAGAGTGATTAATTCATATGGATCCATTCCTAGCTTTGCAGCAGCATCTTTCTCAACTTGACCATATGTGTCTCGCCACCAACGCAAACAAACACCAGATGCAAATGCCAACCCTTCCATGTCCCACTTTTTAGGGATGGCATGTCCGCCAAACAACACAGAGTGATCAACATCTGGACGTTGACTATCAACATGAGCAACCATAACAGCGGCGGTTCCTATAGTGATCTCTGATAAGCCTTCACGAATGACACCCGCTCCTATTGCAGCACATTGTTGGTCACCACCACCGCAAGAAATTGGCATTCCTGGTTCAAAACCTGTTGCCAATGATGCCTCATTCGAAATTACACCGACTTGACGCATTGGTTCTTTTACTGGTGGCAATTTGTCTTTACTAACATTGATTGCATTGAGTAGTTCATCCGACCAATCCAATGTTTTAACATCCATCATGCCATTCAATGTTAATGATGCCGGGTCAGTAAACAACTCAAACGAACCTAACTTATGTAATAGCCACTCTTGACCATTGACGAATTTCCAAGCTTTCTCATATAAATCAGGTCGTTTGTCACGAACCCACTTGAATTTCGGATATGCCCAGAGTCCAGATAGCGGGACGCCGCTGACTTCATGATAATGGTCTTTGCCAATATTTTCAGCAATCCATTTGATTTCTTCGCCTGCACGCCCATCAGACCAGACAATCGCATCGCATAATGGATTCCAATTTTGATCGATTGGTACAAAGGTTCCACGCTGACTCGAAAGCCCTACAGATGCAATATCTTTGGGTTTTATACCAGACTTATCAATCGCTTCCTTGGCTGCTTCAGAAACTCCTCTCCAAAGGTCATACATGTCTTGTTCGACCCAACCTGGATGTGGATACTTACATGGATACTCTCGATATGCTGACCCAACTAAATTGCCCTCTAAATCCAAAAGAAAAACTGTAGCACCGGTCGTTCCGGCATCAATTCCCGCAACATATTTTGTCATTAGTTTTCTCCTTTTCACATTTTTGACTATATGCGTTTGTATACCATTTAGAATACTTTACTTATCTAGCACACATCCTCCTTTCTAGAAATTATCGACGAGTATATTAGACTCAATCACCACTCTATTACAATTTATCCATTGGATTCAATCATTGAAACTGGTGCTTTACTCGCTGTCAAATTGTATTAATCTATAAAAATGAGGATTCTTCCATCAGAATTCTCATTACCTTTGGGTTTAAAATCAAATATACTAATCCATAGACTTTTTGCCTGTTTATATATGAATGGGATGCCCCACGATTACATGAGCTGCTTCCATAATTGCTTCTGATATGGTTGGATGAGGATGTACAACACGTGATAACTCATCTGCTGTTACTTCAATATCAAGATAAGCTGTTGCAGCATGAATCAATTCTGTTACGTGAGCACCAATTATATGAATACCAAGAATTTCATTATATTTTTTATCAGCAACGATTTTGACAAAACCAGTCGTTTCACCCATGGCAATTGATTTCCCATTCGCCAATAAAGGAAAAACTCCAATTTTAACATCAAATCCTAGATCCTTCGCTTGTTTCTCAGTCACTCCAACACTAGCTACTTCAGGATATGAGTAAGTACAGCGCGGCATGTTTACGTGGTTAATCTGCTTCAGGTTACGACCCAATATTGCATCGACAGCAACCATTGAGTGAGCAGATGCTACGTGTGCTAAAGCCATTTTCCCATTGACATCACCGACAGCATAGATGTTTGGACAAGTGGTCTGGAAGTTTTCGTTGACTTCTATCCAACCTTTTTCATTCAACTTGACCCCAACCAGATCCAATCCAAGATTGTTTGTGTTTGGTCGAACTCCTGCCGAAACGAGAAGTTTTGAACAAGACAATATTTCGCTCCTGCCTGCTGAGTCGATTGTAATATTTAGATTGTTCTCACTTCCAGTAACTTCTGTTACTTTTGTGTTAGTTTTAAAATGTATTTTACGTTTTTTGTATGCAAGTTCTATCTCTTTACTGATATCATCATCTTCATTTGGCAACAAATGCGGTAGCATTTCGATAATCGTGACCTCTGCTCCATACGTTTCCCAAATACTTGCAAACTCCATACCAATTGCACCCGCACCAATTATGATGACCTTTTCATTAGGTTTGAGATCCGTCAATTCAAGTGCATCACGAGATGTCATAATATTCGGATTCGTGTAATCAATATTTGGTAATTTAAAAGGATGTGCACCTGTTGCCAAAATCACACTAGTTGCAGTGATTGTTTGATTAGTCGATAAAATTTTAACTGTCGATGACGAAGTTAAGGTGGCTTCCCCGTTAAACATTGTTACATTGTTTTTTTTCAACAATCCAGTAACACCTTTTATTAAGTGTGAACTAACTTCGCGACTTCTTTTTTGTGCAGATGCATAGTCCGGTTTGACTGATGTTTGATCTAGTGAAATTCCAAATGCTGAGGCATTTTTAATAGCTCGTAAAATTTCTGAATTAGCTATCAATGCTTTCGTTGGAATGCAACCCCAATTCAAACAAACCCCTCCAAGATCAGCCTTTTCAACCAATGCTGTTTTTAAACCTTGCTGCGATGCGTAAATAGCAGCAACATAGCCCCCCGGGCCTCCTCCAACAACTATTAAATCAAATTTTTTCATAATCATCTCCCGATCTGTCATCTATCCGTTATTCTATATTTTGATACTATAGAAGTATCATCATCGGATCTTCTAAAAGTTTGCCTAGATAAGCGATAAACTGTGCAGCATAATCACCATCTACAATTCGATGATCAAAACTCAATGTTATGTTTAACATCGGACGTATAACAATTTCATCATTTATGACAACTGGCGTTTTAATGGTTGTTGCAACAGCAAGAATCGCGCACTCGGGCGGATTAATTACTGCTCTGAAACTGGTGACTCCACGATTACCCAAATTACTGATTGTAAAAGTTCCTCCCGAAAGATCACCTGGCAAATTCGTTTGTCCTATAGTCCGTTCAGAAACCTTTGTGAACTCTTCAGATAGTTCTTTAATTCCTTTTCGTTGTACCTGTTTTAAAACCGGTACCATCAATCCGCGATCAGTATTGACAGCAATGCCAATATTGACGTCTTGACTTACAATAATCTCAGTTCCGTCCCCTGCTAGCAAAGAGTTCATGTTTGGGAACACTTGCAATGCTCGAGCTGTCGCTTTTGCAAACAGAACATTGAATCCAACCTTTTCCTCTGATATCGAATTGATTTTACTTCTCCAACTGATTACATTTGTCATGTCAACGGCAACTGTTATTGCTGCCCATGGTTTAGTCAAGACGCTTTCCGTTAAACGATCCCCTATTTTTTTGCGAATGCCTTTGTAAGGAACTGCTTGAGTTTTACCTACGTATGAAATCTCTGTTAATGATTGCGGAACTATTGTCTGAGTGGTTTTTGGTTTCTCATTATAGGATATAATATCTGCTTTTGTAATCCTTACCCCTTTGTATTCAACATCAGCAAGGTTAATGCCTTTCTCAGATGCCATCTTCTTAGCTAAAGGGGATATCAGGATACGTCCTTCTGTTTGTTTTGCAGTGTTGAATTTCTCTTCAAGTGTTTCAATTTTTTTGACTTTTTGTTCTATTTCAGATTGCTTCGTTCCAGATAATTCTGCAAGCAACTGATCGAAGTTTTCACCAGGTTCACCAACGATGGCAAGTGGATTGTGACATTCAACGTTATCACCAATCTGAGCTAGGATTTTTAATACGGTTCCGGTTTGATCGGCTGGAATATCTTGAACATCCTTATCTGTTTCAGCAGCCAATGCAATTTCACCAAACGTGACTTGGCCACCTTCTTTTACATACCATTCTGTAACCGTACCATCTGTCATGTTTACACCAATTTTCGGCATACTTAAGATTTTTGCCATTATCAATTCTCCTTATTCTAGTGTTTTACGAACTGCTGCAATAATATCTTCTTTTTTAGGGGTGCATAATCTTTCCAAATTCTCATTATAAGGGATCGGTGTGTTCTTGCTTCCAACCCGTTGTGGTGGGGCATCCAAGAGGTCAAATCCACGAGTAACAATTTCCCCGACGATCTCACCTGCAATTGAACCTCGTAACGGTGCTTCAGTTACGACAACTACGCGATTTGTTTTTGCTATCGATGCCATCACAGTATCATAGTCTAATGGTAATAGAGATCTCAAATCGATGATTTCAATACTGATTCCTTCTTTTTCTAGTTCTTTTGCTGCTTCTTCAGAAACATAAGTCATGTATGAATATGTAACGATTGTTACATCTTTACCTTCACGACGAATAGCTGCTTTTCCAAGCGGTATTGTGTATTCTCCTTCAGGCACTTCACCCTTTATTGAGTAATTGCGTTTGTGTTCAAAACAAATGACTGGTGAATTATCTCTGATTGCAGACTTCAGCATACCCTTCATGTCATATGGGGTGGATGGTGTAATGACCTTGAGCCCTGGTACATGCACAAACCAGTTTTCATTGTTTTGAGAATGTTGAGCAGCAACACCACCACCTACTCCAAATGGTGCACGTATAACAATTGGAACGTTTGCTTGTCCTCCAAACATATAACTTGTTTTTGCTGCCGTATTAACAATGTTATCCATTGCTAATGTCAAAAAATCAGCATATAAGATTTCTACCAACGGACGCATACCTACAATCGCTGCTCCAACACCAAGTCCGGTAAATGCCGCTTCTGAAATAGGCGTGTCTATAACACGTCTCTCTCCAAATTCTTTCATCAACCCCTTTGTAATGCCAAAGGGATTGCCTCGCAAACCGACATCACAACCCATGATGAATACATTCTCATCACGTGCTAATTCTTCTCTCATAGCCTGAGTAATCGACTCTCTTAGTGTAATTATTGCCATTTTTTTTCTCCTGCTTCTCTATTGTTCGCAATGAATAATCTACTCAATGATTTCACCGTCTGTGTAGACAAAATCATAGAATGAATCCAAACTTGGTTCTGAACATTGTGTGTCGGCATATTCAATTGCAGCTTCAACTTTTTTGATTGCTTCTTCTTCAATTTTCCTTAATTGTTCTTCTGTTATGATGTCATTCTCCAACATGAAATCAGCCATTCGTTTAATTGGTTCAATTTGCCAGTATTTCTCAACGACTGTCATATCACGATACCAGTTATCATCGGTCGCATGATGCCCTAAAAGGCGTAATGTTTTTGCCTCGATAAAGGTTGGCCCTTCTCCAGCACGGGCTCTCTCAATTGCCTTTTTGGATGTTTCCCACATGTCATAAATATTGAAACCATCAACTTGGTAACTCGGAATACCAAACCCAATTCCACGCTTATAAAGATCGTGCTCACCGGTAACCCGGGCGATATCGGTTGCTATTGCCCATTGATTGTTTTCGCAAACGAAAACAACTGGCAGTTTCCATGCTGCCGCCATATTCATTGATTCTGAAATAGAACCAGCATTAGCTCCGCCATCCCCGAAAAAAACCACAGTTACATCATCTGTTCTTTTTATCCAACTTCTTAATGCACTTCCAACCGCTGGTGCAACGGCAGCACCTACAATTCCGGTCGCCCCAAGCATCCCAACACTCATGTCAGCAATATGCATCGATCCACCACGACCACGATTATAACCTTCGTCCTTACCAAATAACTCAGCCATCATCCGGTTGACATCTCCGCCTTTGGCAATGACATGTCCATGACCTCTGTGAGTCGAACCGATATAATCTGCCAATCGAAGATGTGAAATAATTCCCACACCAATAGCTTCCAGCGTAATGTATGGATGATAATAGCCATGAACCTTATTGGCCATCCATAAAGGTTTGACGGATTCTTCAAATTTTCGGATGAGTACCATGGTACTGTACATCTTCAGTTGCTCTTCTGTTGTTAATCCATCTGGAACATACATTTCTTTGTAAGCAGTAAACTCCTTCTTTATTGCTTCCAGTTCCTTATTTTTTTTCATCTTATCTTTGTATGATGCAAGGAATCTCGATTCGCATGATCATACGCTCCTTTCTTCTTTTTTGTAAATGCATTAGCTATAAATTTTTACTGTGTGTTTGAATTTCTGTAAAAATGTAAACTATTCCTGTATATACATGATAGAATGAATCATATTAAAAGTCAATCAAAAATCAAGTGATAGTTACCCTTGAGTCTATTTTCTCGACCACAAAACGACGGAGGATTCGTAGTTAGAACAATCATTCATTGGCGTTCTTAGGCACTACAAACACCTTAATGCTGATATTCAAAATTCTCCATAAAACCAGTTAGAATCAAACTCTTATTAGAATTGAAATAGTGCATCTATGAGTCTTGACAGAAAAAATTTGGTACTTAATTGCATGTATATGTTTGATACAAGTCAGTTAATATAATAATGTCATGCGACTTCTGTGCATTGTTAAAAAGATACCCATAATATATAATTCCATTAAGGAGATAAGACATGAAATATTACTTAGTTGAATCAAACCACACAAACCCATATATCAATCTTGGATATGAAGAATGGATTTTCGATCAATTAAAACCTGATGAAAGTTTGTTTTACTTGTGGCAAAATCAGCATACTGTCGTTATTGGTAGAAATCAGAATGCTTATAAGGAATGTAAAGTAAAACAACTAATCAAAAGCAATGGAAAACTCGCAAGACGTTCATCAGGTGGTGGAGCAGTTTATCATGATTTGGGTAATCTCAACTATACTTTTATTCTCCCCAATGAGATTTATAATGTTCATCGTCAATTGGAAGTCATAATAGACACATTGCAGAAATTTGACATAAAAGCAGAGTTTGTTGGTCGTAATGATATTGAAGTCGATGGTGCGAAAGTAAGTGGTAACGCTTTTGAAAAAAAAACGACTCATCATCTTCATCATGGGACGCTTCTGTATGATGTTAATTTGAGTGATTTGTCAAAATATCTGAATGTGTCAACCATCGAAATGAAATCAAAAGGTGTAGAATCAAACCGTAAACGTGTAGCAAATTTGATTGATTTCAATCCAACCTTGACCTTGAATGATCTTAAACAACAATTAAAACAAAGTTTTGAGAATGTATATCAGACAAAACTTATTCCGATTGATATGAGTCTCAAATATTGTCAAGTAATGATTGAGAAATATCGAAGTGAAGAATGGCAAAGGAATGCGATCTTCGAATTTGACGCTCAATTACATCACATGTTCTCATGGGGAGAAGTTCAAGCATTTTTCAAAGTTATTCAAGGAACAGTAAAAAATACAAAACTTATTTCTGGCTCGCTTAACCCCGATTTTATCGAAATATTAGAGAACACACTTCAAAATATTGACTATGACGGCGAATCATTTGTTGTCGCTGTTGAAGGATTTTCTGATGATTATAAAAAAATGTCAATGGAGTTGATTAACTATTTATTTGGTAATTATTGATGTCTACATGCAAAAAAGACTTTTAAATACAAAACATCTTACTAAAAACGATTATTTTATTGAGTCCGATATTACTTATTAGCGGAATAAGGTGAATTTAATTATTTTTTATCTGTCTAACATGACGAAATATAGAAAATTATCGCTTCGTAATTTATCGTTATGGAATATATAGGAGAAGTATTTAGTTATATTGCTGGATTTTGTATGATCGTTTAATTTATTTGTTAAAGACAATCTTATAGATGCGTAATCATGGTGGTATTCCTACCGGATGATTTAGCTGTATTGTACCACTTAATATGATAACTTGACCTATACATAGATTGGTCCTTTATTTAACCATAAATGAACTATTATACTTCAGTAAAGGACGAAGAAAACACAAAAAAATCTTGTTTCAGATGAGAAGATCAAATAAGTATTACTGGAAAAGCCAGAAAGAATGATCACGAAAGCGGAGTCTTTCAAAAACTATAACACTAGGAACATTTGAAGAGACGAAACACGTGTTATCGAATAAAAGATAACTACATCCTATGAATGAAAAGCGATTATGAATAATTCTAAAAAACATTGATGCCTTGGACGACCCATGACAAAATGATTATTTAAGAAATATTGAATATATATATGATGTTTATTATGATTGACACATATGTTCTGACGAGAAGATATGGAGGCCATACACTTTTTTATGAACATGTTATCGGGAAATTTCAAAATTTGATTTAAATGTTTTTGCATTCATGCTTCTTTGATAATTTGATCGACGATTCGATTTATGGGAGTCACGTTTTGCTGTTCTGCCATTGTTACAATGATCATTTGCTTACTTGGCACCATTACCAACGTTTGACCATCTGTGCCATAACCAAATGATATATCTGTATCGGTCAGCCAGACACCATATCCGTAACCATATTGACGAAAGACTCTATGACTTAAATCGTGTTCAGGTGTTAGATAATAACATGTAAGCATTTTCTCTATCCAAGAAGTTGAAATGATATGTTTGTCCTTAACTTTTCCTTTTGTTAAGATCAACTCTCCAATATGTAGTAAATCATTGGCTCTTAACCATAACTTGGTAGCTCCTGCACAGTATTTGCCATATTTCTCCCACTTAAAATCCGTAATATGAAGTGGATTGAATAATTCTCTTTGTATGAACTGGATCAAATCTTCTTTAATTATGTGTTGCAATAATGCTGATAAGACATAAAATCCGGCATTTGAATAAAGATAACTTTCGCCTGGTTTTTGGATAATTGGATGATTAAAGATCATATCCAAATAGGTATCGGGGTCAATATAACGGATATCATCACGCATCATCAAAACATCGCGAAATCCAATACTATGAGTCATGCAATGTTTGATTTTTATCTGATTCAAATATTCTAAATTCTGTAAATTTGTGATTTTAACACTATCCTTTAACAATGGAAAAACAAAGGTTTCCTCATCAAATGGAGCATACTCCCCTTTTTGTGATTTTTCTATGATGATTCCTGTTGTCAATGCCAAAACTGTCTTGCTAATGCTTCTGACATCACACAATCCATTATAATCATTAAAAGCATGTTCATAAACTGTATCTCTATCTTTGATCAATAAATATCTCATGTTCAGTTGGCTACCCAAATGGTCACGAGCATTTTCGAACTGTTGGATGATTTGATAAAAATTCAATTCGTTCATAACTTTTTCCTCCAATTTCATAAAATATAATAACGCCTTGACTGACTCATCAATTACATCAAATTTCATCATAAACGCAGGGACAATAAATACAAAAGGACATAGGATGTTGTTTGAAAAAATATAATTAACTACAGAACACAAAAAGGAAGAGTTCCTATTTCTATAACTGATAATATCATATCTATATTTTAACTTGAAGATGTAATAATCTGTAAATGTATATTTATTAAGTTGGAAAGTTAATTCAGTACTTTGAAAGAAATTTGTGGATGCTCTGATAAACAATAGTGATATTTTGAAGTGTTTCCTACAAAAAAAAGAGGAGAATTAAGCAGTAGGAGAACATAGAAGATAAGCGAATTGTTTGGTTTGTTCGAACATCTATTTACTTTCTTGCTTTCATTTATCATCATGACCAGTTAGAGACGCATCCCACCACTAATATGTTCAATAATGATCTCCTAAGTCTTGACGGATAAAGACTCTTGTTTCTCTCAGCTTAGTCAATTGTAGACTTTTTACTTAACAATGACCAAACGAACTCACTTGTTTTACTGTGACTCGTTGAATCATGCAAAAAAAATAAATATCGAACAAATGAATAAGCAGCTTAAGAAATTCTTCCCTAAAGGAATATTAATTAATCATTTTCCTAGGAAGAAGTAAAAGTGATTAACCTGATTCTCAATCAATCTTGCATCTATTTTTTGTCAAACATCGCACAAAATGGAGCATTTAGTAGGTTTTTAATCAAACAACCTTAAATAAGCTAAATACTATATTAATTGTCTAAAAACTTTTCATGAAACACAATCAGACTCAAGTCTAAGAAGCGGCAGTATTTGATTTATTTCAGTACGTTTAGAATCTATCATTATCTCAAATTTCTCACTATACTCCGATTTCACACAAAGTGTGCCCTTGCAAAAGAATGAAGCCAGCTTACTATTTTTTGAATCTACTATAAGCATTCACGCTCAAAACAGAAGCGTCAAAAGACGCTTAATAGTTCACTTAATCGATACAACCGGATATCCGGAAGATCTGAATTTAATTCCTCATTACCTTGAACCCACACCGTCTTCATCCCCGCGTTTTTCGCACCAATGATGTCCGAAACGATCGTATCCCCAACAAAAACTACTTCATAAGGCATAACCTTTAACTTCTTACATAACAATTTAAAAATGCGTACATCCGGCTTCGCCCACGGATAATCCCCGGCAACCATCACGATTTCAAACCAATCCAAATGAGGAAATGTATTGAGTTTTCCCCGCTGAGACACTGAATCCCCATTAGTCAATATTGCCATACGATACTTCTTTGACAGTTGATCCAAAACTTCAATCGTGTCTTCCATCAGTCGCATATACCCGGCCAACCGATCGACCCAACGATCCATAATCGTATGCCACGTCAAATTCAAATGGAAATACTCTATATAATAGTTAAAAAGAATCTCTTTATCTCCCATTCCATTATTATCTAGAATGAGAAACCGTTCCATAAATTGAGAATAGGATTGATCATCAATCTTATCCTTGGTATCCTCATTAATCATATCTTTAACACAACGCAGAAGAGCACCCTGACGATCAATCAGGGTGTTGTCCATATCAAAAGCAATTACTTTAACGTTTTTCATGAAATCACCGAAATCAATATACCACAAAATCAATCAAAAACAAAACGTATGCCACTCTAACGTACTTCGGTTATAATAATAGAGAAAGGTGATTTTATGAGTAATCTATACAGCGTCTTTGGATTAAAAAAGGAAGCAATCTTGCTTGACTCCCGTCTTTACATAATCAAAGCCATGTGCGCTATTAGCGCTGGTTTTATCTTAGGACATGCTTTTTCTATTACCCGAATGGATATGATATCCGTAATGCTTGGGGTTATGTATAACTTAGAAGCTATCAACGTTTCCGGAGTCAAAGGCGGAATCAATCAGATGCTCGCCTCCACCCTTGGTGCAATGACGACTGGACTGCTTGTATATCTTATGGGATATGATGTCACAGTGTTTACCGTGGCTATCGGGATGGGGCTCACTTTGTACATTGCTTTAAAAATTGATTATCGGATGGTTTCCCCTGTCGCTATTTTTACCAGTATATATATGACACAGTTTATCCAGCGTGATCTCGCTGGTAATCCAAGTGTGATACTGACATTTCAATTACGAATCGCCGCGTTAGGCCTTGGTGTGTTAATCGCTATAACATTCAATTATCTATTTTCATTTCTCTATTACAGACAAATCGGAAGACGCCGACTAGAATTTGCTAAAATCCAAAGTCTGATCGGATTGGAAAAAACACTTGAAGAATTGTCTTCATCCATCTCCAATCATAATACCAACAACTCCATATTAGCCTTGGTATTCAGTGATATTGAAATGGTCAAGTCAAATGTTGAAACGATGATGAAAGAGACATGGCTGCCCTTCAACCTTAAGGAAAAGAAGAATCTTCACATTATCTACGAAATTATTAAAAGTTTGAAAATAATTATGCATCTCGCATATGATAGCAACTATATACATATTGAAAATAATGTTGATGTCAGCGATATGGACGTCAAGACATTGCAAGGTATCATCGATGTACTTCGTTCAATCGACTTTACTCACAGGAAGAAAACGACATTTACGATGTTAAATGTTTGGGATTCATCTGATAATCGTATTAGCGATAATATCCGATTGATGTCCATTGAGTTCAACAAGGTGTTGAGTCTGACTCAAACCATACAATAGAAAGAGGTCAAGATGCCATTTTTAGTTATTGGAAAAGATTATGCGGATGGATTTGAACGGCGCATGGAGCATCGCAGTGCTCACTTGGAAAATCTGCGTAGATTAAGTTGTGAAGGTAAGTTGTATGTAGCTGCCGGATTGTTGAGTAAAGAGAATTTGCTTAATGGATCCGCATCCTTTTTTACAGTCGACACTAAAGAAGAGGTAGAAGAACTGTTGAAAAGCGAACCTTATGTTTTTGGTAATGTTTGGGAGACAATTGAAATCATCCCTTGTCTGATTCCTGATTTTCTTTTAAAGTAAACAAAACGGCATTGCCGCTTTTTTATGTCTTGGATTGAGAGGTTCTTTATGTCCAAAATTAATTCGTCTATAGCTTTTGTACTCTTGGTTTTTGTTTTTCTATTGTCTCTATTGTTTGGGTCGTATCAATCAGACACCCTATGGATATCGATATTTTTTATTATATTATCAATATCCGTAGTGTTTTCAACATACAGGCAGATATCTATTCAGGCATTTGGTGTTGAATGGAAAGAATATCCCAAATCTATTCTGTTTGTAGTCCTTGGCGCAATAGCTACCTTCTATCTCGCTAAAGCCGGTATGTCAGCGGTTCTAGCGTCTTCACTCATTGGTATTGCGGGGTCATGGGTATTCAAGCGATATGAAATCGAAATTTTTACCGGTTCATTTGTCGGAATGTCTTCAGTCATCTTCTTTACGGCTGGCGGGGTAGTGTTTGCATCTTTGATTGCGGCAGTCGCTTATCTTATGGGTAAAAACGTATTTGTAGGAATTGGTGGCAAACTGGGTTCTTCTGCGTTTATCGGAACTGTGTTTGTTGCTTTATTTTCAGGTGTGGATGTTTGGAATTTTGACATTGCTATGATCAACACATCCCTTCCCATTTGGTTTGTAGCTATTACTTTACTATTTTCTGCCTTGGCGTCAGTAGCAACTTCTCAGTTAGCACACCGATATTTCAAAGGTTCAGTCGTTATTGGCTCATCCGTAGTCGGAATTTTGGGATATATTCTGTCACTAGCTTTTGGTTTTTATAGCGGATTGTTTGCCGGAACTATTTTCGCCGCTTCATTTGCGGGAATGAGTCAGATCAAGGTATTGAAAAACCCGCTATATTTTGCGATTGCGGGTTTGATTACTGCGATTATAATTCTTGCGAGTTCAACCTATTTCTTAGGCTTGGGTGGCAAAATGGGGACAAGTGCATTTATCGGTGTTCTCGCAACTCTTATCCTTATTAAGAAAACCTAAGTTTAACATTGATTCTCTATACAACAAAAGCCGGTTACCCGGCTTTTTGAGTTTTTGTTTAAATTAACGAATGATTTCGGTTACGTTACCAGCGCCTACAGTACGTCCA
Organism: uncultured Erysipelotrichaceae bacterium; assembly: GCA_927435855.1. Taxonomy (GTDB): domain Bacteria; phylum Bacillota_I; class Bacilli_A; order Erysipelotrichales; family Erysipelotrichaceae; genus UBA2227. Next base: position 14,069 of record CAKMJZ010000063.1, read on the forward strand.
CCTTCACGGATGGAGAACTTTGTGCCTTGTTCAACAGCGATCGGATTGATCAATTCAACGATCATTTCGATGTTGTCGCCCGGCATGACCATTTCAACGCCTTCCGGCAACTGAATAACACCTGTTACGTCAGTCGTACGGAAATAGAATTGAGGACGGTAGTTCGATACAAACGGAGTATGACGTCCACCTTCTTCTTTGCTCAAGACATAAACTTGAGCTTTAAAGAGGGTGTGCGGTTTAACGGAGTTGACTTTAGCCAATACTTGACCACGTTCAACTTCATCACGGTTAACACCACGCAACAATGCGCCGATGTTATCGCCAGCTTGTGCGCTGTCTAATAGTTTGTGGAACATTTCGATACCGGTAACAACAGTTTTCTTCGTCGGACGAATACCAACGATTTCAACTTCTTCACCTAATTTTAATGAACCGCGTTCAACACGACCGGTAGCAACCGTACCACGACCAGAAATCGTAAATACATCTTCAACCGACATTAAGAACGGTTTGTCTGTTTCGCGAGTCGGATCAGGAATGTATGAATCAACTGCATCCATTAATTCGCCCAATTTCGGTTCCCAATTTGGATCGCCTTCGCCACCTTTAAGAGCAGAACCACGGATAACCGGAGCGTTGTCGCCGTCGAATCCGTAAGCTGATAATAATTCACGAACTTCCATTTCGACTAAGTCGATTAATTCTTCGTCATCGACCATATCGCATTTGTTCAAGAACACGACCATATGAGGGATACCTACTTGGCGGCCCAACAAGATGTGTTCGCGGGTTTGCGGCATCGGTCCATCCGTAGCAGCAACAACCAAGATAGCGCCGTCCATTTGAGCAGCACCGGTAATCATGT
>CAKMJZ010000064.1 GCA_927435855.1 uncultured Erysipelotrichaceae bacterium
AAAAAATCTTGCATTCCAACCACGGTTGCGGCATCCAATACTTTCGTTAACATATCTTTACGTAAGACGTTTTCATTTTCAAGGGAAAAGGCAATATCTTCACCGACACTTAATCCGACAAATTGGGCATCTGAGTCTTGCAAGACCGTTCCGACTTGCTTGCTTAAATCAAAAATGCTGGCATTGATCGTCTCAATGCCAGCAACTCGACAACTGCCCTTGATTTCCCCTTCAAAAGAGAAAGGGATAAGACCATTGATGCAATGCGCCAGAGTCGATTTCCCGCTGCCTGAGGCACCGAGAATCAGAACTTTCTGATGCTCATAAATTGTCAGATTGATATCGTGTAAAGTCGCTTCCGTTTGTGATTTGTAACGAAAAGTGAAATCTTTAAACTCTATCAATGGTTGTTTCATTATTCTCTGCTCAGATTTGTGCCTTTAGCATAGCGTTTAGCTAAAGCATATAACAGTGGAATACCCGCTAAAATGAGCACGGAGATATTACTTAAAGAAGCAACAAACGATTGCATAAAGGTGATCTTCAGTTCACCACCATATAACAATACGGTCATAATTGGTGTAACAACACCAAAAGCGATCATATTAGCCAAAATGGCGATAACAGCAAAAAACACGGCATGTTTCGCATTAAAGACACCTTCTTTAATGTTTGCGCCGTATACCGGTAATGTACCGACTAAAAAGCCCAAAACAGCATTGCCGGTCGACCAGTCAAACCAATATCCCCAACCACCTAGTAAATCCGCAAAAACGTTTCCGAAGAAACATGCGACTGCGGCTGGTAATGCGCCAAATAATCCACCAACGATAACCGGAACTAACATTGCGGTCGTCAATTTGGTATTGGTGAATACCGTAATGGAACCATAATTCATTAAGACCCCAAACAATGCGGCACCAATGGCAACAGCTACGACGGTAGGTGTATCCCATTTGCCCAGAAGAAGACTACCTATACTTCTTTTCATAAACGATCTCCTTTCCCCAGAGTGGTTATATGCTAACCATAATCAGATTATAGGATAATTGTTCTGATATTTCAATCAATGTTCAAATTTTCTCATGATAGTTTTCATTGTTTCATTTGTTACATAAAATTATCTCTCAATACAATCAGAAAGTGGTAAAATAATGATGAAAAAAGCGAGGGAATTATGAAGAAAAGTTCAATAATCTTCATTATATTATGTTCAATGCTACTTTCATCCTGCTCTTCATCTTCTATAAAGACCGGTCGTTATTTTATGGAGAACACTGAGACAGAAGATTGGTCATGGATTGATATCAATGAAGGAAATACATATGAATTTAATCTAGCCCTTAATGTCTCTTATCGGCCCAGTGGCAAGTACACAATTGAAAATAGCAGACTTATTTTAGATCTCGGTGATAATTCATCTTACACATTTTTGATTGATGGTAATTCTCTGATTTTCGAAAGCACAACAACCAATGGAAACTTTATAAAAAAAGGAACAGTCTACACACTGAAGAACAAATAGAAAAACGCGGGTTCGATTGATCCCGCGTTTACGTAACTTTAATTCTTGGGCGATAGACAATGGAGAGCCCCAGCGGTATCACCAGAGATATCGCAAATATCATCAGTGTCATGTCATATCCTAGACTGTTAACCAAAATTCCGGCCAACAGTGGTGTTATAAAGGTTGGAACTCCGTTGAACAATGCCATACCCAACATCTGACCGGTCGACTTCAAATGTATCGGTGTTTCATCATCGATTAATACTTTTTGAGCAATCATATATAAAGGAAATGTTAACATCTGCATACCTGAGACCGCAATCAACAGAAATGGTGTCTGTACGAGAGAATATAAGACGAACCGGATGATATAAAAGATTATGGAGAAGATCAGAATTTTCTTGCTTCCTAGTTTCAGAAGCATCCAACCACCCAAGAAAAACAAAGGCAATTCCATCACTGCCTGAAATGACCATTTAAACGCAACATCATCATTAGTACCGCCAACGAACAGAATTTTATCAATGACCGTATACATATCCGCGGTCATAACAATACTGACCAACACGAAAATAACCATGAGTAATATATAGGGCTTATGAGAGAGCAATTGACGGATATCACTAAAACGCAGTGAGGTATCCGTTTTTGCTTTTGTCGCATCCGGTAAAGTGCTGGCAACTCCATAGGTTATCAATGCGGCTACCGCCATAAACAAACCAAGATACTGATAGCCAAAGGATGTTACCAAAAAGGAGGTCAAGGGTGCACCGATAGCCCACCCAATCGCCCCAAAGGCACGAATCATCCCGAAATTATTACGAACTTTCGGACTTGTCTCGATGGTCCAAGTTTCCAATAGTCCATTGGTTACCCGAAACAAACCCCCGACAAACGATACGGCAATAAAATGGAAGAAGAAAACTTGAGCCGTCACGTAGTACATTAATACGGAGGATATCGTAAATAGTATCCAAAAAATCCCAAAGAAACGTTTAACCGTGTGATATCGGTCACATAGGTATCCACTCCATAACTGACCGAAAAACGCTACAAAAGCAATCGTTGATAGAATCATTCCTCGTTGCAGCGGATCATAACCGACATAAATTAAAAACGGAATTAACTGTGTGAAGGCCAGGGCCAAACTGATAAAAGCAACCAGATAAAGCGCAAAATTAATCGTGAAAATTCGTTTTTCGTTCATTATCTTACCCCGATTCAGCCGATAAAGGTTATTTCTGTTATAACTATATCACAATCGACATCGAATGCGTCAACCGAAATTTCATCGATTTCTTGAAATGCAAAAGCAATTCCGATTTTTCTGGCCAAGGTTTTTTTTAGATAGCGATCATAATATCCTTTACCATAGCCGATACGATGTTTATAATCATCAAAAGCTACGATAGGGATGATGATAACATCCAAATCTTCCGGATCGATCTTATCCTCGGTTTGTGGTTCCAAAATATCAAAACTTCCCATGGCTAAGTCCTTAAATGACGATATTTTGAAAAAGTCCATCTCATTCCCGTTTACTCTTGGCGTGGCAATCGTGATATCTTTATCCCAAAACCAATGTTCCATCAAGCCGTACGTATCCACTTCTTGTCGCGTTGAACAATAAATCCCGATGCGCTTAGCTCCACCAATAACCATCAATACATGTTCCTTAATTTGCTCTTCCATCAATAAGCGTAAAGACAGGGGTAGAGCCTGTCTTTTTTCTATCATTTCTTTTCGGATGGCCGCCTTCATCAACCGATGGAGCCTTCCATTTCTAATCTCAATAGCTGATTAAGTTCAACCGCGTATTCCATTGGAAGTTCACGGGTAAACGGTTCTAGGAATCCTAAGATGATGGTTTCAGCTGCCTGCTCTTCTGTCAGTCCGCGGGACATTAGATAAAACAATTGTTCTTCCGAAATTTTCGAAACGGAAGCTTCGTGTTCCACGGTAGAAAGATGAGTATTGACGATATTCGTTGGCAGTGTATCGCTACGCGAAATATCATCCAGCAACAAGGTATCACATTCGATCTTCGAACGTGCCCCATAAGCATTGGCGTTATGTTTGATCATTCCGCGATAATTCACCGAACCGCCATTGCGGGCAATTGATTTGGAAATGATCGTACTCGACGTATTCGGTGCGGCATGAATCATTTTTGCTCCGGCATCCAATATCTGACCTTTACCGGCAACTGCGATAGAAATCGTCATGCCTCGGGCATATTCACCAGCCAATATACACGCCGGATACTTCATGGTAATTCCCGAACCAATGTTTCCATCGATCCACTCCATCACACCGTGACTCATCACTTTGGCACGTTTGGTAACTAAATTTAACACGTTGTTCGACCAGTTTTGTACGGTTGAATAACGACATTTTGCATTTTTGTGAACGATGATCTCAACGACCGCAGCATGCAAAGAGTCCTTCGCATAAATCGGCGCTGTACAGCCTTCGACATAGTGAACATCCGCACCTTCATCAACGATGATGAGTGTGCGCTCAAATTGTCCCATCGATTCCGTATTGATGCGGAAGTACGATTGTAACGGTTTGTCCAGTTTGACTCCCGGGGGCACGTAGATAAACGATCCGCCCGACCAAACCGCACTGTTCAGAGCTGCGAATTTATTGTCATTAAAGCCGACGACCGATGCGAAGTATTTTTTGAATAAATCCGGGTACTGACGAAGTCCGCTGTCGGTATCTAAAAATATAACCCCTTTGTCCTCAACTTCTTTGAGCATATTGTGATAAACGACTTCGGATTCATACTGGGTAGAAACTCCGGCTAAAAACTTCGCTTCGGCTTCAGGGATTCCCAACTTAGCAAAAGTATCCTTAATCGTTTCCGGAACATCTTCCCAACGGTTTTCCATGCGCTCACTCGGTTTGATGTAGTAGGTATACTCATCAAAATCGATTTGTGAAAGGTTGGCACCCCACGTCGGCATTTCTTTGGATTTGAAACTCTCAAAAGATTTCAACCGAAACTCCGTCATCCACTCCGGCTCACCTTTGAGCTTCGAGATTTCTTCAACGATTGATCGATTAATCCCTTTTTTAGTTCTGTATATACTAACGTCTTTATCAGAAAAGCCGTATTTATATTCATCTTTTGGTATATTGACATTGTTCTCAGTCATGTTTACCCTCACTTTCTTCAATGATTTGTTTCATTGCATTCCAGCCGATGGTCGCACATTTGATGCGGTTGGCTTGCTTGCCAACTTGATAAAAAGCGATTGCTTCTTCCAAGGGTTCTAAATCGACCGGTTTAAGGTCAATCATTTCAAAATAACGATCAATCAGCACTTTAGCCTCTTCGATACTCTTCCCCTTCAACAGTTCCGTCAAAATCGAGGTCGAGGCCGTCGAAATCGTACACGCCACCCCATCAAAGCAGATGTCCGCGATTTTTTCGTTTTCAATCGTTGCCCAGACTTTAATATCATCGATGCACGACTCCGAAGCCATATGGATCATATGGTTGTGTTGAAGGTTTCCGGCATGTTTATTGCGGGGATACTGATAGTGGTCCATAATGATTTGGCGTAAAAGCATCGGGTCGGTAAAGTCCATCGTCATTCCTCCTAAAAGAACAGATCCACACATTTCTCCAAGGTAATCTCGCGGATGACATTGACGAAATGATCGATTTCTTCTTTGGTGTTGTAAAAATATAGGCTGGCCCGAATGGTTTCGGACGTCTGTAACATATCCATTAAAATTTTAGCACAGTGATTACCGGCTCGCACGGCGATGCCTTGCGAATTGATATAGGATGCGGCATCCTGAGCAAAAATATCTTTAACATTGAACGTAATAATTCCAGTTGCGGCATCCGGATTATAAATCGTTATATGATTCATATCTTTGATTTGCGACATCAGATAAGCTCTTAATTCGTGTTCATACTTGGTAATATTTTCCATTCCGATAGCAGATACATACTCGATAGCCGCCTTAAATCCCAAGACAGATTCGATTGCCGGAGTTCCGGCCTCAAACTTATACGGCGGATTCTTTAGAAGAATGTTTCCGCAGATGTCAAAGCGGGCATTACTGCCCCCACCCAACATAAAAGGATCGGTTATCTGAAGTAGTTCATACTTTCCGAAAAGAGCTCCGACACCCGTCGGCCCACATAGTTTGTGGGCAGAGAATGCCAGAAAGTCGACATCCCAATCTTCGACATCTGTTGCGATATGAGGTACACCTTGTGCACCATCTACCACAATGATGGCACCGTATTGATGGGCAATTTTTGCCATCTCCTTGATAGGAGCAACATATCCCAAGACATTGGTAATATTAGCTAACGTAACGACTTTAACTTTACTGTGCATTGCTGCCTTGAAATTTTCAAGAGTCAACTCGCCATTTTCGGCTAAGGGAATATATTCAAAAATCGCATGAGTAACTTCTGCCGCTTTAAACCAAGGAAGAATGTTACTGGCATGTTCAGCTTCGGTCGATAGAATGACATCCCCTGGTTTCAGGTGTTTTTGTCCCCACCCATACGCAACCAAATTCAAGGCTGCACTGGCTCCGGAGGTAAAGACGATTTCCCGGGGTTGAGCGTTGATGAAACGAGCCACGGTTTCGCGGGCACTTTCATAACTTTCCGATATCTGATAAGACAGATCATAGTCTCCACGATGCACATTAGCGGTTTGTTCGGTGTAGTATTTGACTACGGCATCGATGACAGGTTGTGGCTTAAACGTCGTAGCGGCATTATCAAAATAGATCAAAGGTTTTCCTTGCATCATTCGACCGTTAAGCATGGGATAATCTTGTCGGATCTTACTTACATCAAACATGACTCACTCACCTTCTTTGTAATTTCTAAACTAAGACGTTCTTTGATATTTTCATCGTCAATGACCTCGATAATCGGTAGTAAATATCCCAAGGTAATAAGTTTGAGTGATTCACTGCGCGACAAACCGCGGGATTGAAGATAGTATACTTGATTTAAATCCGGTTGACCGACAGACGCAGCATGGGAAGCTTCGACATCGTTTTCATCAATAATAAGTTTCGGATTGACCGAGGTTTTTGGTTTTTCATCGAAGTTCATGACGCGGCTGATTTGGTGGGTTTTAGCCCCTTTGGCAGCCTTATGTATATTACCGATGATGTCCAAGGTATATTCACAGCCCTTTAATACGATGCTATAGTTATCTATTTGGGCGGATGTGTTTCCTTTGTAATGCAAAGCCGAATAGCTTGCGGTAAGTTTTGATTGAATCAATGAGGCACCGCGCACATTAAGAACGGCTCCCTCTTCTAACAGATGATATACACTATTTTTGACATGGGTTCCTAAGGATAATTCACCAATCGCCAATTGTAACGATGCATAGCGCTGTAAACTGAAAGACTCATTGATATTCAGTTGAAGATCTGATTGGTTCATGATTAGCATTGACCAATTGGAATCTGACTCGATGGACACTCGCAAATTCAAATTGCCGTTTCCGTTGATGGTTAAAAATATGCTTCCTTTGGTCCGCTTTGGTGCAATGATGGTCAGATTACTGTCGCCTTCAACCATATAGTTAATAGATGTCAGTGCGTCATTGGCTACGGTGAGCGATTGATGCGATGTCAGATTGAGCGTGACCTCACGCATTTTTAGGTCCTCTCGGTTCATTGGCAGCGCAAGCTCCAATGCTACCGACTACCGGACGAACTGTATCTTCTTTAATGATATTGACCCCTGTTTCCTTGGCAATCCAGTCATACCCCTCGGTATCGATGCGGTTGACTAAAGATGCGTCCGAACTCATTACGATGCGGCCGTCAATTAATATGTGTGTATGTGTTGGAATGATTAAATGAAAGAAGCGTTCATAGTGAGAGACGATCATCATACCGACATCAGACTTTGCGACCATATCATTGACAACATTAGCCACGACTTTGAGTGCATCTACGTCCAAACCAGAGTCGATTTCATCTAACATGGCGATTTTCGGTTGTAATAGCATCATCTGCAATATTTCATTACGCTTCTTTTCACCACCGGAAAATCCGTCATTTACATAACGGTGAGCCATATCAGATTTCATTTGTAACTCACCAATGGCTTTTTCCATTAACCGGATAAAGCTAAATAGTGGAATCGGTGTTTCTCTACGAGAGTTCAGTGCAGCTTTTAAGAAGTCTGAGTTTGTAACACCAGAAACTTCTTGAGGATATTGCATGCCTAAAAACAAACCGGCACGGGCACGTTCGTCTACACCTTTGGAAAGCAAATCTTCTCCGTCAAAGGTGACTGTTCCTTGGGTAATCTCGTATTTCGGATGTCCCATGATCGCGGATAATAATGTTGATTTACCATTACCATTGGGTCCCATGATCGCATGAATCTCGTGGGAATTAACCTCAAGCGATACCCCTCTTAATATTTCTTTTCCTTCAATTTCGACATGAAGGTTCTCAATTTTTAATTGTGACATTTTTATCATTCCTTCCTTGTACATCATACAGAAAATATGCCATTTCTTCAATCATAGTTATCAGAAATTGCAGTCTTATTATACCACAATCCTTTTTGAGTGCTTACCCAGACGCACCCTATCTCCATGAAAAATCAATTTTATGCAATATATTTTATGAAGTTTGTGCAGCTTAATGCAAATTTCTTGCAAGCTAGTTTCGTTTATTGCAATGAAGTCAAAAATAAACTATAATAGTAAAGATTTCAATAAAGGAGGTTTCGTATGCTCAATACGATAAAAAAGCACTGGTTCATCGTTTTGGTCGGTGTTTTGTTTATGGCAGCAACCGTTTATTTCGCCTATGATATGACGAGAGGTTTCTTGCCTGGTAAAAATGTTAGCGGAAAAGATGTAGTCTTTGAAATTAACGGAGAAAATGTAACTGCAGATGATTTATATGAACGTTTATTTGATGACTTGGGGAATTCTGCTTTATACACCCTTTTCGAAAGAGCTGTGGTAGCTCAATCGTTTACGGCTGATAAAGATATGATCTCGCAAGCCAAGATCCAAGCAGAGTCGACCATTGAAAACTTTAAGAGTTATTATGGCGAAACTGATTATGAGGCTATCTTGCAACAAGCCATTAAAGGTGTTGGTTATTCGTCGATCGATGATTTGGATGAATATTTCTTACATTTAACCATGGTTGAAGCCATGACAAAAGCTTATTTCGATACCAATATGGAAAAATACCTTCCGGAATTCGTTACTGCGAAAAAACCGCGTATTGGACGTCATATTTTGGTAAAAATGGATGATCCTACTAAACCTACAGAAGTTGAACAAACTCGTTGGGATGAAGTTAAAAATGCTTTAGCTGGTGGAGAATCTTTTGAAGATGTTGCTAAACGTCTATCTGATGACACCGGTTCTCAACCGGATAGTGGTCTGTTGGGATATGTTGATGCTGACACACAATTTGTACCGGAATTCTTAGCTGCGACACTAGCTCTTGGCAGCGGTGAAACAAGTGTGTGGGTAAGAACTACCTATGGTTATCACTTGATTCGCGTTGACTCTACCGACATTGCAGAATTGAAAAAAGAAGATGGATTCTATGCTGCTTTAAGCACTTATTATCCGAAAGCTGTATTTGAGATGATTTGGGAGAATGCTGAGAAGTTGAATATTGATTTCAAGGGTAATGATGATATCAAAGCTCGCTTGATAAACTTTATGGGCATTGAGGAGGCTGAATAATATGAAAAAATTTCTGATTATCGGCGTTCTAGCGCTTGCCTTAGCCGGTTGTGGCGATGCTTTTGCTAAGATTACAGATGCTAAAGGTGCAATTGTTTCCGTTGGCAATCAATCGGTCACCCGTGGCCAATTATTTGAGTTAATGATGAATCAAGATCCGGCTTCTACGGTAATCACCATGGCTAAGCAAGTCATCATGGATGAAAAGGTCGAAGTAAACGATGCAATCCGCGCAAGTGCTGCGGAAAGTCTTGAAGAAATAAAAGAGAGTTTCGGTGAGGAGTTTGCAGATTATATCAAGCGTTTCGGTTATAAGGATGAGGCTGATTATGTTGAAAAAGCTTTGATTCCTTTTGCCCAGCAAGAAGCATTAGTTAAAGAATATGTGACAGAGAATTTTGAATCCATGGCAACGGTTTATTTTCCTCGTAAAATCCGCGTGATTCAAACCAAGACGGAAGAGGATGCTAAAGCAGTGATCAATGAAGTTAAAGATGGCGGAAACTTTGAAACCGTAGCGGCTAAGTATTCATCTGCTACTGCGTATAAAGGCGAGTTGAAACTGGTTCATTCTGAATCCGGATACCCAGCAGTTATTACGACGTTCTTAAAAACTGCTTTACAACCGACATTGACTGCCGAGCCTCTAAAAGATACGACGACCAACTTGTTCTATATCGTTCAAGTCGTTGAATCTCAGCCGACGCGTTATCAAGAAGAAGCGATCGAAGAACTCGTTGGATTAAGCAGTGTTGCTGAAAAGATGTTTGTCGAACTGTTTAAAGAAGGCGGATTCGAAGTTTATGATAAGATCATATTCGATATCCTGACTTCTGATTACAGCCAATATTTACCTTAATGGAAAACGGAGCTCGCGCTCCGTTTTTTTTATTCATATTCATTGTCTACACAGACTTTGTCGCGACCGGTATTTTTGGCCCGATATAAAGCATCGTCCGCTTTCTTAACCAGCTCTAGAGATGAGGAAAATTGGCCGGTGTATCCTGATGATATACCTATTGATAATGTGACCTTGCTTTGGTTTTTTCTTGGAATCAACCCGACATCCGAATCAGATATAGCCTGTCTGATTTTCTGTGCGATAAGTTTTGCGCCATAGAGATTAGTGTCATTGAGAATGATCGCAAACTCATCACCGCCAAATCGAGCAACCAAGTCTGTTGAACGGCTGACACATGATTGTATGATCTTAGCAAAGTGCCTTACGATTTCATCACCTGTTAAATGTCCGTAGTAATCGTTGATTTGTTTGAAATGATCGACATCGACCATCATCATTGATATAGGCACCCCGCTACGACGGGCATTCTCGAAAATCAACGTCAAATATTCATCGAAGTGCCTACGGTTGGCCAATCCGGTCATCGGATCTTGTTTGGACAGATTCGTAAGTTCGATATTGAGCTCATGAAGTTTCATCTGTGCTTTCATCCGTTTGTTAATCTCTTCTTTTAGTTCCATCGCTTGATTGATATTAATAAGGGATATGGACAGATAAGAAGCTAATGTTTCGAGCGTTTTTAGTGATTGAGTGGAGAAAACATTCGGTGTGCAACTTTGAACCGAGATAACTCCAAGTGTCTTATCTTCCCAATATAACGGAGCAAACATAATAGCTTCCATCATTTGTCCATACGATGAGCGGATTTCTGATACGATATGTGAGGTATCTTCTTGACGAGAGTTTACTAGCAGACTTTTTCGGTTTTTAAAACTCCAAACCGCAAAGCTCGTGGTTGAACTCAATAAAACAGATCGACCGGTGATACGTTCATTATCTTCCATGATAAACCGGTAATCAATGGTTTGAGACTCAGCATTATATATCCCAATGTTAAAGACGTTCATATTGATCATTGAACGTATTTCATTATAAATCAATTGATAAATAAACTCTAAATCGGTGGATGATGTTAATTGTCTGCCGATTTCACTGATAAATTCCAACGAGTGATATGCGGCCGTCAGTTCGCTGGCTTTACGCTCTAACTGATCGTTTAACAGTCGGTAGGTTTCCTTTTCCTGAAAAGATGTCATTGCTTCTAATTGAACTTGCAATCCACGTAAATTTAGTTTTCTGGCATTTTCTTCTATTTCTTCATCAACCGCAAATTTACGTTTGGCATAATCTAACGCTTTTTCGTGACTACCTGTTTGCTCAAATAATCGGACAAATGCCGGATATATATTGGCTTGTAGGGGTAATGAAGAAATTTCTTGAGCGATTGCGAGAGAATCTTGAAGGGCTTTAAGAGCTAAATCATACTCTTTTTTGTCCATATGAATATTAAAGAACTCCAGATAAGCCTCAGCAATATGGTACATCTCGTTTGTTTCTCGGTATATGGCAATGCTGCGATCAAGATAATCTGTCGCATCAGCGTAATTTCCCCTAACTCGAGAAATCGAACTAAGATGTTTGAGTGATACCGACTTCATCATCAAATCATTGTTCTCTTCAGCGATTCTTCTGCCTTCCAACAACATTTCAAACGCATGATCCAGTTCATTTTGCTTGAGATAAACCGTCGCAATATTAACAATCTGTGTTGCACGTAGCTTATGATCACCAAAATTTCCCAGACTTTCTTGGTAGTATTTCAACGCTTGGTTAAAATCGCCAAGTTCATTATATATTTCGCCAATATTGTTGAGGATCTTAGCTATAAGGATTCGGTCTTCAATATTTCTAGCCGTAATCAGTGCTTGTTGGTAATAGGCAAATGAAAGGTCATAAAAGCGCAAATACACGTGTGACGTTCCTAAAGTATTCAAAATTTCAGCTTCCAAAGAAAGATCACCAGTGCTTTTGACAAGCTTAAATGACTCAAGTAAAATCTGATTTGCCTCTTCCATATTACCTAATCTCATGTGTGCCTTACCTATTAAGTACTGACTGTGTAACATCAGACGATGATAACTGCCTTTAAGTGAAAGTTGATAAGCTTCTTGAGCATGTTCCATCATATCTTTGACGGAAGTACGCTCTAAAGATTCGGCTTGCCGAATGTGTTCAAAAATGTCGCGTTCGCTGACCGTTTTATTTTTTACCACTACCATACCTCCACAATCATGTTTTATATATTGTAACTTAATTCTATAAAAATAAAAGCACATTTCGATTTTTTTACGATTGTGATAGAATATCTGTAAGGAGGTGTCATTATGTGTGTCTTTTGTAAAATAATTAGTAAGGAAATCCCTGCTTCCATCATATATGAAGATGAGGATGTCTGTGCCTTCTTAGATGTAGCACAGGTGACTGATGGTCATACATTAGTCATGCCTAAGGAGCATGTTGATAACATCTTGGATTGCCCACCTGTATTGTTAAGCAAGATTTTTTCTGTCACTCAAATGTTGAGTAAGGATATTGTCCAGAAACTTGATGCTAAAGGAGTTAATGTGTTGACCAATGCCAATCCTGTTGCCGGACAGTCGGTAATGCATTTCCATGTGCATATTATCCCGAGGTTTACCGAAGATGGTGGATTAATATTGAAGTTTAGGGGAAATCCCGCACCTGATTTGAAGAAAATTGAAAGAATTCTAATGAAATAACCGGAAAGTTCCGGTTTTTTTATTATTATCTTATTGACAATAGTGTGTGTCACATAGTATAGTATATTCAACAGGATGGTGATGATATGGCAGAGAACAAAGAATTATTAGAAAGTTTGATATTGGAGTTACGTAGAGGAACATTAATCCTAACCGTACTCAGCCAACTTTATACTCAAGAATATGGATACTCGTTGATTCAAAAAATCCAGAACAAAGGAATGAACATCGATGCCGGAACCCTCTACCCTCTTCTACGGCGATTGGAGAAGCAAGGATTATTAGAAAGTAGTTGGGATATTTATGAAAATCGGCCGCGTCGATATTATAAACTCAATGCTCAGGGTGAGGAATTACTTACACAATTAACATTAGAATGGAATCAATTAAATCAGATTATCAGTCAATGTCTGATCAGGGAGGAATAACATGGAACCAATTACAATCTACGTATCGGAAGTCATTCGATATTTGCCACAAAAATCGCAATCGGAAATCAAAAAAGAACTCACCTCAAACATTCTGGATATGGTTGATGAATTAGTCTTAGGTGGCATAAGTGAGAAAGATGCTGTTCAGTCAGTTTTGTCGAAGATGGGTAATCCCCGCTTATTGGCTGATGAGTTTTTAGACAAAAAGGCGTACTTGATCGGACCTCGTTATTATCCTACCTATCTGATGATTTCAAAAATCGTATCCGGTGCAGTAGCCTTGGGAATTACCATTGCTTTCACCGCACAGTACTTATTTTCAGCCGATGCATCCATATTCAATACGATTCTTCAATGGCTGGGCTCCACATTTATGGGTGTCATTCAAGCCATCGCATGGGTAACAGTTATCTTTGCTTTGGTTGAACGCTATGAAACACCGGGAACAGTTAAAGATATGGGTCTAATAGATCCTAAAGTTGATGATTGGAGTGTAAACGATTTGCCAAAGTCGCAGCGCAGTGTCAATAAGAGTGATCGTATAGAAGGTTTAGTCGGGTTTATATTCGCTGTAATCCTGCTGCTTCTGTTAAATACCCATCTTGAAATCTTCGGTGCGTATATGTTTGATAATGGTGTACTAAGGGAAATTGTTCCGATATTCAATATTCAAAATGCATCAACGTGGCTACCACTACTTTCAATTGCTATCGCACTTAATGGGATCAGCGATGGTTTGGCGATGGCCATTCGAAATCAGACAAAAAACACTATGTGGATTCGGTTGAGTATGAATCTGGTGAGTCTTATTCTCTTTGCTTATGTATTGTTTAACGGAAACATATTTAATGCTCAATTGGCTTTTCAAATAGCGCCTAACAGTAGTGAACTTAATAATCTGTGGATAATGGTTCAACGTAATGTGGTGGTGGTGGTGATCATTGCTAATCTGATCAGTATGTCTATCCAATCTTATCAGATTTTCAAGTTCAACAAGGCATAAAAAAAAGGGTTTTAAACCCTTTTTCATTTTGTACGATAGAAACTGCGGTTTTCCAACGAGAAGATGCGTTGAGAGAATTGTCCGACTTCCGTTACTTCAAACATTTTCTCAAACATATTCAATCGTGCATCCAGATTGTCAATCAGATGCAACACTTCGGCTTCCGCGACCATGGGCAGTACCGGCGAACCGTATTCATACTGACCGTGATGTGATAAGATCATGTGTCTTAGACACGTAATTTGATCACTGTCTTGCCAATTTTTAGTCAATGCCAGCTCATAAACGATGGATTGCATCATAGAGATATGTCCCAATAATTTACCTTGCATGGTGTATTCAGTCAAAACCGGTCCGGACAACTCGATGATCTTACCTAAGTCATGAGTCAAAATTCCGGCGATCAGTAAGTCACGATTTAAAATTTCATAGCGTTTGCATACTTCATCCGCCAAATCGATCATCGCGACTACATGGGTAGCTAATCCACCCAAGAAATCATGATGATTTTTTGATGCAGCCGGATACTCATAGAATTCTTTTTCATATCTTTCAATACACATCTTCGAAATACCCTGATAGATGTCATCTTGAATAGATTCAATAGCTGCATCAATCTTTTCTTTTAAGAATTCTTTGGAAAATTTTGACACATTGACAAAGGCGGTCGGATCAAAATCACCGGTGATTGGCAAGACATTGTGAATGCGCAGCTGTAAAGAATTGCGGTACTTAAGTACTTCTCCTACGATCGTGACGATCTTACCAGGTTCGGCCAATGCGACCTGCTCATCCTTGACATCCCACAATTTACCTTCCATACTTCCGGTTTTGTCTTGTACCACTAATGACATATACGGTGCCCCGGCAGTCGTAACTCCACGTGTCGATTGTGTGATCAACAACGGTTGATTAATTTTTTCGGCTTCTGCCCAACTACTTACTGTCTTTTGATTCATTTTCAAGCTCCATTTCTTCCACAACTTCATTAATATCGCTAAACTTAAATCCTTGTGTCGCTAAAGCCTTTTTGATGGCCATGCGTAATTCTTTTTGATTGGTAAACTTTCGTCCCAAACGGTTTGCGGCTTTTAGTGCTGCCTTAAACAAATTCTGCTTTTCCGCAACGATTTCATCTTCAAAACTTAAAAATGTCATGGCTTGCTCAGCTGTTGATGAATCATATCCTTGCAATAGCAATTTCTGACGGATTTTTTGTTTCTTGGCAATCAGAGATCGACCGCGTATAGACGGTTGGATCTTCTCCGCCCAACGTGTCGCCAAGTTGAGTTCACTGTCTTCAGTATCAGCTAAGAAGGCTTCTTGAATCAATGATTCTTCAATACCCTTTTCTTTGAGTGTCTTGATAATTCGGTTTTTTCCTATCAACAATGATCTCAAATTCAAGACCATAGAGTGCGTATATCGCAAATCATCGATATATCCGCGTTGTCGCAGATGGTCGATGACTGCTTGGATTTGAACGATCGTACAATCCGTGTTTTCATTTAAGAAATCAAAGATTTCTTTTTTGGTACGGTCTTTGACTGCCAGTTTCCGAATGGCTGATTGATAGGCTTTCGCAACTTTCTCATCATCACGATAGTCATCCCATGTTTTCTCGGATACCATCTTACCTTTCACCAACTCCCTTGATAAGCAGACATCGGTTAGCATCATTACCGTAAATTTATCGGTTCGGTTGCTGGCACTGATTTCTGCAATTTCATCTTTTATCATAACACTTTCAATGCGATATGTATTGGTATATCGATCGATTGCAATTTGGTAGACCGAAGATATCGCTTTGGAAAAGCTGCGCATATCATAAACTTCGACCTGTTGGCGGGCATCCAAGCACATCTGCAATTGTCTTTCTTCATCAACCATCAGCCACTCCTCAACTCTTTGAGCAAATTCTTGTGGTGAGCGGAAGAAGTAGCCAGTCTTGCCTTCTTCAATCAAGCCAATCAGCACATCGTCCGGACGGGCAAATACGGGCAATTGAGAGGCAAGTGCTTCAATGTAAGTCATACCTTGTGTTTCGGTCAGAGATGCTGAAACAAAGGCGTCGCTTGCATGATAAAAGGCCGGTACCTGTTCTGCCGGTTTTTTACCGACGAATACGACGGTATCCTGCAGTTTCAATAATCTGACTTTTTCAACGAGGGAATCCATCTCCGGGCCACCGCCTACGATCAGAAATTTTACGGGCAACCCTTTTTCTTTGATGTATCTGAATCCATCGATCACAAAATCGATGCTCTTCTCTTTAGCAATACGTCCGACGAATAAAATGATTTTCTCATCTTCTTTTGCATGAACCATCGCGCGAATTTCTTTTAATTTCTCTTCATTGCTTAAATGGCGGTCGAAGCGTTCTAAATCAAGTCCGGTCGGAACAATGAAAATGGACCGTTGAATATTGTATCGCAGCAGCATGTCTTTGGTTTTCTGTGATGGAGCGATGATAGCTTCACAGGAGGCTCCATACAAGCGACTGATTCGTTCGATGGTTTTCTTGGCAAAAATATCGACGGTTTTGGAATTAAACACATTGACGTAATGTGTGTAATCTTCGTAGGTCGTGTGGTAGGTAGATACGATGGGAAGTTTTAACATCTTACCGCAAAAATGTCCGAATATCCCTGCTCCAAATTCAGTATGGACGTGAATGATATCGAGTTTCATTTCTTTGACAATATTATAAGCTTTAAAGTGCAGAGGAGCTGTCGCTACGTATCCATACATCTGCTTGATTTCGATACCGGGTAGTCGTAAAATCCGATCTTCAAACGATGTGCTAATCAATGAGGGATGGGTAGTAATGACAAAAACAACGTGTCCATCATTTTCCAGGGCACGTTTTAGCGTGACGATTGAAGTAACGACTCCGTTAATGTCGGGTAGATACGAATCAGCAAACATTCCGATGCGCATAAGTAAGTCCTCCTATTTGTTGCGACTGATAAACTTAAACAAAACAAATACAATACCACCAATAATCATAATCAAATAAAAATTGCTTAAGCGCCAGATGATCATGGTAGCTGAGGCGTTAATGTATCCGACTACGGTTGTAAACATTAAGATAAATGTTGCTTCTGTCCCGCCGCTTGCGCCTGGAATAGGGATAAATGCATTGATCATCGTCACAAATGCTGATAGAGCCATAATATCCAACAAGCTATACCCTGCAAGTAAGGAAATATTGAGTGACTTCATGACTACAAATGGTAAAAAGTAGTAAAACATTAAACGAATGATATTCAAGCACACAATCTTTGTGATTAAGGGTTTGTGTGTCGATATTCTGGCCTTTTCGATTTGAAAGCGATCAATTTGTTGTTCCATAAATGCAATTGATTTGTCTTTGTTTCTTATCAGTCGCAATTTGATTCCGATTTCGATACCGCGGGTGGATACCCAATGGTGAAAACGTGGTAAACGCGCCAATGACCACAATCCAAAGATGATTGAGGCATTGATAATAAAACCAAAAACAACAAAAATGAAAAGCGGTGAGTGACTGTCAAGGAAGTATTTAAAGCGAAATAGCATTAGGACAAATACTGTCACTACCATTGTACTTTGATAAACAATGAAGTCCAACCATAACACGCTAGCCGCATCACTTAGTGCAACTTTTTGTTTATTGAATACATATATCTGAGCAAACTGACCTCCGGAAGCACTTGGAGTGATCCCGTGGAAGAATGCTGCGATATATGCATTAGCGATGCCCTGACGATATTTATATTGCGGATTAGACATGCGAGTCAGTTGAGTCAAAATGATTCCAATGAGCACATGGTAGATTACAGCCATCAATATAACGATCAGTAGCCAACCCAGTTGGATGGATTGTATTGCTAGTAAAATTTCGTCAACAAAATCGCGAATCGTCAGATATAGAGCAGCGATCGTAAACACCAGAATAAGCAATATATTGAAAGCGTAGCTTTTGAATATTTTTTCCATTACAAGTTCCTCGACTGTATTATATATGATAATACAGTTGGATACAACAACTATCGTATCACGGTGTTATTGATGCTTATCTTTCATAGTATAAAAGATTCACGGGTTAAGTTCAAGATTGTGAAATATCCTCACTACATTTACCATTATAACAGAAAAAAACAGCCGCCGGGATGGCGGCTGTCTTGATTTAACTTAGTCTCTAGCTAACTTCATCAAGCGTCCGAAACGTTTTTCGGCATCAGATGCTGCTTTTTCAAGCAGAGTTTCAGCTTCAAACGGATTGGCGTTTGGTAATTGATTGAAACGAGTCTCATTCATCACGAAGTCACGGAACTTAGTGAAGTCCGGTTTCGTGTAATCCACTGTTAACGGCTTTTCTGCTTCTGGATTGTAACGGTACAAGGTCCAGTATCCGCACTCAACCGCACGTTTTTGTGTGATTTGATGGTTGGATAAACCGCCACTGATACCATGTTCGATACATGGTGAGTAAGCAACGATCACAGAAGGTCCATCGTAAGCTTCAGCTTCCTTGAATGCTTTGATGGTTTGAACACGGTTGGCGCCCATAGCAATACTTGCAACATATACGTGACCGTACATCATTGCCATCATACCTAAGTCTTTTTTGCCTGTCGGCTTACCGCTGGCAGTAAACTTCGCGATTGAGGCTGCTTGAGAAGCTTTGGAAGATTGACCACCGGTGTTAGAGTATACTTCAGTATCCAAAACCATGATATTGACATTCATGTTGTTAGCGATGACATGATCCAATCCGCCATAACCGATGTCATATGCCCAACCATCGCCTCCGACGATCCAAACGGATTTCGAAACGAAGTCACGGGCATTAGCCAATAATTCTTTAGCAACTGCAACTTCTGATTTTTCAAGTTCTTCAACCAGTTTCGCTGCGATTTCTTTTTCTTGATTACGATCGCCCTTAACGGCTAAGTATTGTTCTACAACGGCTTTCAGTGCCGGCTCAAACGAATCTTTATTTTCATTCATAACCTCGACCAAACGTTTCGCTTTGAACTCTTGAGCGATTTTCATACCAAAGCCGTATTCAGCATTGTCTTCAAACAAGGAGTTTGCCCAGGCTACGCCCTTGCCACTCTTATCGGTTATAAACGGAGTCGAAGGAGTCGAACCGCAGTAAATCGAAGTACAGCCGGTCGCATTGGCAATCATCATATCCTGACCAAACAATTGGCTTACCAAGCGATAGTATGGAGTTTCACCGCATCCGGCGCAAGCTCCTGAAACTTCGAAGTAAGGCATCAAGAATTGAGTACCCTTGATACTGTCAGTCGGGAAGAATTCAGATTTATAACGAGTTTCTTTGTAAATATAGTTGGCTAAAGGAGCTTCGTGCAGTTGTTCATTGACATCCGTCATAACCAACGCTTTCTTGCCACCTTTACCTGGACATTCAACGGAACACAAGGCACAGCCGACACAATTGTCCGGAGATACCATGACGCGGTAACGCAGATGGTCAACACCCTTGCCTACCGGAGTAATGGTTTCAAATTCTTGAGGAGCATTTTTAACTTCGTTTTCATCAAGTAAGAACGTACGGATCGTAGCATGCGGACATACAAACGAACAGAATCCGCATTGGATACAGTTTTCCGGAATCCACTTCGGCACTTGAGTTGCGATGGTGCGGTGTTCATTGAAGGCAACATTGTTGCGCATTGAACCATCCATCAAACCATGTTCGGTGAATGCTGATACCGGAAGGTCATAACCTTCTAAATTGTTGATCGCTGCGACATGTTGGTCGAAGTATTCATCACCGGTCAGTGTACGTGTTTTGCTCATAGGCAGTTCAGCCCACTCAGCTTTAACATTGACTTCATGCAGTCCGTCTTTACCGGCATCGATGGCTTTGTAATTAAGTTCAACGACTTCATCACCTTTTTTACCATACGATAGTTCGGCAGCATACTTCATATATCCCAAGGCTTCTTCATATGGAAGAATGCTTGGATTTAATGCAAAGAACGATGCTTGTAAGATGGTGTTGGTACGACGTCCCATACCAATCGACTCCGCGATAGCATTGGCATCGATGACAAAGAATTTAGCTTTCTTTTTGGCTAATTGCGCTTTAACGCGATTAGGCAAATGTTTTTCAATTTCTTCAGTATTGTAACTAGTCGAAAGTAAGAAGGTTCCGCCTTTTTTCAGGTTGCGCAGCATATCATATCTGAATAAGTAGCTATCCAACGAACAAGAAATAAAGTCAGCATTTTTAATGTAATAGGTCGAGCGAATTGGTGATTTACCAAAGCGCAAGTGAGAGCGGGTTGCACCGCCGGCTTTCTTTGAGTCATAAGCGAAGTACGCTTGTGAGTATAAGTCGGTATGGTCACCGATGATTTTAATGGAATTTTTATTTGCGGATACAGTACCATCAGATCCCAAACCATAGAACAGACAAGATGTGTAATCATTCTTAACACTGAATTCCGGATCGACTTTTAAGGACAGATGAGTAACATCGTCGTTGATGCTTAATGTGAATCCGGTAAATGGATTGTCACTGTTTAAATGATCGTAGACAGCTTTGATGTCTTGCGGTTGAGTATCTTTGGAAGATAAACCATAACGTCCGCCGATGATGGTTTCAATGCCGTTAAAACCATGAAAAGAATTGTAAATATCGGTATACAACGGTTCGCCGATCGATCCGACTTCTTTCGTGCGGTCAAGAACAGCAATTTTCTTGACGGATGCCGGTAAGACTTCTTTTAAGAATTCTACCGAGAACGGACGATATAAGTGAACTTTGATCATACCGACTTTTTCGCCGGCCGCATTCAATGTATCAATGACTTCAGCGGCTGTTTCAGTGACAGAGCCCATAGCAACGATGATACGGTCAGCATCCGGTGCACCGTAATAAACAAACGGAGCATAGTGACGACCGGTAAGTTTCGAAATTTCTTTCATGTAATCAGCAACGATTCCCGGTACTTTTGCATAGTGTAAGTTTTGTGATTCACGGCCTTGGAAGTAGATGTCGTCGTTTTCAGCACCGCCACGGGTCACCGGGTTGGTGTGTGGGTTTAATGCGTTGGCGCGGAATCTTTCCAAGCCTTCTTTATCAATTAATCTAGCCAAATCTTCATAATCGATGACTTCGATTTTTTGGATTTCGTGTGATGTGCGGAAACCGTCAAAGAAGTGCATACACGGAACGGATGCCTTGATTGCAGTTAAGTGAGCAACGCCAGCCAAGTCCATTGCTTCTTGTACGGAATGCGATGCGATCATCGTAAATCCGGTTTGACGAACGGCGTAAATATCTTGGTGATCACCAAAGATGGATAATGCGCGGGTAGCCAATGAACGTGCCGATACGTGAATAACGCCCGGTAGCAATTCCCCTACCCATTTATACATATTCGGAATCATTAATAATAAACCTTGTGAAGCTGTGAAGGTGGACGATAATGTTCCTCCTTGCAATGCTCCGTGTACTACGCCTGATGCGCCAGCTTCGGATTGCATTTCAACAACTTTAACAACTGCACCAAAAACGTTTTTTCTTCCTTGAGATGCCCAGGCGTCTACCAATTCCGCCATGGTCGAGGAAGGTGTAATCGGATAAATACCTGCTACTTCGGTAAATGCATAGGCAATATGCGAAGTGGCTGTATTGCCATCCATACTCATAAATTTCTTAGCCATTTTTTCCTCCTGTTTTTAATTCTTAACCTATATAATTATACTCCAATATCACTCTTTTGACTATGACTATTTTTTCACTTATACTTCAATTCGCGTCCAAGATGCTTGGGCAAACCGCCATTTACCGATACCATAGCGTAAACTTTGGTCAAGCAATACGGACAGCCAAGCACCCATCAATCCCATTCCAAGGGGATAGGCGAACAGATAAGTTAACAGCGGACGTACGATCGTTACACTGATTAGTGATATGTATGCGACAAACTTGACATCTCCTGCTCCTCGTAAGGAACCAATCGTGATGACTTGGGCGATTTGAAAGAGCATAATGACAGCCAATATAAGCATGATTGTTGATCCACCGGAGACAATTTGGGGATCTTTGTTGAATAGTGAAATGATTTCAATGCGGAATATCGCTATAAAAAGTCCCAGCCCGATGGCAATCAATAAACCGATGCGTTGTGATGTTTTTCCGTAAATGATGGCTAAGTCTGGGCGTTTTGCGCCTAAACTTTGTCCGACCAGCGATGAGCAGGCAATGGATAGCCCATCCCCCACCGCAAAGGATATCATCATGACGTTCATTACTACTTGATGAGTAGCGAATGCAATGGTGCCCAGTCCCGCAATGGCTAATACGTACGTAAAAAAACCAATCCTTAAGAAGATTTGTTCGACCAATGCGGATTTGCTTATGTTAATTAGAGATAGGATAGATGCTTTGTGCAGACGCCAGTCTTGTTTAAAGGATAGTGATAGAAAGCCACCTTTTGCACTGGCAGAGCGGATGGCGATCAAAAATGCGACCACATTGCCGATCGTTGTCGCAACGGCTGCACCCATAACGCCCCATTGTGGGAATATCCATATCCCGTTTATCAGTAAAAAGTTGAATATAACATTGACCACATTGGCAGAAATATTGGTTTTCATTGAAATTTTGGTGTTGCCTGCGCCGCGTTGAGCAGCCGTGATGGTTGATCCGATGCTAAAGAAGAACATCCCGATCAGCACGATGCGGAAGTAGATCACCGAAGTATCGATGTAATCCGCTGAGGCTCCTGAGAATTTCAATATTTGGGGGGCGTAAATAATTCCTACAGTGTTGAAAAATGCGGATATCATGGTGCTGATGACGATGGCATTTCGTACCAACTGGTTGGCTGAGGCCGCATCTTTCTGGCCTTTGCGTCTGGAGACAATCACGGTAAGGCCAATGTTTAAGGCGATGATGACCGAAAATAAGATGAATTTTGGTTGATTGGTAATGCCAACGGAAGCGATGGCACCTGCTCCCAGTTGTCCTACCATCATCATATCTACTGCCCCGATTAAGCTGATAAGCACTGCTTCTGTTGCCGATGGCCAGGCAATAGTAAAAGTGCGCTTTACGATATCCTTGGTTGCAGGAATGGGGCCGACGATTTGATCCGGTTGTAGTCCGGTTGTGCCAAATATTTTTTCTGTCCAGTTCATTTGTATCCCGCCTAACACGAAATATTATATCACTTATCAAAATTATGTGAATACTGTATGGTTAAATCGCTTAAATTTTCACATTCTCAAATATAATCGCGTCCACTTTTTGTTTGTTTTTGTCTATCCAATTCTTATCGCGGATGGTCCATACGCATAGAAATCCATGAAAGATCCGAATCCAAGAGAATAATCGAGCGTGTCGGTACTCCACTGTCAGATAGTTGGGTTTTGCATGAAAAGCAAAGCCATTAAAGCTTTGTAAAATACGGACCATCCATGAGTGACGTTTGTCATCTAATATGTTTTCGATCAACTGACCTCGTATGAAATGTTTTCTATTCTTCGCAAACCAATGCAATATTTCAGGTCGAAAGGAGCAGATACTGAAATCGCCCGTATATCCATCGAGTATTTCAGCACATAGCTGACTCACTCGTTCGTTTTGGCTGGTGGCTTTGATTTCGATGATGAGTCCGACTTTACCAGATACCATGTCAAGAAACTCGACCAATGTCAGCACATGATCCTTTGAATTTCCGATAGTTGCTAATTGAACTTCTTCAAGCGTCAGTCTCTCAATATTCTCATCAATATTCAACATACGCAATCCATCCCCATCATGGAAAACGATGGGATGTCCATCTTTAGTGATGCGGATGTCCATTTCGATGTTCAATCCTGCATCGATGGCCAATTGAAATGCACTCGGACTGTTTTCTTCGACACCCATTTCTTTATTATGTAATCCTCGGTGAGCGCAGTAGCCTTTCATCCACGATAGGTCTTTACCTTCGCGATGGGGAAATGATAGATATATGATTAGAATGATTGGTGTGATGATGATAAGCCATTCCATAATTGTTCCCACCTTTTCCTATATTATATAGTAAATATGCCTGCTCTTCTTTTCATTTTCGTATTTTTTCGGTATGATAGTAGAAATGCAGGAGGAAATTATGTTAAAAACTAACAAAGAAAAATGTGTCATGCAGTCGGTTCAAGGTCGGATTCATCATCCGGTCATGCGTGCTCCGGGCTATCGGATTGGCAGTGACGGGGTTCCGCGTATTCTGCCGGCTACCGCCGCAATCACGTATAATGCGAAAATCGGGGATGTGTGTATGGGGTTGATGGGAGATCATGTGGAGCCTGGTGTTTCGATGAAAAATGCGGATGCCATGGAAGATGCAGCGATGAATGTATTAGCATGTGTGGGAAATGTGGCGAAGGTCATCACGGGCGATGGTAAAGGTACTTTGGGTGTTGTGACCGGTAAGCATGGCGGAGCAGATCATGTGATGGTTTATTTTGCGGATGAAGTGTTGGATAACTTGGCCGTGGATGATAAAATTTTGATTAAGTCGTTTGGTCAGGGGTTACAACTGTTGGACTATCCTGAGGTCATCTGTATGAATATGGATCCCTCACTATTGGATAAGTTGAGTATTGAGGAAGTCAATGGTCAGTTGGTCATCGGAGTCACCGCGGTGATTCCGGCATATCTGATGGGTTCAGGGTTGGGCTCTTCGACGATGATGTCTGGAGATTATGATATCATGACCCGTGATCCACAAACGTTAAAAGAATTGAATCTCGACCAACTACGTTTTGGGGATATCGTATTTATAGAGGATCATACCAACAATCACGGTCCGGACTATTTGAAGGGTTCCGGTACGGTGGGTGTTATTATTCATGGGGATAGTTATATTGCCGGGCATGGTCCGGGAGTTACGGTGTTGATGACGAGTCGTTTGTCAGTGTTGAAGCCGAAGATCGATCCCAACGCGAATTTAATTAATTGTTTCTAAAGAAAAACCGTCGGCTTTGCCGGCGGTTATTTTGTTAAGTAAGCTATCAGTAGTTTCATCGCTGATTCGATGGCGTCTTGGTGGGTTCGCTCCATACCGTGGGAGGCATGAACTCCCGGACCAATTAAGGCGCCTTTAATATTTTGTCCGCCTCGCAAAGCAGCGCTAACATCCGAGCCATAATATGGATAAATATCGACGGCGTAGTTACATTTCTCGCCCTTAGCCAAGTCAATCAGTCGGTTGACCATTTCATAATCATACGGTCCAGAGCTATCCTTGGCACAGATTGAGACATCGTATTCGGTACACGCCAAGTCTTTTCCGATGCATCCCATATCCACCGCAAGCATTTCTTTGATGTTCTGGGGAATCCAGGACGTTCCATGACCAGTTTCTTCGTAGGTTGATATGATGAAAGTGACATCGTGTTTAGGCGTAAGTTTATTTGAACGCAAAGCTTTTAAAACGCCAAACATAATTGCCACGGAAATTTTGTCGTCGAGGAAGCGCGATTTAATAAAGCCGCTGTCCGTGATGGTCGTTTTAGGGTCGATAGCTACGAAATCGCCGTTTCCGATGCCTAATTTTATAACGTCGTCTTTATTTTTAACACATTCGTCCAAGCGTATTTCAATGGTATCAATGTTACGGGTTGCGCTATCCGCCTCTTTATAAACGTGCATGGATGGTGTGGTAGACAGGATCGTTCCTTGAATTTGTTTGCCATCGCGCTTGATGACGGTACAGTATTCACCATCTAGCGTATGGATGATGGGTCCGCCGATATTAGTGACAAGCAGATTTCCGGAGGATGTGATGGATCGTACCATCAGTCCGAGGGTATCGGTATGTCCGGAGACGCCGATCGCATAGTTACTGTCATCCCCAACAACATGAATCATTAAATTACCTTTAGGAGTAATCTCACAGTCATAGCCCAGCGTTTCAGCTTCACTTTGTAACCAGCGAATCGCATGATGTGTATAGCCGGTCGGACTGGGAATTTCTAACAATGCCTTCGCAAAGCTCATGGTTTCTTTGATATCAAACATTGAGTACCTCATCCGCATCCAGTATATAGACGCCTTCTTTTTGATCATTTTCATTCAGATAGACTTTGACGATTTCACTGATGGAGGTCGGTACGTTTTTACCGACCACATCGGCTCGGATGGGCAGTTCGCGATGTCCGCGATCGACCAGTACGGCCAGTTGAATTTGGCGGGGACGGCCAAAGTGCATGATTCCATCCATAGCGGCGCGAACGGTGCGTCCTTTAAATAAGACATCATCCACCAGAATAATGATCTTATCTTTGGTATCAATGTCAAGTTGGGGTATGCTATAGCTCGATGTATCGATATCATCCCGCCAATAGCGAATGTCGAACTCTACGGTGGGTACCCGTACACCTTCAAACTGTTCGAGATGATCAGCAAGTCGGTGAGCCAGAGTTGCTCCCCGGGTTTTGATTCCGACTAAAATGATATTTTCGATTCCTTTGTTTTTCTCAATGATTTCGTGGGTCATTCGGATGAGTGACCGCTTGATACTGTTGGCATCCATGATTTCTTTCATAAACGTTACCTCGAGTCTAATTATATCAAATTCACATCTGTTTGGGGAGGTTTGTGTAGCTGAGCTAAAATGATTTTGATTGATAATCACCCTGCTTTGTATGATAATTGGTTTAGTGAGGTATATCAAATGAAAAGAAAATGGATAATCGGATTTATTTCGATTGGTTTATTGCTTACGTTATCCGCTTGTTTTCCGGGTGGAAGTGCATCAACGACCCGTGTAGCCGGTTTCTTTACAGGTGTATGGCATGGATGGATCGCGCCGCTTTCGCTGATTTTGAGTGCTTTTGAACCTACTTTCAGGGTTTATGAAGTGAATAATGTCGGTTGGTGGTATGATTTTGGTTTCTATATGGCCATCATTTCGGGCTTTGGGGGTTTGTCTTTGTTTAGAAGGAAGAAAAAATCGTAGATTGAATATTCATATGAGCGCGATCCGTTGGATTGCGTTTTTTTTATCTCCATATTTAACAGTTTTTCTCTTTCATTTGTCATTGAAATGCGCTTATGATTGTGTTATTATGTTTAAGCCTACGACTTGGCCCGTTGGAGAAACGGTTAACTCATATGCCTTTCACGCATACATTCACGGGTTCGAACCCCGTACGGGTCACCAAGTAGGGGTATAGTTCAATGGTAGAACAGCGGTCTCCAAAACCGTTAATGTGGGTTCAACTCCTACTACCCCTGCCAACGTGCATAAAGTCCACTAAACAGTGGACTTTTATTTTGCGTGACCACATCGTGACCACATTTTCTCGCAGTTATAATGATACTTTCAAATCCACCTTGTAAGAAAGCATGTAGATCCCATCTAGTATCGACCTAATACATTGTTCTGATAGTAATACTTAAATAAGTAAATATTTGAATTATGAGTTACAATACCTGATATTTTCCAGAGCAATCACATCATCAAAGTATTCCAAGTAACTGGAATCATGCGTTACAACGACCACCGTTTTGCCTTGGTGCGCTAAGGATTTGAGCATGTTCATAACTTCCAACCCATTGTCATGATCCAAATTTCCGGTAGGTTCATCTGCCAGAATAATTGAACTGGGTTTTAGGAATAATCGGGCAATGGCGACCCGTTGCTGCTCTCCACCGGATAACGTGTAAATTAAGGTCTTTAAATCTACGTCAAGATCGACCTTAGCCAACGCTTCTTTCATTAATGCTTTTTTATTGGGATGCTTAACAAAGCGTAAGGCAATCGCAAGGTTGTACTCAACAGACTCATGATCGATCAGAGCATAGTTTTGAAACAGATAGGACAGTTGATTGCGATAAAGAAGCAAACGTGTTGTTGAGTTTTTAAACGGCTGAACGACAGCCTCTATTTTCACTTCGCCAGAATCTGGTTTTTCCAGTCCCCCAATAATGTTTAACAATGTGGATTTACCACACCCGGAAGGTCCGGTTATCGCGGTTAATGTTCCTTGCTTTATTTCAAAACTGAGTTGATCCAGTACTTTCTTTGTGCCGAAACTCTTCGATACCTGATGAAACGTTATCATACTAAATCCCCCTCTTTACAATTCCGCTTAAGCGGCTTTCAATGAACCTTGACATTAACAGAAACAATGATATTTCCAACAGGGCAATTAAGGCAGAGGCCAACAGGGTGATGGTCCAGTCCTGATTTACAAAGAAGCGATGAGCCAACACTATGATGACTTGAGTAATGAGCATCTGAACTAATAATGGTTCTAACAGTGTTTGCCAAGATCGGATACCAAAGGTATACTTGATCGCACAAATTCGCTTTCTTGAGTCAAACAACATCAAATAGATTCCCGCAAGTACACTCAGAATCATTAAGCAGTAGATGATGATAAGCAGAATTGACTGTGCAAACTGTCCAATCATGCTTTCAATCTGTTTATCCATTTCCACCGCTAAGTTTACCATCATCACACGGTTCTTTGAAACAAAGGGATCGACCTTCTCGACGATGGCCGAGTCAAGATTTGCATCTTCTAATTCAAAGAATACATTGAATATAGGGAAGGTTGCGTCGTAGGGTACTAGAATGAAATTCTTATCTAAGTCATTCACTTCCGGTGGATCGTAAGTGTAGAAATAAGGAGTTATGGTAACGTTAGTATCCGTATAGATGACCGTTAAATCCTTACAGTCATTCAATGTTGCGATCAGATTTCGACAGTTATCAGTTGACTGGCTGAGATAATCAACGATCGTTTCTTTTAGGGATTGACTGACAATGATCGTTGATTCATTCACGGATGCGGGATCGATCAAATTCCCTTGCTCATCCATGAGTTTTTGACTTTGGATATAGTTTCGATTGACGTATGCCCGATAAGATCCCAGTTCTTCCGACCCTTCCACCCATGAATAAGTCATTGCCAACGCATGGGATGATTCATTCAATATCGGATAGATCTGCTCACTGGCGCGTAACAGCTGATCAAATGAATCACTTTGGGCAGTCAATGTATAAGAATCACTGAACATTTGACTGTAGGTTCGGTTTGTCTGAATCATTGAGCCAAGATAATCAACGAAGAAAATTGTGTTGGTGATGGGTTTTAAGACCAATAGCAGAATCAAGACTTTGACCATCGTCATAATCCAAATGAAACCATCGTTTCTCCCATAGTTTTTCAGTACATCCGCAGGTCGGATAAGTGATAATACAATTCCGGATAGTGACACAATTAAGAATATGAAGCTGATCACGATCAGAAATAAGGATAAAAAGTGAGGTAGAACATCGAAAACAAATGTGAAACTGAAGGTGTTTGTTATCATGTATACGATAAAATAAATCGGCAGAAACATTAGCAGTCCGATGGTAAGCATATCTTTGGTCTGTTCAAAGGCAATGCTCAGAGAAGAAAAACCATGAAGTCGCTTAACAGCGGTATCCTTTCGCTTAGAATAGGAAACATACACCGTAATGATGATTAACAAAAAGGACACGATGACGACCATCCAGTTTTGTAACAGTGTATTTACCATGATCTGAAAAGATATTTGTGAATTATTTTCCGGAAACTCTGGTTGATTATAAGGAAGTAAGTAAGTCTGTGTCAACATTTGAAAGTCATTGCGAAACTTCTCAATCATCTGAGGATAACCTCCGACCCTAACCACACCCGAAAAACTCTCACCGTCATACAAATCGATCGGTGCCAAATAGAACTTCCAGCCGATATCCATGATTTCAATATGTAGAGGATTTGAGGTACTGTTAGAGATGGGTTGTTGAATCTGATTGAACTCAATTAAACTAAGTTTGCGACTAAGCGGAAGTATATCCAGATATTTGGGATCACTTAAAATCAGAAAAACGACCGACGAATCAGAAGCATCTTCACCCGCAATTAACGAATCCGTGGAACTGTAAAAAACATTGACATCATACTGTTCTGCCAATTGTTTCAATATCTCGATACCGCGTTCGGTATCATTGAGACCATTAATCAGAAACTCACCGACACTCGCAGATTGCGAACGTAGGGCATTGTGGTATGAAGCGGCCTGTTGCCGTAAGAGCATCTGCTTTGCGGGTGTTACTAAAAATGTCAATAGCAGACCAAATAGCAGTGCAAGTATTAGTTGTCTGAATTTCATTTCTTCCCCCATGTAATTTGAGTTATTTACTATTATTATACTCTTTTAAGACTCGTACACTATGAGAAAATTCTGTAATTCAAGCAAAAATTCGATTGTGATCACATCTGAGACTACATTTCTTGAAAGAGATAGCAATGAATCATGTAAAGAGTGGGTTTAAAACGCTTATCTCTGTTTTTCTCATTTCAACGTTCTGATTACATGATACGCTACATAGTCATGCGGATCTTCCAGATTAACAACGGTGCATGTATCGTGTATATCCAAGTCGGTGTCACCATTCCTCAAAGAATTCAAAATAAGGATTCGAGATCTGAATAACTGAGCGATTTCTTACATTCACATTGAAATGCATGGTCATTATGATATAGTTAAATTACCTAGGGGGGTAATTTTATGGAAGATATAATGCTTCTTTCATGGTTCCGTTCTATTTTCCAATCAGTATATTTTCTGGTATTTGAATTGAGTTAATCATGGTAAAACGACTGACCATCATCATTATTCTGTTAATAGGCTATCTCAGTTTCGATAGCATTTTTATGTTGTACAGTCAGCGGCTGTATCAACAGGTTTATCATATTCAGGATGCACCTTGCTTTAAAGATCAGGGATTCTATGCGATTAATGTGCCGGTCGATGAATCACAAAAACTCACGGATGTAATCGAGGGTTTGTATCAGTTATCCGAACAACGCAAATCATCCGTCATCATTGTTGTGACAATTCCCAATGAAGTTTCGCGAAGTTATATGGTCACCGAATGTCCGATCGTGTCATATTTGCCGGTGTTAGAGTCTGTGGATATTGATTTTTCATCAAGGAGTGAGCGCAAATATATTTCAAGTGATGATCAGGATTCCTTGCGAAGTGCAACATTTACTTATCTTGGGGATAATAAAGATGTTGAGAGTATAACGGATGTGGTTGCGCCGTTGCATTTGGTTATGGAGGATGTTTATCTTGATTCATCGGTACTGTTTGTACGTTTGATTAGCAGTCAGCCCGAAGGAGATGTTGCATATTTAGCTTCAAAAGGAGTTATGACGGTCGGTGGTATCAGTGACGGTTCGGGACAATATGAAGATGTCGGACTTATTAACTCATCGACGCAGCTGCTAGACTATATGTTGATTTTGTTATTACTAAGTTATTCCGTATGGTTGGATCAAAACAAAAAGGAAATCAATATCTTGCGTTTGCACGGATATTCGACCATTCGGGCTGTACGCAAAGTGTTTCTTCCTATCATGATTGGACATTTACTCACCTTGATCATGACGTTTGTGATCTTATATATGGTTAAAGTATCGAGTGTCCATCCCATTGCGCTTCGCTTTGCCGGTTATCTGGCAGTCAACCTTATGGTATTTATGGTTGGACTGTTGGTCATTGGTGGTATATTTGTAATTATCATTCGTCGGCTTTCTTTGGTTCAGTCCATTAAGAATATGAAAATTGCCACAGCCATGATTCAGATCAATCAGTTGGCAAAAGCGTTGATGATGATTGCATTGATGGTTCCTTTGTTACGTGGTGTAGAGATTCTGATGGCCGATGTCCAAAGTGTTCGTTCTTTGCGTCTGGCCAATGAGTTTTATGAAGATGCTTATTGGTATTCGGGAAGTTTGGGGGATGTGGAGTTCAATCCTCAGTCCTCGGACATTAAAAAGGCGTTGGTAAGTGACTTCGAACGAAAGGGATATCTGTATCTTCAATCAAAATTTATCGCTCCGGGAATGGCGATCACGGAGGTGGATGCGAATCGAGAGATTCTTACGCGGCTGACTTTTATGGATACCAATGGTCAACCCATTGATTTTTCAGATAAAAAGAACATTGTCCTAATCCCATCAACGATGGATATCCATCAGATCAATGTCATGCCAGGATCCACAAAAGTTCAATATTTTAATCCGATTGAAATCATTGACCCTCAAACGCTGTATATTAACGCAGGTCAAAGCATAAAGGACCCCATCATCACCATTGTGGAGTCCAATCGTATCGATAACATTCTTAATTATTATGTTCCATACAAAACACCTTTAGAAATGGAAAGCTATTTAGAATCCATTGCTCAACAGGCGGGATATGACATTGATATCAGCGGTCTTTGGTCCAACTCGATTCAAGCGATGTTTCAAGAGAATCAGCGCTACCTCATGGATGGAATACTCAATACAATATTGCGCTTGCTTGTTCTGGGTGCGGTAATGATTATGTTTATCTTGCATCACATCGTCTACTATCTGAGTGAAGGACGTAAGGAAGATGTAGTGAAAACTCTGTTAGGATATACCTTGTGGGAAAAGCACAAAAACTTCTTAATTCAATCGGTGTGGATGATCTGGATTCCGGCTATCATTATTATATTGGTATACAAACTGTCATGGACCGCGACTTTTTTATTAACCTTAGCATTTTTAGGATTTGAGCTGCTTGTTAGTGGAATGATCATTATGCGATTACAGCGACGTGCTGTAATTGCGGATATAAAAGGAGAACGACTATGAGTGATGCGATTATTCGTTTGAAAAACATCGATAAAGCATTTGGAAGTCTGAAAATTTTAAGAAATCTGTCGTTAGATATCCATAGAAATCAGATGACGGTCATTTATGGTCCTTCGGGATGCGGGAAAAGCACATTGTTAAATCTGATCGGTCTTTTAGATACGGCCGATAAAGGGGATTTGTACATGTTTGACAAACAAGTGCCCAAACCATTTTCAAAACAGGCTCAAAAGCTGTTATCTGAATCGATTGGTTACCTATTTCAAAACTTTGCGCTAATCGAACATAAATCCGTGGAATACAATCTGGCACTGGCGATACCTAAAAGCAAAGCAGAATTCCGAGCCTCAACCATATCAAAAGCATTGGAAGATGTCGGTCTGAAAGGTTTTGAGAATAAGAAAGTCTTTCAGTGTTCCGGAGGGGAACAACAGCGCATTGCGATAGCACGACTGCTCATCAAACCGTGTGAGTTGGTGTTATGTGATGAACCAACCGGCAGTTTGGATGATGACAATAAACAGGCCGTCATGGAGTTGCTTGAGAAGTTAAAGCAAAAAGGAAAGACATTGATCATCGTTTCCCATGATAAAGATATGATTGCCAGGGCCGATCGTTCCATCAATCTGCTTGAGATTAATCAAATGACAACAACAAAGAAAAATTGATATCTATGTTTGGGTGGTTATGAAATGACTCTAGAATTGTTTTTGTTTAATCATTTTATTATCAGTTTAAATACTTATCTTGGACTGTTGTTTAAAATGCGATTTTTATATAATCACATTAACTTTAATCAATTTTAGTAAAACATCATGTAATCTATTGTGGGGGTAAAAACAGAAATGAAATCAAAATATTTGATATTGGTATTTATCTTATTAATAAGTGGTTGTCAGTTAATGGCTACTCCTTTTGAGTACGATGCACCATTAAAACTTGTGCTTGCTGAAGGTAGCAATTCTTACTTTATTGATAAGAATAATGTGCTGAATGGTTGGGGACAAGAGTTTGGAAATGTTCCCAGTGCTTTGTTAGAAGATGTTGTAAATTTCAAAGCAAACGTTGGACAATACTTAGCTCTCAAGTCAGATGGTTCCCTTTGGGAGTGGGGACAAAACAGAGATTTTTCTTCACATTTTGATATAGAGAATCATGTCCCTAAAAAAGAACTAGAGAACGTTAAACAAATATGGACAAACGGGCAATATTTAACATATGTTCAGTTGAACGATGATAGCTTGTGGTACATAGGTTGGGATGAATGTAAGATTATTGATGAGACCATTGATGATCCACTTGTTTCCGGTAGAGTGCTCACAAAAGTATTGGATGATGTTGCTATTTTGGCTGTTTCATGGGGAAGTCCAAATGCGATAGCAATGAAAAAAGACGGTAGCTTTTGGGTATGGGGCAGCAAGGATAATCCTGGAACGAAAGAGGATGTCATTCAATACCTGCTGAAAGATGTAGATAAGACCTGTATCACAACACCTTCTGAAGTTGAGATTGACTATCAAATAAGAGATATGGTGTATAACTCAGGGACAGTCTATTTTATCGATAACCAAGATGTGCTATGGGCATGGGGTCACAATGAATATCATAGAATTAATGACACAGCGCAAACATACATTAAAGACCCCGTTATGATCATGGAAGATGTTATTGAAGTTCAATCCACGAGTTGGTGCACGTTTGCACTTTCGAAAGATCGAACTCTATGGGGTTGGGGTAGTATGTTGGGGTGTTTAGGATTGGGCCATGATGAACCTGTGACCGAACCAACAAAGCTCATGGATGAAGTGAAGATGTTTTCCGCATTCATCGGGCATACGCTTGTTGTGTTAGATGATGACACCCTTTGGGGTTGGGGTACCAACAAATATTCCGAAGTCGGTGTATCCTATGGGCGAGTTCATAAAGTTCCGGTCATGGCAGGAAAACCTATAAGCAAAAAGTGAACTCAATATGTGGTTTCAACCATGTTATAAATACCTAGTTTAAAAAAAGGAGATTTGAGTTCCCTCCTAGTCTGTCCTTATTATTCATCACCATCACCCCTTATTTACAGCGTAATATTTAATATTGGCTTACTGTTGTTAGTTTATTCAATCTTAGACTTGATTATCTTCCAAAACATCAGATACCCTATTCTAGAGGGTCTAGAGGTGTCTTTTACAGCTTTAGCAATTATTGTTACGGGGTATCAGAAAAGAAAATAATCAAGTAGATCATGTTAATGTGAATCATAAAATAAATGCCAATACTCTTTAGGGTACTGGCATTTTCTTTATAACTTTAATATTTGACAGATGAACTGAATCTTTTATGTCCTATCTCATAAACAACACTCACTACCCATAGTAAACTCAATAAAATCAAACCAATCTGCAGTCCTTGAGAAAATGTAGTAATCCAAAGCAAGATTAGTACGAACACACTAATGATTTGTGTGATGAACACGACTTTATGACTTAATAGAAATTCAAAGAACATCTGACCTTTAGCATATACATTTAAATAATGAATCACTTTAAGAAACGAACTCAACACAATCACATACAACCCAAGAATAAGAAATAGTGTTTGAATATTGTTTGGACTAGATATCATTAATTGAAATCCACTTCTTGTAACTGTAACCCCTGGTAAAACATCAATATCAAACATATGAAGATTAAATGATATAAATGGTAGAAAAAAAGATATGACAATCAACGAATGAATAAGTACTTGGTAAACGTTGTTTGGGTTTTTGCGACTCAAACTTTCCTCAACCACTGGATTAACCTCTTGATCTTCGAGCAACTCATCAACACTGATTTGCAAAAGCGAAGACAGTTTCCTAATGAGTGTTATGTCAGGATACCCTTCTCCTGTTTCCCACTTTGACACCGCTTTGTTAGTGACTTGCAATTTTTCTGCAAGCACAGCTTGAGTCATGCCTAACTCCTTGCGGCGCGAAGCAATTTTATCTCCTACTTTTTTTTGATTCATATACTACCCCTCTCATACATTCATCTTATCACAACCCCTATTTTTTGAACACCTACGTCTTAACGAGTGTATCCACCCATCGTAGACACGAATTTTGATACGCATTTGTATACCGATCATCATAGCAGAGCATCCACTTTTAAGACAGTTGTTGAAAAGCATTACGTTCTTTTTTCATTTTATATTGATATAAACAATACCTAATAAACCGCTTGAAAACACCCATCAAAACCGTAATTTTCAGATTATTCAAAATTCACGAAACCGATTTCAAAAAACTAGCGGATTTCGAGAACTAATTACTTAAAAGCCATTGCTCTTTTAAAAATGGCACTATATAATCAAAATATAGTAGAAAATATCAAACAAAATGAGAGAGGGCCAATCATCATGAGACCATCAAATTTATTCTTTGGAAGTGCATCGTTAAACGGTGAAAATAAAGAAATTTCACTTGAAACGGTGTCCATCAACAAAGAATCATTCTTCAAGATTGAAAACTACAATCACATGAATCCGTTCTTTATGACCGTCGTCAGTGACGTTGATCATTGGATGTTTATATCAAGTACCGGCGGACTGACATGTGGACGTAAGAATGCGGATAGCGCACTATTCCCTTACTACACGGATGACAAAATTCATGACAGCTTTGAAACCACAGGATCCCATACTTCAATAATCGTCTCGAGGGACGAAAAAAATTTTTTATGGAAACCGTTTTCGTCTCACAATAGTAATGTTTATAAGATTACTCGAAACCTATACAAAAACACGATTGGCAATAAAATCATGTTTGAGGAAATCAACCATGATCTAGGAGTTGCTTTTACCTATACCTGGAAAAACAGTGATGAGTTCGGATTCATCAAAGAATCAAGTTTGATAAACTTATCTGACACTGAAGTTAATGTTAAGGTCTTGGATGGTATTCGTAACATTCTGCCTTACGGTGTCAACACCAACTTACAACAATCTCTAAGTACGCTTCTTGATGGGTATAAACGATGTGAGTTAGTGGATGGTGGTTTAGGTATATTCAATCTGAGTTCCATCTTAACGGACAGAGCTGAACCCAGTGAATCATTGAAAGCAACGATCGTTTGGTCGAAGGGACTAGATCATCCAAAGTATCTCTTGTCAGAACAACAAGTAGAGGCATTCTCTTCGAATCATGAAGTCGAAACAGAAGTTGATGTTAAGGGCAGACGCGGATCTTACTACGTTGTAGATTCACTTCAACTGAAGGACAGTGAATCCAAAAATTGGATCATGGTTGCGGAACTTAATAAAAGTGCGGTTGATGTTGCGAAGCGCATGAAGGAGTTAAGCGAAAATTCATCCTTGATTGAGGATGTAAATGCGGATGTTGCCAAGGGTGATTTCAATCTTAGAAAGCTTGTATTTAACGCCGATGGAATGCAATGCACGGCGAACGAAAAAACAAGTAATCGACATTTTTCTAATACGCTATATAACATCATGCGTGGCGGTGTGTATGCGGATGGCTATAACATTGAAAGAGATGACTTCAAAGGCTTTGTTATGGTTTGGAATAAAGATATTTATACACAACAGTTAGATTTTTTAAATAAGCTACCTCAAACCATCAACTATAATGAACTGCTTTTGTTAGTTGAAAGTTTACATAACCAAGACTTCGAGCGACTCGTATTAGAGTACTTGCCGCTAACCTTCAGCCGACGTCATGGAGATCCAAGTCGTCCTTGGAATAGATTCAGTATTGAAGTCGTAAAGGATGATGGAAGTAAGAAACTGAACTTTGAAGGAAACTGGCGTGATATTTTCCAAAACTGGGAAGCACTATCGATGTCCTATCCGGCATTTACCGAAAGCATTATCGCTAAGTTTGTCAATGCATCAACAGCCGATGGTTATAATCCCTATCGCATTACGAAACACGGACTTGATTGGGAAGCCTTAAACCCTGATGAACCATGGTCAAATATCGGATATTGGGGAGACCATCAAATCATTTATCTTCTCAAACTTATGGAAATATCCAAAGCGTACAATCCGGTGAAATTGCAAGATTATCTGCACAAAGACATCTTTGTATATGCCAATGTTCCGTATAGAATTAAGGGATTTGATGCCTTGGTTGAAGATCCAAGAAATAGTATTGTGTATGATTATCCGGTTGAAAAACAGATTCACACAAAAGCCGCAAACATGGGGGCTGATGGTAAGTTAATCTATAAAAATGATCAAATCTATAAAGTGAATTTGTTGGAGAAGCTATTGGTAACGCTGCTTGCTAAACTTTCTAATTACGTCCCTGAGGGTGGAATATGGATGAACACCCAACGTCCGGAATGGAATGATGCCAATAATGCATTGGTTGGAAATGGTTTATCAATGGTTACGTTGTACTATTTACATCGCTTCCAAACCTTTATGAAACAGTTAGTTGATGAAATCGAACTGGATTCCGTTGATGTGTCAGTTGAAGTGCTAAAAATGTTTGGTGATACCGCCACCGTGCTGAATGACAGTAGGCATTATCTAGGTACACCCATCTCAGATGATGTGCGTTTTGAAATCATGAAAGCCTTAGGTACGATTGGTGAAAATTATCGGAATGCTATATATGATGATGGCTTTAGCGGCGAGAAATCAAAAATATCGATATCTGACTTAAAAGAGTTCATTGATGTGACCATGGTTCACTTAAAGGACTCCATTAAAAAGAACCGTCGCGAAGATGGTCTTTATCACTCCTATAACCTCATTCGATTTGAAGAAGAGGGTTGCAGCATTTCTCATCTGTATGAAATGTTGGAAGGTCAAGTGTCGGTGTTAAGTTCAAAAGCACTGGATGCTCAAGAAAGTATCGCAGTACTGGAAGCACTCAGACACAGTCCTGTTTATCGAAAAGATCAAGATAGCTATATGCTATATCCAAATCGTGAACTTCCTAGATTTTTACAGAAGAATGTAATCCCTGAAGATCTAGTGATGTCTTCCGTTGTCTTAAAAGAAGAACTTAAAAACAATCGCAGTCGATTTATCGAAAAAGATGTATTTGGAAAATATCATTTCAACGGTCGCTTCAGAAATGGTTATGACATTGAAACCGCTCTTAAAAATACAAAAGAATATAACGACGAAGACATTAAACACGTAAAAGAGCTGTTCTCAGACCTATTTAATCACCACGCTTTTACAGGGCGTTCGGGTACGTTCTATAAGTACGAAGGTTTAGGGTCGATCTATTGGCATATGGTATCTAAGTTAGTTTTGGCTACCCAAGAAAACTTTGAAGATGTCTATGCTCAAAAAGGATTGAACGAAGAAGCCATAACCCTACTTAATGGTTACAGATCTTCGAAAGCGGGTATTGGCGTAGAAAAATCACCGGAAGTTTACGGTGCATTTCCAACCGATGCTTATTCACATACACCATCTTTTGCAGGTGTGCAACAGCCCGGATTGACAGGTCAAGTTAAAGAAGACTTTATCTCACGCTTTAAAGAATTGGGTGTGAAAGTACAGGATGGACTTGTACATTTTGATCCAGTATTATTAGAGGAATCTGAGTTCTTAGGTGAGAGACAATCATGGACTTTGCCAACTGAAACCGTTTGGTTAGATAAGCATTCATTAGGATTCACTTTCTGTACAGTACCCATTATCTATAAGTTATCAGACCATAAGAAAATCGCTGTTTATTATAAAGATGGTACAGAAAGAAGTTTTGAAGGGGCAATAGATGTTGAGACAAGTCATAGCATGTTTAATCGTGATGGTAAAATCGACAGAATTGAAGTATCTGTTGTTGGCAGTAAGTTGAGATAAAACGCAGGTATTATTACCACATACTTGCCCAAAACCACTCATAGAACAAAAGGAGCATTTACCAATAGACTGGTGAATGCTCCTTTTTAATCATCATGACCCACATTTGCATGTTATGACATCATCAAATAACTTCGATGTTGTGCAGCTTGGCTATGTTCCTGTACACCTCGGGGAAATCATCGTCCACAATAAATGCGTCGAATATATCGAGATCAGTCATTTTAACCAAAGAGATTTTATCAAATTTCGAACTATCCGTTACAAGATACTTCTTTCGGCTAATTTGTGTAAGGACCCGATTTACATTTACTTCATCTATCGATGGATGCGTGACACCACTCTTAAGACAAACAGCCACTACTCCGTAGAACAATTTATCAACACTAAATTTCTCAAGAAAAGCTTCAGCATCTGAACCATAGAATGAACCAGATAAACTTCGCAACTTTCCGCCAGGCATATAAACATTGATAAAAGGTTTTGTTGATGCTTTTATTGCTATGTTCAGTGAAAGCGTTATTAGATTTATCGATTGAAAGTTATCAATATAATCTAGTATTAATTCAACTGTACTGCCAGCATTCAAAGCAATTGTATCCCCTTCTTCAATTAACTCCGCAGCCTTTTTTGCAATTATCCGTTTTGCTTCCAAGTTTTGTGTTCGCTTTTTAGAGAGTTCGATTTCCATGATACTCTTAAAAATCTGATTATCGTTAGCGATGGCACCACCGTAAGTCAATTTGACATTGTAATTCTGTTTTAGGTATTTCAAATCTCTTCTGATTGTGACTTCACCAACATCATACTTTTGTGCTAGCTCACTGACTTGAGCAGAGCCATTCTTCATGATAGTTTCCAAAATTTCTTTTCTTCGATCAATATATAACATATCCACCTCCGCAATAGCATAACTAGTCTAATTATATATCAATTAGATAGTTTTTGCGATTTTTAGTTCATTGGTAAGTCTGCATTACTTAACAATTTTCATCAAACAATCTGATTTTTTGGCAATCCTATAGCAATTTACAGTCAGCATAAAATGCTCCTAGATTTTAAAGAACAAAATCGTCAATTTGTCGCTTTATTTCATTGTTCGTTTGATATAATTACTGAATGATTAAAATAGATCCAAAAAATATGAAACTGGTCCCAAATCTGTGTTTTCTTTCATTATTTGATAGGCAAAAGGTTCAAAAACAATAGTTCGTTCTTGTGTGCCTTTTCTAATATCGTTGATTGCATCAATTCTTATTTTTTCAAGTAATGAAGCATGAATGCCAAAAACAAAATACTCTGCAGATATGGGTTTTTGCCATATAGTCACACGATTAATTCTTCTGTCCGCATTAAGTAAAGGAACAAACTCTGCACAGTTTTTAATCAGTTCTTCCGAATTGTTAGAAACAAGATTATTGATGATGATCTCTTTTCTCAAAAATCTTGTGTAAAAACTACCAGCATAAAGATATACTTTTTCATTTACATCAAGTTTGTCTATCAAATCAAGAACATTAATAATCTTTAAATTGTGCCCTATTCCAAGTTTTTTTACAAAAACATCCAAGACATATTGTGTTTGACCAGATAGTGTTATAAGTGTATCAATGTTTTTTTCTTTGATTTCTTGCAACAATTTTGTTAAATGATTAGTCCCGTCATCAACCAGTCCATACACGAAATACTCCCAACCGATGAAAGTTGGCTTAATCTCCGGATGAAATGTTATCCCCTTTTCACTGAAGAACTCGCCAACCTTGCTAGCTGAATGGCCTGCAAGCTTATAGGTAGCATCATCAAGCATTAAGTAAGTTTTTGACTCTGTTGATACAGGCACATGCTTACTCCAACTCATGTTTAGCTCGTACTCTTCTTTGAATAGGTGTCCTTCGTTATCTTTCAACAATTTCAAAAATTCTTTAATCAAATCTTTACTGCAACCTTTTTCGACCATCATTTGTCTTGAAAGGATCATAATATCTGTAAAATCCTCCGCAGATTCGCCAAAGTTTTGCCATCTTTCACCCTGTCTTGACAATATTGAATTGAATAGTATCCCTGAAACATAGTTGTTCGCTTGAAGTTCATCTTTAAATACCGCTCGTGCCAACTGCATTTTTCTTGATGGGTAATCGTGCATCATTTTTGTTGCTCTAAACTCCGGACAATAACTCAAACCCTGATCCATATGTAAAACCTGTTGATCAATTTTGGTCTTATAGTGTTTTAAAGTAAAATTGTTCATAACCCAAGAACCCCCTTATTCAAAATCCCTTTTGGGTCTAGTGATCTCTTTATTTTTCTCATCACTTCATGACCTGCTTCACCGTGTTCAAGATGCATGTATGCAGCTTTTGATTTCCCTACCCCGTGGTGATGAGATACATTACCACCATTTGCAATACTCGCCTCTATTGCAACTTTCAAACACTCAAAGTAGCGTTTTTCTCCCTCAAAATCATCTCCATCGGTTTTTGAATGAAATATCACATAAACACTGGAACCCGAATGATACACATGAGAAAAGTGGCAATCAACAACATCACACAAAGGTGCTAGTGCTTCCCTCATTGCTGACCATACTTGGATAATTCTATCCCATGGAGCTGCTACTTCAATCGCATCAGATGTCCCGCCACGTAATAAATCATAATCAAGCATCTTTTTCGTGCTGAATCTTGTCTCAAACCATTCTCTCGCTGCTTTTTCTCCTTTATGACTTGCACCAAAAGCCATGCAAATTTCATGTACGATTTTTTGCTCGAGATCAACCATTTCCTCAAGTCCTTCAAATCCCAATATCAACAAAGCATGGCCTCGTTCGAATCCATATTTGTGAATCTTATGTTGTGCCTCAACCTCGTCATAAAGTCTGATCACTGCTGGTTTAATCCCTTTTTGAATAAAATTCCTGACTGCTTCTAAGCCGCTTTCTGTATTAGAGAATGTGTATGTTTCAAAAGATCTTTTCTCAGCGATTGGATAAATATACAACTCGGCTTTTGTAACAATTCCAAAAACTCCTTCACTGCCCAAAAACAGTTCTTTCAACTCTTGTCCGGATGATCGCTTTGGTGCATCGTGAGTATTGACTATTTCTCCTGTTGGTAAAACAACTTCCAACGAGTTGATCATGTCATCCATTTTTCCATATTTTGTAGAAAATGTTCCAATCGCTCTTGTTGCTACCATTCCACCAATTACAGCACTCTGAAATGATTGTGGATAATGACCACAAGTATATCCATTTTCATTAAGCATGTTTTCGAAATCAGCACCAGTAATCCCAGCGCCACCAATTGCTGTCAAATTGACCGTATTAATGGAGAACTCTTGGAATCGTTTCATGTCTATCATTATTTCTTGATTCTCTGGAATGCTCCCCCCGACAATACCCGAACCGCCTCCAAATGGAATGATGCTAACGTCAAACTTATTTGCTAGCTTCATGATTTCGCTGAGTTCTTGCGTATTATTTGGAATCAAAATTGCAGATGGTAGATATTTGTATTTACCCTGAAGAATCCACTTATACTCTACGGGATAACAGCCATGAGCATAAACCAGACGATCTTCTTCCCTATCAAGTACTCCAACCAAAGGCAATTCTCTAACAATAATCTCGATAAATTTTCGATATTTTTCCTGCATGTTAATTCCTCAGTGCTCCCTTCTCATATTTCTTCCAGCAATTATATTAACACCTGTATCAAGAATATTCTCTACAATAATGTCTCCGGCATTGACAGGTGCTTCAACATGGAGTTTGTGTAAAAATTCAAGACATTGGAATAATTTTGATTTTTCAATCTCCTG
This sequence comes from uncultured Erysipelotrichaceae bacterium, assembly GCA_927435855.1. Classification (GTDB taxonomy): domain Bacteria; phylum Bacillota_I; class Bacilli_A; order Erysipelotrichales; family Erysipelotrichaceae; genus UBA2227. The sequence continues at coordinate 43,582 of CAKMJZ010000064.1, forward strand.
TTGGCTTACAACTGGCAAATTCGGATATAATCCATGAAGGATTTTTACAGTTGTGGTTAGTATTCGTTTGGGATTTGTGTATTCGTTTATTGCATACTCGATACCCCTTTTACAAATAAATCCTTCCGAACTATAACCTTCATCAATGACATTAAGTGTCCCTTTACAACTCAAAGGACAAACAATGCAAGTATATGAAACTTTCTTCATCTCACTCAACGTCCTTTCTGATATGAAAATATATGTCCTCGTACGCGATTTTGATCAATTCTTCTCTTTTCAAAGATATATGGATCATCTCAGGAGGCTTTACAATACTGAATTTTCTTGTTGTGTGTGCATTGTTTTCACTTCCTGCAATGAGTCTTGTTTTTCTGTTTTCCTGCTTGACTCTCAAGTAGAAATCTTCCGTATTTTCCAAATTAGATATTCTTATTTTTTGGGGAACTATCACCGAAACATTATCTCCAGAATTGATTAAAACATATGATTCATTCAAGTCAAATGAACCATTTAAGTATTTTGCTGCTCCTTTTGCTGCTCGAATCCCTGTTTGTGAGACATAATCAACCAAATCAAACACAGCAACGACATTGCCTGCAGCAAATATTCCTGGAATCGATGTCATCATGTTTTCGTCGACGACCGGACCCTTCGTTAAATTATCTAGCTCTATCCCTGCATTTCTCGTTAACTCGTTTTCAGGTATCAAACCCACAGATAATACAACCATATCACACTCAATGAACTCCTCCGTGCCTTCAATCGGTTTCAAAGATGAATCGACTTTTGCAACTGTAACTCCCTCAACCCTTTTATTGCCATGGATTTTCGTAACTGTAGATGATAAATGAAGTGGAATATCATAATCTCTCAAACATTGCTCAACATTGCGTGTTAGACCACCTACCGTACTCATGATCTCATACACTCCTTTAACTTCAATGCCTTCGAATGTCATTCTTCGTGCCATAATCATTCCAATGTCACCCGAACCAAGAATAACTGCTTTTTCTCCGGGTATGAGGCCTTCTATATTGATATATCTCTGAACTACTCCCGCTGTGTAAACACCTGCAGGACGTGTCCCATTGATAAAAACTTGTGGTCTGGTTTTTTCTCGACACCCCATCGCCAAGATAATTGCTTTCGCATTGATTTGAATCAATCCATCGTATTCGTTTGTGGCAATAACTTGCTTATCTTGTGTGATTTCAAGAACCATTGTGTCGAGCTTGACGAAGATTCCTATTTTTTCAATAAGATCGATATATCTTTGAGCGTATTGAACACCTGTTAGTCTCTCATTGAAAATAAACAAACCAAAACCATCATGAATACATTGCTGAAGAATGCCACCAAGTTCGCTATCTCTTTCAAGAATAATCACTTTCTCGATTCCTTCCTCCACAGCCTGTTTTGCGGCAGCCATACCCGCTGGTCCGCCCCCGATTATCACAAGATCCATATCCAACCGTTTCATACGTTCTCTCCTTTACTTACATCATCCCTGTTACTTTCGAGATTTTCTCAAAACAACTTCTGATCCCTCACCTTTTTGAGTTACCTCTGTTGGTTCAACTCCGAGTTCTCTTGACAGAATTTCAACTAATCGCGGACCACAGAATCCTCCTTGACAGCGGCCCATACCTGCTCTTGTTCTCCTCTTTATCGCATCCAACGTCGTTGCTGGTATCTTTCCGTTTATTGAGTCTACTATTTCTGCTTCACTAACTGTCTCACAACGGCAAATAATATGTGCCTGTTTCGGATCCTGTTTGATTAAATCATCCTTCTCTTTAAGTGAACATTCTCTAAGACGTTTGGTTTTTTTCCTGTATGGATTATAATCACTTCTTTTCTTTGTTTTTGGGTTCATGTTGAGATAGATTTCTTCTACCTTTTGTGCGATTGCTGGTGCGCCTGCCAGACCAGGTGATTGGATTCCCGAAACGTGGATGAATCCTTTGACAATTTCAGAAGCTTCTATAATAAAGTCCTCCTTATAAGTGCAAGCTCTCACACCACTGAAATAGGCAATTATATTCGATTTATCGATCCCTTTGATTAAGTGATATGCTTTTTCCACAATAAAATCAATATCCTGTTGGTCGACTTCGACATTCTCTTTATCTTGAACTTCAATTGCTGAAGGACCCCATAATGGATTACCCTCTGGTGTTTGCATCGGACCTCCACCTTTTGTAAAGTTTTTAGGTGGCATACCAATAAATCTTTCATTGATCCCTTGTTTACTCTTGTCAAAAATTATGAGAGTTCCTCGTCTAGGATGAATCGTATAAAAACAATCATCCACCATTTCTGCAATTTCATCAGCATACACACCTGCAGCATTGATAACACAATTGGTTTGTATGATACCTTTTTCAGTGATAACACTTTCGACTCTATCTTCGACTTTTACAATGTTCAACACTTTTGCAGCAAGCAAGAACTTAGCCCCGTTGTCGATTGCATTTTCAGCAAGTGCTTCAACCACTGTATAGGGTTCAACATACGCAGCGGTTGGCGTCCATAGTGCCTTCTTAATATCCGTGTGAAGATTTGGCGCAATTGCTCTTGCACTTTCACCATCAAGAATCTCAATTCCTGGGACTCCATTTGCAATACCTCTTTTTAAGTAAGTCTCTAAATAATGTATGTCCTCTTCATTGAATGCAGCAACAAATGATCCTGATCTCACTAAGGCAAAATCAAGTTCTTCTGCCCATTTTGTATACATCTCATTGCCCTTTATATTCATTTGGGCTTTCAGAGAACCTGTTGGAGAATCATATCCTGAGTGGACCATCCCATTGTTTGCTTTTGTCGTACCCTCAGAAATGTCCGGATTTTTATCAACCACTATGATTTTTACATTGTATTTCGACAATTCTCTTGCTATAGAAGCACCTGTAATACCTGCCCCTACGATTACAATATCGGCATGATCAATAATCCCTTTTTTGGTTGCTTGTTGAAGGCGTAAAGCGAACCCATCATCCGTTAGATCAGGATGATCAGTCTTAACTTTAATTCTATTAACGACTCCTTTAATGTCTTTTATTTTCCCAGCAATTTGACCTATTTCAACAACATGCTTCCAATCATCGACTTCACCACTTAAGAAAATGACTCTACGATCATCAATGGTAGCCTCAATTACATAATCTTTCAGTTTGATGTTTTTCTCTACTTCAGAGTAAAGTTGATTAAGCATGCTGCACCTCTTTCTAAATCAGATACGATCTTATTGAATCTCAACCACACCACTTTCGATAATAGTCGATTTATTGAACAAAAAAACTAAAATGCCAATGATGTGGTCAAGACAATTTAATAATTAATACTCTGGCCTTGAATCAAATAAATCCTATTCGCTTGTTCTGATCCAACCTGAGCATCTTTTTACTGCTTCTTTCCAATTTCTGTATAACAAATCTCTTGTTTCTTGATCAAGATTTGGTGTGAATGTTCTTTCGATTTCAACCGTATTCTTGAAGTCACTCATCTTCCAAAACCCAGTAAACAAGCCTGCCATTTGTGCTGCACCTAAACTAGTTGCTTCCACAGAAACAGGTCTATTTACAGGAGCATTGATCATATCAGACAAGAACTGAGCAAGGAAATTATTCTTAGATGCGCCACCGTCAATATTGATCGACTTCATGATGATTCCAGCTTCTTCAGTAATCGCATCAAATATATCTTTACTTAAAAATGCAATTGCTTCTAGTGTTGCTCTAACGACATGAGCATCTGTTGTTCCTCTTGTTATACCAATCATCATACCACGAGCAAATGCGTCCCAATATGGAGCACTTAACCCTGCAAGCGCAGGAACAAAGTAAACACCATTTGAATCAGGGACAGATTTCGCAATTGCTTCAGTTTCTTCTGAACTTTTAATGATTTTGAGACCGTCTCTCAACCATTGTATGGCCGATCCTGTGACAGCCGAATAACCCTCCACAGCATATGTCAATTCATCACCGATTTTCCAAGCAATAACTGTACTTAATCCCTTATCTGAAACGATGCAATTACTTCCAATATTTACATCAATGAAAGTTCCTGTTCCATTTGTACATTTTCCCATACCCGCTTCAATGCATCCTTGAGCAAATAATGCAGCATGCTGGTCAGCAATAACTCCAGTAATTGGTATCGAAACACCAAAAATATCAGAGTCAGATTCACCAAAATCACCCGAATCTTCAATAACACGAGGATATATGGATGACGGGACATTTAGATAATCCAAAAATTCCTTGTACCATTTTCCTGTTCTTAAATCAAGACTTCCCATAACCGAAGCATTTGAATAACTTGTTGCATGTGTTTTCCCGTTGGTCAATTTCCAAATAAGCCAAGTATCAATCGTTCCAAAAAGGGCTTCTCCGGTAGCGATTTTATTCTTAATTTCCGGGACATTATCTACAAACCATTTCAACATCAAAGAAGAATAAACAGGAGCGACTGTCCAGCCTGTCGTTTCTCTGGCTTTTTTACCCCACGCACTATTATTTATTTTATGTGCCAAATCAGCTGTGCGGTTGTCCTGCCATACGATTGCGCGATATAGCGGTTTTCCCGTATTCTTATCCCAAACAAGACTAGTAGCTCTTTGATTTGTAATTCCAATGCTATCAATCTCGCTTGGATCAATGTTTGCTTCTTTGATTGCAGCTCGGCACATCGCAATACTTTTATCATAAATTTCTTCAGCATCATGCTCAACTTTATCTTCACTCGGTGTATATTGTGTAAATTCACTGTATTTCTGAGCAACTATATCGAAATTCTTATCAAATACGAGTGCTCTGGTACCTGTTGTACCCTCATCAATGACTAGTATATATTTTTTCACAATTTTCCTCCTTCTTTTCCTTGATTGCGAAACATTATAATTTTAATAATTAACAATTGATTCAAAATCTCTTGTATGCCTTTTCGATAGTTTTAAATACATAACCATCGCAATGATCATTGATTTCGATTAAGAATAGGAATAAGACCGCAATTTTATTGCGGTCTTGCTATTAGAATATTCCTAAAAGTGGAAGCAAGCCAAGCAATATAAATGATGTAAAAGCAATCGCCATGGCGGGAGGATCAACATGTGTGTCCCCATAGTCATGGAATACCCGTGCAAAGAAATCCCCTGCAAATACGGCAACGAGTGCCCCGACAAATCCCCAGATAATGTTTCCGCCACTGGCAACGACCCCATAAGCAGCACACAATGTAATGTGGTGGGTTACTGGAATCGCAGCTCCAAATTGCAAGAACAATAAGCTAAATGCAGATAAACAGAAGCCAAATAATGCGGCAACGCCTGCCGTAGCTGGGTCATCAAGCATACGTAATGCAACGAAACCGGAAACTCCACCAGCAACAACAGCCAACAAGACTTTTTCACCGATCGATGTTTGATAAGGAACCCAGGATGGTGTTTTGACGCTGAAACGTCCACCGGTATTTTTTGCGGCTTCACCAACGACTCCAAAGATTTCTTTTAGACCTAGGCTGCCAAAGGCAACTTTGGCAATCAATGCTGATATAAATACGGTCAACGCAACCGTGTCTAGCATGCCGGGAACTACTAATGAGATAAAATAATTGATGGTATAACCAAGCATGCCAAACAGACCGGCAACGACCAAAACATCGAGTTTTCTTAGTGAAAGCAAGCCCAATGTGATGTCTTTCCCCGATGGAAAGTAGCCACGTTTTCTGGCATAAGCTACAGCAGCAGCACCACCTGCAAAGGCAATATGTGGTCCAAGGAACGGACCAAACGAGATGGTTCCCAACCAATCAAATGATGCACCAGAAGCAACAAATACGATCCCTAAAAGACCGGTTAAACCAACCAAAATAAACGAAGCCAAGGCTCCTATGGCTGCACCAAACGCACCGCCACAGAATGAAATAAATAGTGCTAGAAAATCCATAATATCCTCCCTGGTTAGTTGTTCAACTAACTCTCCTTAATAAGAAATAATGATATCCTGATCACCATTCAATGCTTCATTTAACTTAATTAGAAAGTGATATCCTATCCAAGATATTGACAATTAATTTATAGTTTGAAACTACTCATTCTTGGGCAACTATTTGACAATATCGAATATCATCAATCTAATATCTATTATCAAAATCTCATTTTCTTCGCCCTCCTAATTAGGTTGATTTATCCTAATACCATTTTCATCGACACAAATGCAATTGAATGGTGTGATTCCTACATAAGAATTATTAAGCAAGTTATGACAAAAGATGTATAATTTGTGTGTATTTGTGAATCTCTATGTTTGTTTTGTAACCATATTATGTTATATTCTTGTTATTTTTATATTATAATATACACTATCCTTTGTCAATCAAATTTGTTTTGTGTAATAAAAAAGACTCAACTTATATAGTGTGTGTTTTTTAGAAAGATCAACTTCGTTTTAAATACTCGATCATCAATTTTGTGAGTGTTGGTTTGTCTAATGAACGTTTTACATTGGAGTCCTTTTCATGACTTTATATGCATTCAAACTTTACTTTCTCAGGCAACTTTTCTATCTTTATGTCTAATCCCTAAGTTTATCAAAAAACTTCACCTCCATTCATACAACAAAACCGACTTATCTAAAGATACATAAAAAAGGAGATTAATGGTTATGTTAATCTCCTTTTGTGTGTATTATTAGTCCGTTTATGTAGCTCAATTATATTGAGTTAATTCCTTCAATACAATGTATCTTTAGACTGAGTTAATCACCATTTTAATTGTGGTGGTGGATGTTTATTTCCATTTCATAGAATGTTAGTCACTTTCATATATGTTCTTTCTTTACACATCGTCAGTGTTCTTAGACATCAAAGGCTGAGTTAAATACAACTCAGCCTCTAAATCCAACATTTTATAGTTATGAAGTTTACTTAATTTTTAGCAGTTTCGCATTGATGGCTACGATGATCGTGCTCATCGACATAAGCACCGCACCTACCGCCGGACTGATTACAATTCCCTGATTATAAAGGACGCCGGCAGCCAAAGGCATGGCAATAATGTTATAGCCGGTTGCCCACACCAGATTTTGAATCATCTTCGAATAGGTTGCCCTTGACAATTTGATAAGATTAACAACATCGTTTGGATCGCTCTTAACTAAAATCACGTCCGCTGTCTCAATAGCCACATCCGTTCCTGCTCCAATCGCAATACCTAAATCTGCTCGCGCAAGTGCCGGAGCATCATTGACACCATCGCCCGTCAT
>CAKMJZ010000065.1 GCA_927435855.1 uncultured Erysipelotrichaceae bacterium
CTATAGCCGGTTATGTCGGTGGATATACTGATACGCTCATCATGCGTTTTGTTGACATTTTGATTTCAATACCATCAATTTTATTGGCTATTTCCATATCCGTAACCCTGGGCGGCGGACTTCGAAATGTGATGATCGCTGTAGGCATTGGTTCGATCCCGTCGTATGCACGCGTCATGCGAGCAAGTGTGTTGTCAATCAAAGAATTACAATACATCGAAGCCGCCCGGGCGTTAGGTACCAGAAAACATAGCATACTGATAAAACATATTATCCCCAATACTTTGGCACCTATCATCGTTCAGTCTACATTAGGAGTTGCCGGGGCTATTTTAGCAGCTGCCGGTTTGGGGTTCATCGGATTAGGCATTGAACCACCTAACCCGGAATGGGGTGCGATGCTCAATGCGGGACGACAGTTTATCCGCGACTATCCACACATGTCAATTTACCCTGGGATTGCCATCATGATCACGATTTTATCGCTTAACTTATTAGGCGATGGACTTCGGGATGCTTTAGACCCAAAAATGGATCGATAAAGACCGGTTACGACCGGTTTTTTATCATTTGTTAGTTTCCTCATCCAGTGTGTTATAATGTTAATGTAGTGAAATCACATGACACACAATCATGAAACAAAAACCGGTTCAATTTTGAATCGATTTTGATTCTCTAAAAGGAGGAAACAACATGAAATTTAAAGGAAATCTTGGAATGACATTATTAGCTGCTTGGCTGATAATTACTGGCGTCAATGCATTGATCTCTCTGTCGATTCCGTCATTTGACGTTATCATGGGAGCATTAGCTATCGCTGCCGGTGTCCTGTTGATTATGCGTAAATAAAAGTCGGGAAATTCCCGACTTTTTTATTAGAACAACCGCTGTTGAATACGCGTGGAAGTGATATCAAAATTCCATTTCCGCGGTGTTAATATCGAATTCTTATGGATATCGAAACTTAAATAAGGATCGATTTCTTTTTTTTGAAGAAAAACAGGCTGCCGATTATGGATAGCTTCAAAATCTGGTTGAGATGCCTGTGTTAATATCGCAAACATCCTCTGATCATCCTTTACCTGATAAATTCCAGCCATATATTGAACCGACTGTTCTTTTAAGCGAATCAGATAGCGGTCTTTGTGCTGATCCCACTCATAAAATCCCGAAGCCAATATGATACAGCGATTTTGCTCAAAGGATGTTTTGAAGAAAGGACTGCTTGACACGGTTTCCTGCCGAGCATTGATGATTCGTCCTTTATCATCCCATTTAACAAATCCCCACTGCATTCCGGTCGTCATCAGTGATTCGTTTTTAATGATGACCAAACAGGATTGAGTAGGGAAGACTTCATTGGTCGAAAATTTCGTGCCTGTCTGTGCCACTGCAATCCACTCTTGCATTTCCTCATCTTTCTCAACAAACAAATATCGTCCGCACATCGTCAATCTCCCTTCTCGATAAACCAGCGATCCTCCTCCAGAAACAAATAGCGCCTTGCTCCTTGAATGATGCACGTATATCGCACACCGGCTCCACCAGCCTTTAGTGAAGCTGCTAAAGCTACATTTGTAACCTTATCTATAGCATATTTTACACCATTACTCCAAATGATGACCAATGGTTTGATTTTTCCGTCCGCCTGATGATGCACAATCACATCAACATACATTTTATTTGTCATTTTTATTCACCCGCCTTAAAATAACCCTCCGGAAAGATGACATGCTCACCCTTAGGATTAAACCCGCTCAACAACGTATCCGACTTCATACAACCCCGCTGAATCCGATAAAAACCAAATCGCTGCCGAACCTGATCAAAAGCTTTATCAATGGCCGACTCCCGCTCACGCAACGCCTGATCGGTAAAAAAAGACAACTGAACAGCACTGCTTCCAACACTCAAATCACTGGCCTTGACCCCGATGCTGCGCAACGGTTTAGAAAAATCAATATTTTCGCGAAACAACCGCATCGCACTTTGAGCGATTTCACTGCTGATATCACTTGGATACTCCAGTTTGCATTGTCGGGTGAAATGCTCAAGCTCATTATCGCGAACATACACCGTCACTGTGGAGCACTTAAACAGATGATCACGCAAACGCGCCGCCACACTCTCCGCAAGTACATGGGTAATGATGCTGATATCCTGCCAACAAGTCAGATCGCGCGGAGCTGTCGTGCTGTTACCAATGGATTTTACATACGGTTCATACAATTGAGGAAGTACCTGACTGTGCTCCTCACCATTAGCAAACACCCAAATATACTCACCCCACTTGCCCAACCGTCGCTTTAAAAAAGCAGGATCGGCATTCGCCAAATCCCCGATGGTATAGATTCCATAGCGATGAAGCTTCTTGGTCGTTGCATAACCCACATATAACAAATCACTGACCGGCAAAGGAAAAACGATATTCTTCATATTTTCCCGTGTGATGACCGTCGTTGCATCCGGCTTTTTATAATCCGACCCCAACTTGGCAAATACCTTGTTAAAACTGACACCAACCGATGCCGTAATCCCCAATTCCTGCCGAATCGTCTGACGAATTTCATCCGCAATTTTCTTGCCATCGCCAAACAAGTGCACGCTGCCCGTTACATCCAGCCAAGCCTCATCAATTCCAAAAGATTCAATGCGATCGGTATAGCGGGCAAAGATATCCCGCACCTTCTGTGAAAAACGCATATACAGACTGAAACGGGGAGGGACAACAATCAATCCTGGACACTTAGCCATGGCCTGCCAAATCGCTTCACCGGTTTTGATTTCATACTTCTTTGCCGGCTGATTTTTTGCTAAAATAATTCCGTGGCGCTTTTCGATGTCACCACCCACCGCCATGGGCACATTACGAAGGGAAGGGTTGTAAAGACACTCCACCGAGGCATAAAAACTGTTCAAGTCACAATGCAAAATGACTCGTTCCATACACATCACTCCTTACCAATATTTTACTTGAAAATAATTCAAGTAGCAATAAATACTTGAAAAATATTCAAGTACTTGCTATGATAAAGTCGGGTGATACTATGGCACTAAAAGACCGCTTACGGCAACTGCGCAAACAGGCGGGTTATTCACAGGAAGAACTGGCTAAGCGCTTTGGTTACAAGTCATTTACCACGATTCAAAAGTGGGAAGACGGAACTTCGACTCCGCCGATGTCCGTCCTTTTACAGTTGGCTACACTTTATCACATTTCGTTTCAACAGTTGTTGGGCGAAAATGATACACTTGTATCTATACCGGTACTGGGCGTAGTACGGGGTGGATCGCCAATCGAAGCATATGAGCAGGAAATTGACAGTTATCCGACAGCCGTTGACGAACCAGGCGAGTATTTCTATTTGCGTGTCGTCGGCGATTCGATGATCAATGCCCGCATTTATGAAGGTGACGATGTTTTCGTCCGTCGTCAGTCATCGGTTGCCCAAGGCGATATTGCTGTCATCATGATTGAAGACGAAGCTACGCTCAAACGGGTGTACTTTAAGGAAAATCTGTTGATATTACAGCCGGAAAACGACAAGTATGAACCGATGACCTTCACACCGGAACAAATCGAGCAAAATCGTGTGATGATTATCGGGAAAGTCCTTCATAATCGCATATCATTTACAAAATAGGGAGAGAAAACTATGTCACTAGATCAAATTCAGGAAATTTCCAAAGAAATCTTTGAGCAGGGAATCGTCGGATTTGCCATCGCGTTGGTGTCGATATCAATTTTGACTTTTATTGCCATCAAAGTAAGCAAACGATTTTTTGCTTCTCTTCAAAAACGCAATCGAATTGATGAAATGACCCGTCGCTTTTCATTTCGGCTTTTATCGGTATTTATTTATACATTTGCCATATTTGGCATTGTGACTCAGATTGTTCCTTTAAGAAGTACGGCTCTTTCACTGCTTGCTGGTTCCGGGATTGCCGTTATATTCATAGGCTTTGCGGCACAGGAAGCTTTTTCTAATATCATTGCCGGTTTCTTCATTTCGTTTTATCGGCCGTTTTCAGTCGGGGACTTGGTCAATCTGCCGGGTCAGAATATTACGGGCAGGATTGAAGATATCAACTTAAGACATACGGTGTTGCGGACCTTTGAGAATAATCGGATTATCATCCCCAATGCGACCATGAATAAGTCTGTTTTGGAAAACAAAGATTCCATTGAAAGAAAAGTGTGCAACTTTCTTATCTTTTCGATCAGTTATGATTCCGATGTAGATAAGGCGAAAGCTATTATCGTTGAGGAAGCACTCGCCCACTCGAAACTGCTTGATGTACGTTCAGTAGAGGATGTTGAAAATCAGGTTCCTCAGGTCAATCCGATTCTGTTTGCACTGAATAACTCCAGTGTTGATATTCGCGTCGGATTGTGGACAAAAGATGCGATGGATGGCTACTTTATGCTTGGTGATTTGCGTGATTCTGTTAAGAAACGCTTTGATAAAGAGGGCATTGAGATTCCTTATCCGTATCAAAACGTTATCATTAAAAAATAAACTGATTGTTGACCGATACCGGGGATAACCGTGTATCGGTCATTTTCTTTATATCGGGTATTCTTGTTGAGGTTTATTTTTACTTAACGATAAGGTATAATATCTTATTGTAGAACGGAGGAATCTCCATGTTTTTGAAGAGAATCGAAATGCACGGATTTAAGTCGTTCGCTGATAAGGTCACGATCAATTTTGATCATCCTGTCACCGGAGTTGTCGGACCCAACGGATGTGGTAAAAGTAATATTACTGACGCCATTCGATGGGTATTAGGGGAACAATCCGTAAAGTCTATGCGCAGTTCCACGATGACTGATGTTATTTTTACAGGTAGCGCACAGCGCCGAATGGTTAACATGGCAGAAGTAACGTTGGTATTTGATAACAGCGGTCGCTCCTTAGCAAGTGATTATCACGAAGTCGAAATTACTCGCCGGATCCATCGAAGCAATCACGATGGTGAATACTATATTAATAAAGTTCCTTGTCGTTTAAAGGATATTTTGGACTTGGTCACAGATAGCGGTTTAGGACGTGACTCACTAAGCATGATATCTCAAGGCAGTATCAGTCAGTTCGCCGAAGCCAAGCCTGCGGACCGCCGTTTGATATTTGAAGAAGCAGCCGGTGTTGCAAAATACAAAAAACGTAAAATTGAATCTTTAAATAAACTTGAGCGAACCCAAGAAAACATGGACCGGGTATTGGATATTATCAACGAACTCGAACGTCAGGTTTTGCCATTAAAGAAAGCAGCAAAGAAAGCTGAGATTTATGCAGAAAAGAAAAATGAGCTTCAACAAATTGAAACAGCCGTTTTAATCAACGATATTGACAGACTGGATAAAGAAATCGACACAGCCAATACGACACTGTTTGATTTACAGTCACGCAGCGTCATGGCAGAAACCACAATCCAAGTGCATGAAACTGCCAATCAGGAAAACCGTCAGCTAACACATGATCTTGATCGTCAGATTAATGCGCTTCAAGATGAAATGCTAAAGACTGTAGCCGAAATCCAGACATTAGAAACCCGTAAGATCGAGTTGGATGAAAAGCGTAAATATACTCTTGAAGTTGCTAATGCGGAAGAGAAAGCCGTAGAGTTAAAAGCATTGTTGGAAGAAGCCAATGCCGAATTTAAGGACAGAGCCACTCGTTTGCGTCAATACCAGGCGGACATCGATTTATTTACCCAACAAAGCATAGAAATTAATCGTCACTTGGTCGATTTACAATTCAATGTGGATGAAACTCAAAGCCGTTTACGCCGCATGAGCTCACGTAAAGACGTATTGCAAAACATGCTTCAACGCCCCTTTATGTTACAAGCCGGCGTGTCTGCCGTTTTGGAAGCAAAAACTTCATTACCAGGCATAGAGGATGTCGTCGCTAAAATCATTAAACCTCAACATGGCTATCAGGAAGCTGTATCTGTAGCTTTGGGGGGTGCGCAATTTGACATCGTATGTTCTGATGAAGTCTCAGCCCGTAGGGCCATCAGTTTTTTAAAGAAAAACCAAAGCGGACGTGCGACATTTATACCGTTAAGCGTTCTTCAACCTCGTTCATTAAATCGCGATATCCGCATCATATGTGAAAATACCAATGGGTTTTTAGGTGTTGCCAGTGAATTTGTGACTTGTGATGAAAAATTCAGATTGGTAAGTGAGGGATTTCTTGGAAATGTAATCATCAGTGATACGTTGGAAAATGGCAATCAGATTGCCTCTTTGATTCGATTTCAAACAAAAATCGTAACCCTAGAAGGGGATGTGATTCATCGCGGCGGTACGATGACCGGAGGACGTGGTAAAGATCATGTTTCCTTATTGACTGTTTCTAAAGAGATGGATGAGCTTCAAATCAACATCGATAATACGATAGCTCAACTTAATCAAAAAGAAGGGCTGTTACAAAAATCACGTAACCGTAAAAATGAAATAGATCAACAGCTAATGGAAAGCCGGATTTCCGCTGCGCAAATAGAACCAGTACTTGAGGCCAAACGTGCAAAATACGAACGTTTGAAAAACGATTTAGAAACATTGACACCTTATATGGAAAGTGGAGAAGTCAGCTTTGCGGACAATCTGATCGACATGCTTAATAATGCCTATTCACGTAGGGATGAAATCACAACATCGATTCGCTTAAAACGTGACCAACGGTTAAAACTCGGTTCTGAAATCGAGCGAAAAGAGCAACAAATCCGTCAGATGCGCAGAGATCTGAATGCTATTCAAATCCGTGAACGTGAGATCCAAATCGATCGTGCAAAAATGGAAACGAAAGTCGAATCGTATTTGCAACGATTAGCTTCCGAATATCAAATGACTTATGACTATGCAAAAAGCATTCGCGGTGAGCTCGTCGTCGAAAACGCTGTTGAAAAAGTCAAAGAACTTCGCAGTCAAATCGAAGCATTGGGTAATATTAACATGAATGCACCAGACGAATTTACGCAAGTTAACGAGCGCTATGAATTTTTAAATGAGCAATTAAACCAATTGAAAGTCAGTCGTGATCAATTGCTGAAAATCATTGAAGAAATGGATAAAGTAATGATCGATCAGTTTTCAGCGATGTTCGCCAGAATCAATCATGAACTGACCGATGTGTTTCACGCTCTGTTTGGCGGTGGTAAATGCCGATTGGTCTTAGAAGACCCCAATGATCTATTGAATACCGGCGTAGACATCGATGTTCAACCTCCTGGAAAAAATATTCAGAATATCCGACTGTTTTCCGGTGGTGAAAAAGCATTGATTGCCATTTCTGTTTTATTTGCGATACTTAAAGCACGTCATGTTCCTTTGTGCATATTTGATGAAATCGAAGCAGCGCTTGACCCAGGTAATGTTGAACGCTTTGCCAGATATCTGAAAAAATTCAGTCAAAATACTCAATTTATCGTCGTGACTCACCGCCCGGGAACTATGGCTCAATGTGATATCTTATATGGTGTCACCATGCCTCATCACGGAGTATCACAAATGCTGAAAGTTCGTTTGGCTGATGCCCTCGAGCTTGCGGAAAGTGAGGAAGAACATGGGATTTCTTGATCAACTTAAAGAAAAATTTGTAAAAAAGGCCGATAAGGACATATACCTTTCTGGTTTTGAACGCTCAAATCGTCAACTTCGTACACGTATGTCCAATCTTTTCGATGAAAATCGACAAAAAGATGAGGATTGGTATGAGGAACTAATGATGATATTGGTGGAAAGTGACATTAGCGTCAACACCGCTAATAATATAATCTCAACATTTAAAAAAGAACTAAGACTCACTGATTTGTCAATGAGCGAATCTAAACAACTGATGATTTCGATCATGTCAGAGATTTATGGAGATTTTCCCTTGGATTTAATGTTGGCATTAGAAGGACCGACCGTCGTCTTGATCGTAGGCGTCAATGGTAGCGGAAAAACCACGACGATAGCTAAGTTGGCACAAAAATATAAAAATGAAGGATTAAGTGTAGCAGTTGCTGCCGGAGATACCTTTCGGGCAGCAGCTATCGAACAGCTCAGCACATGGGCCATACGCATCGGAGTACCTTGTATAGCAGGTAAACCGCAACAGGATCCGGCATCCGTTATGGTCGATGCTTGTCGTTATGCTAAGGAAAACAACATTGACGTACTGCTTTGCGATACAGCCGGTCGTCTTCAAAACAAAACCAATCTTATGAACGAACTTTCGAAAATGTTTCGGGTCATCGGCCGTGAGATTGAAGGCGGACCACATGCCATTTGGCTTGTCTTGGATGCAACGACCGGTCAAAACGGATTGTCTCAGGCCAAAGTATTTATGGAAGCGACGGAAGTCGGTGGAATCATTTTAACGAAGATGGACGGAACCGCTCGTGGCGGAATCGTCTTGACCATCAAAGAAGAAACCGGAATCGGTGTGATATTTTTAGGACTAGGCGAAAAGCCGGATGACTTGCGTCCGTTTGACAAAGACAGTTATCTGTACAGTTTGTTTGAAGGTAAAGATCATGTTCGATAAAACTCGGTTGATGAATGACTTATTGGACTGGTATGAAGACCTTCTGACCCAACATCAGCGTGAAGTCATGCATATGTACTATCACGACGATTACTCTTTACGTGAAATCGCCGAGATCTTAAGTATCAGTCATAATGCTGTATTCGATATCATAAAAAGGGTTGAAAAGATGTTATTAGCCTTTGAAGAGAAAGTCGGAGCCTTGGATTTTTATCAAAAAAACCAACAAATGATTTTGGACTTAAAAGCTTTGAATGACAACTCCGTACATGCTATAATTGACACGTTTGAAAAAAATACTAAAGGAGAAAAAAATGAGTAAAGTTATTTCCGTAAATGCAGGGAGCTCGTCCCTAAAATTCCAATTGTTTACCATGCCTGATGAAACCGTTTTGACCAACGGAATCGTAGAGCGCATCGGTTTTGAAGACGCTATTTTTACAATCAAGTTTGATGGTCAAAAGGTGACCGTTACTCAACCCATACCTGACCACAAAGTCGCCGTATCGTTGTTGTTAGATGCCTTGGTAAAACACGGTATTGTCGCATCTCTTGATGAAATCGTCGGTGTCGGACATCGTGTCGTCCATGGTGGCGAAATGTATTCTGCATCCATTGAGTTCGACGAGAAGGTAGAATCGGATGTTGAAAGTCTTTCCGATTTGGCTCCATTACACAATCCTGCCAATCTGATTGGATATCGTGCGTTTAAAAAAGAACTGCCGCTAGCTCGTCATGTAGCCGTGTTTGATACAGCCTTTCATCAAACCATGCCTAAAGATATCTACATGTATCCATTACCTATGGAATTCTATAAACAATATAAAATCCGTAGATACGGGTTCCACGGTACATCCCATTTCTATGTATCCCAACGCGTTGCCGAGCTTATGGGCAAAGCAGTTGAAACCCTAAATATTATTACTTGTCACTTGGGTAATGGAGCTTCGATTTGTGCTGTACAAAACGGAAAATCCGTCAATACTTCAATGGGATTTACACCGTTAGCCGGTATTATGATGGGTACTCGCAGCGGAGATGTCGACCCGGCGATTTTAACCTTCGTCATGGACAAAACCGGTAAAAGCGCAAAAGAAGTCATTGATATTTTCAATAAGAAGTCCGGAATGCTTGGTGTCAGTGAAATGTCATCTGATGCTCGCGAAATTGAGCGTGCCTTTGAAGAAGGCGATCCAAGTGCGATTTTAACCCGTAATCTATATGCCAACCGCATCGCTCAAACCATTGGCAGTTACTTTGTTCAAATGGGTGGTGTGGATGCGATCGTATTTACAGGAGGAGTCGGCGAGAATGATTATGGTGTTCGCTACGATGTGACCAGCCGGATTGCCAAAGCATTGCATATCGAATTTGATATCGACCTTAACCGGAAGGTTCGAGGTAAGGAAGTATTGTTATCGAAAGAGAACTCACAAGTTCAAGTGTGGTTGGTTCCGACCAATGAAGAATTGGTCATTGCCCGCGATACAGTCGCTTGTTTGGGAATATAGCCATGTTTGACGGACTACTGCACGAAATTGAAAAAGCACCGATTATCTGTGTGTTTCGGCATCTGATACCGGATGCCGACGCTTTGGGCAGTCAGTGGGGTCTGGTCAGTTGGCTTAAACTGACATATCCTAATAAAAAGGTTTTTGCTATGGGAAAACATGTCGGTATTAAGCCGGAGATGTTTCCCAATCCTGATAATGTCGATGATGATACGATTCGTGAATCTTTAGCGATTGTTTTGGATACCGCAAATGCCAAGCGCATTGATGATCAACGTTATACTTTGGCGAAAATGATCATTCAAATCGATCATCACCCGCTTCACGAAACTTTTGGTCAAAAAAAATACATTTATGATCATCGGGCAGCTACCTGCGAGATTATTGCCGAGTTTCTAGAAGAAATCGTTGTAAAGCCGCTTCCCAAGAAAATTGCTGAGTTTCTTTATATGGGTTTATTAACAGACACTTTGAAATTTTCGACCAATAATACATCCGCACATACGCTGAAAATTGCGGCTTATTTAGCGCAAAGTGACTTAAATTTTTCAAAGTTAAATGAAGAAATGTTTTCTGTTTCATCAAAAGAATACCGCTTTTCCAACTATCTGCGTACTCATGCGTCAATTGAACCATGTGGAATGGCCTATAGTTTTGTAACATTGGAAATGATGGAAGAATACGGCGTCAGTGCCAATGATGCCAAAGAGCGCATTACGGATTTTGGTGGTGTACGCGACTTTGAAGCGTGGGCTTTGTTTATCGAACATCACGAAAACGAAAGACGGTTCTACAACGGATCGCTTCGATCGAAGAAGATTGCGGTTAACGACATCGCACAACAATATCGTGGTGGCGGTCACCGCAATGCGGCAGCCGTGAAGGGATGTTCTAAAGAAGAGGCATTGGAAATCATACAGAAGTGCTGCTTACGAATAAAGGAGGCAAAGCACAATGACACAGTTTAAATTTGAATTTGGCCGAAACATCCGAGTTAAAAGAACTGCCCCGAAAAAAGGCGGTCATCTTTTAGCCGGACTTTTGACTTTGGTTGGATTATTCGTCTATGATTACATCACATTACCCGCTTGGAATTTCAGAAGTCCTTCGTTTATCTTCATGCTAGCCTTCGTTTTATTTGCATTTGCGACAATCGACCAGATTTTTACACTTAGCATTAATCGTATTTCTAAGACAGCCTACATGCTAGGAACACTGTTAATTGCTTATGTTCTGGTTTTCGGTTTCTTGAGCTCAGAGATGCTCAATGCCAGTAAATTCCAAGAGCAAATTGTCATTAAAGAGGAAAAAGAATTTTCCAGTGATTTTACGACAGTTGCTTTAAACCGGATACCGGTGGTGGATAAGGAAACCGCTCAGCAATTGGGTGAAAAGCAAATCGGTACGATACAAGGTCTTGGTTCTCAATACTACGTCGACCCTGAATATACGTTGATCAGTTCAAATGATCAGATTTTCCGAGTTTCGCCGCTTCAATATCGCGAGTTTTTTAAATGGCTACAAAATCGAAACGACGGTATTCCAGGATTTGTTCAAGTTAATGTTACCAATCCTACCGATGTAAAACTCATTTCATTAAATGAAGGGATGATTTATTCTCCAAGTGCCTTTTTCTCTCAAGATTTACAAAGACATGTAAGATTTAAGTATCGCACAAAAATCCTGAGCGATTACTCATTTGAAATTGATGATTCAGGAAAACCTTATTGGGTGATTTCGGTCATCGAGCCTCAGATCAATGTGTTTGGTGGACTCAATTCCGTGGGTGCTATCCTTGTTGATCCTGTAAATGGCGATACTCAGTACTATAATATTTCTGATTTACCAATATGGGTCGATCGTGTTCAACCAACTGACATCGCTTGGGCTCAGATTGATAACTGGGGATACTATATCAACGGATTCATCAATACACTGTTCAACCAAAAGGATATGTTACAGACAACCGATGGTTATAATTATGTATCTATCGGTGGTCAGACCCATGTGTTTAGTGGATTGACTTCTGTGGGCTCTGACCGTTCCATTGTTGGATTTGCGCTTATCAACCTGCGTAATCGCGAAGCAACGTTCTATCGTATCGGTGGAGCCGATGAGTATTCAGCGATGAGCTCGGCAGAAGGACAAGTACAGGATTTGGGTTATCGCTCGACATTTCCAGTATTATTGAACGTTTCCTCCGTCCCAACCTATTTCGTTTCCCTAAAAGATCAAGAGGGACTGGTCAAGATGTATTCATTTGTTGCTGTAAGTAATTATGCGGCTGTAGGTGTAGGAGTATCTGTTGCAGATGCCCAACGTGAATATATGGCAAAACTTAAAGAGGTCGGTATGATCGTTGATGATCAGGAGACCTACAAAACACTGACATTGACCGTTGCTTCCGTGCATACGGCAATCGTCAATGGCAATACGACATATTACTTGACTTTTGATGAAGATATTCGTCTGTTTGTCGTTCCGCTGTCAGTATCTTTAGAAGTCGTCTTTGCTACAGAAGGCGATGAAATACAACTTAGCTTTTTTGAAACCGATGGTAACATAATTATTGTCGATGAATTCGATCATCTGTCCATTGATTATTGAGCGCCTAAGCGCTCTTCTTTATTTCTGTGATATAATATGAAATATATTGGAAAGAGTTGATGTTATGAGCGTTCATCTTTATACCCTCAGCCATTTTTCACTTTTACAAGGCATGATGTCTGTCGAAAATTTAGTCTTAACCGCGAAAAAACGCGGCTTTTCTGCTATAGCTTTAACGGATCTAAACACGATGTACGGAGTTCCGGAGTTTATAAAACAATGCAAGAAGCATGATATTAAACCTTTAATTGGCTGTGTAATTGATTTTGAATATGAGCAGCAAGTCATTCCTGTCATCATGATCGCAAAAAATCAAGCCGGTTATCGACAGTTAATCCTTCAGTCAACTTTAGCCAACCAATCAAAACAGCCTGTTGCACTATCATCTGCTCCTGACTACGACCAGCTTATCGCCATCGTTCTTTCCGAAGGAGGTTGGTTGGAGGGTGATCTGATCCAAAATGATCAACAAGCTCTATTTGAGAAATTGGATAAAATCAAACGAATGTTTGATGATGTTTATATCGGATTGTCAACCAATGAGTCACCGTTTTGGAAACAACTGAACCAATGGGTAAAGAGTCTGATTACGCAAAAAGGTATGAAGACTGTTGCCATACCTAAAGTTTATTATGCGGATGAATCAGATTATGAGGCATATCGGATCGTTAGGGGAATAAGATTAGGTCAAACAATCAAAGATAAATCTTTGATTAATCAGCCGAACCGACACTTACTGGATACCAATGAAATGGTTGAATTATACGACATCGAGGATTTGATAGCCAGTGATGAAATTGCGGATAAATGCGAGAATATTGATATACATAATATGACATCATTACCACAATTTCCTTTAGGGCAAAATGTTAACAGCAAACAATATCTGATGCAGTTGTGTTTGTTGGGTTTAAAGAAACGCTTTAACGGGGAAGTGCCTGATGGCTATCATGCCCGTTTGAAATATGAACTCGATGTTATAACGTCAATGAATTATGAAGACTATTTTTTAATCGTCTGGGACTTGATCCGATATGCCAAAACGCAAGGTATTTATGTAGGTCCGGGGAGGGGCTCATCAGCAGGTTCTCTTGTCGCATTTGTGCTTGGCATCACTCACGTCGATCCAATTGTATATGACTTGCTATTTGAACGCTTTTTAAACCCACAACGTATCTCGATGCCGGATATTGACATTGATTTTCCGGATAATCGCAGAGATGAAGTACTTACCTATGTCAGGGAGAAATACGGTGAAGATCATATCGCCCATATCGTCACATTTGGCACGCTTGCTGCCAAGCAGTGTCTGCGTGATGTCAGTCGCGTGTATGAAATTCCTTTAAGAGATGTTGATATGCTTAGTAAAGCCGTCCCTAATGCCGTAAAAATGACATTACAGGACGCCTATGAACAATCGGAACGCTTTCGTTTAGCTCTTTCATCGGATTCAGCATTACAACGGGTATTTGGGATGGCAAAACAATTGGAAGGATTACCAAGACACGTATCGACCCATGCAGCAGGAATCGTTATGTCAAAGCGTCCTTTACAGCAAGTCGTACCACTGATTTCCATCGAAGAGGATTTGTATTCAACTCAGTACTCGATGGAATATCTTGAAGATATCGGTTTGATTAAAATGGATTTTTTAGGATTACGGAACCTTACAATCATCGATGAAATCGTCAACCGCATGGATGTATCTCTCGATATTTTAAAAATCCCATTGGATGATGAAAAAACATATGAGTTAATCAGCAATGGTGATACTGTAGGCGTGTTTCAGCTAGAGTCCGAAGGAATGAAAGCATTGATCAGAAAAATGAAACCTGACCGATTTGATGATATCGTTGCGACCATCGCTTTGTTTCGACCGGGTCCGATGGAGAACATTCCGTTGTATCTTAAAATGAAAACAGACCCATCAAAGATCAATTATTTGCTTCCACAATTAGAACCAATCTTAAAATCAACCTATGGTATCATGATTTATCAGGAACAGATTATGCTGGTCACGCAAAAAATTGCCGGTTTTAGCTTAGCAAAAGCCGATATTCTTCGAAAAGCGGTAAGCAAGAAAAAAGAAGATGAAATACTGGCACTCAAGCAAGATTTTGTATCCGGTTGTGTAAGCAACGATGTAAATGAGAATGTTGCAATCACGCTTTTTGATTTGATATTAAAATTTGCCAACTATGGATTCAATAAATCTCATTCTGTTGCCTATGCATTAATTTCCTATCAGATGGCTTACTTGAAAGCCAATTACCCACTGCTGTTTTATACCAGTCTTCTTACCAGTGTAATCGGTGGTGAAGCAAAAACTTCCGAGTACTTGGATGAATGCCGTCAGCGAGGCGTTCGGGTTTTACCGCCATCCGTCAATTCTAGTAAAGACAAATATGTCATCGAGGGTAAAGCGATACGCTTTCCGATCATTGCAATCAAAGGAATCGGTCAGGCAGCGTACACCTTGCTTCAAAACGAACGTAATGAACGAGGTAGCTTTATGGACTATTATGATTTCGTTGCTCGCATGCTTGTATATAAGTTTCAAAGCAAGTGGATTGAGACTCTTATTCATGCCGGGGCACTGGATGAATTTAATTTCAGCCGGGCTACGATGATTGCATCGCTGGATGATGCGGTGAGTTATGCGGACTTGGTTAGAATTGAAATCAGCGGTCAAAGCCGCATCGATTTACAACTGGTCAGTCGACCAATTCCGATAGTTGTCAAAGATCAGCCACTGCTTCGCAGCGAGAAGGAAAAAGAGGCTCTGGGGTTTTACCTTGGAGAACATCCCTTGCTTTCTGTACGTGCAAACAGTAGAATTAAGTATCAACATATAAGCCAACTGACGGGCAAAGTCGGTGAAGTTACGTTTATTGCGATGATTCAAAGGGTAAAGA
Organism: uncultured Erysipelotrichaceae bacterium; assembly: GCA_927435855.1. Taxonomy (GTDB): domain Bacteria; phylum Bacillota_I; class Bacilli_A; order Erysipelotrichales; family Erysipelotrichaceae; genus UBA2227. The sequence goes on from CAKMJZ010000065.1 coordinate 15,574, forward strand.
CTCACCGTACCAAAAAAGGTGATATGATGGCATTTATTGGTGTCAGTGATGAAAGCAGTTTTATGGATTGCGTGTGTTTACCAAATGTTTATCAGAAGATTTGGGAGTTATTACAAAAGGGAGCAATAGTTGAAATCAGTGGAAAAATGGAAGAAAATGGCGCATGTCTTGTAAGAAACATTATGCCAAAATCCCAGGTTAATGGTTAACTGATTTCATATCGATTTCACACCTAAGTTCGACACATATATGGAGGTGAAACTATGGCCAAGATTCTAATTGTGGATGATGAAATCCGCATTCGCGATGTAGTCAGCGAATATGCTACAGCTTATGGCTATCAAGTCGTTTCGGCGAAGGATGGTTTAGAAGCGTTGCAAAAACTGGACAAAGAAAAGTTTGACATTGTCATTTTAGATATAATGATGCCCAATCTTGATGGTTTTTCAGCTTGCAAGCAAATCAAAGAAAAGCAAAATGTACCTATTATCATGCTTAGTGCGCGTCAGGAAGAATACGATAAACTACTGGGATTTGAATTAGGCATTGACGATTATGTCGTTAAACCTTTTTCATTAAAAGAACTCATGGCTCGAATTAAATTGGTCATTGAGCGCTATAACGGCAAAGAAAGTAAAACGAGCAGCTTTGAAGGTTTGACGATTGATTTTGATGGACGCAATGTTTTTATTGATAATCACAAAGTCAATATGACTCCGAAAGAATTTGAATTGTTGATGTTTTTAGTTAAGCATAAAAACCAGGCTCTATCACGGGATGTGCTGTTAGATAAAGTATGGAATTATAACTACTTTGGCGATGATAGGACCGTTGATACGCACATTAAGATGCTGCGACACAGTTTGAAACATTACCGTCACATGATTGTTACTGTGCGCGGTACGGGGTATAAGTTTGAGACCGAACACTAGAGGTATCCGATTTAAAACATGGCTATATTTATTTTATCTGACGATCAGCATTCTGGCTTTGCTATGGGCGCTGCAGATCGTCTTTTTAAAGCCGTATTACAGAAATATGAAAATCACCGATATACGAAATGTTGCCGGTGCTATCGAAGAGAGTCTGGTCGCAGATAAACTGAGTGAAAATATCGTGCAAATTGCTGTTGAAAACAACGTCTGCGCTGTTATATACAATAAGAATTATCAGATGGTTTATTCCGTGGACTCATTGGGAGTAAACTGCTTTTTGACGCGTTCACCTATTTCCGATCAAAAAGCTTTTATCGAAGAATATGTACTTGAGGCACAGGCAGTTGCGGGTTCTGATTATTACTTCACCATGCAAAACACCAATTTCCGTCAAGAAATGATTTTTTACGGAAAGGAAGTCAAAGTAAATCTGACCGAGTTTTATATCTTCATCAATGCTCCGATTGAACCGTTAGATTCGACGATATCCATTCTTCAGGATCAGTTTATTTATGTTACTATCGCTGTTTTACTGTTATCAACCTTGATTTCCGGTATTATTTCATTTCGTATCGCTAAACCACTAGCGAATATGACTGAAAGCGCTAGGAAGCTGGCACATGGCGATGTCAATGTGCGATTTGAATATGGCGGATATAGCGAGATTGATGACTTGGCCGATACCCTAAACTTTGCTACCGGGGAACTTTCTAAGATGGATGAGTTGCGTCGGGATCTGATTGCAAATGTTTCACATGATATAAAAACGCCACTGACCATGATAAAAGCGTATGCTGAAATGATCAAGGAACTGTCCGGCGATCACCCAATTAAACGAAATGCACATTTGGACATCATTTTGAGCGAAGCAAACCATTTGAACCGATTGGTCAATGATATGCTTCAATTATCTCAAAATCAAGCAAACAAACTTTCGATTGATCCGATTCAATTTAACTTAAAGAAAAAGTTGTCAGAAATTGTCGGACTTTTTGCCGGTTTTACGGATACAGGTCAAGTGGAAATCGAGATAAATATCGATCGAAAATTGCGAGTCGAGGCTGATGAAGTTAAAATCGGTCAGGTGCTTTTCAATTTTATCAACAATGCGATCCGACATATCGGCGATGACAAGAAGATCATTATCAAAGCTGAACCATTGGAAAACGTTATACGAATAAGTGTAATCGATCATGGACCTGGCATTGAATTAGTCCATTTGCCATATATTTGGGACAGATATTATAAAATCGATAAAAACTATACTAGAGAAGCAGATGGGGGTACCGGATTAGGACTTGCCATCGCCAAGTCGATTTGTGTTGCTCACAGGTTAAATTTTGGAGTAATTTCTAATGAAGGGGAAGGTGCGACCTTCTATGTAGACCTTCCATTAGCTTAAAATTGTTTTTCAATCTCCGTCGGTTTGTTGTATACTATTTGCTAAGGTGATGGTATGGACAAAACGACGGATTTTTTACCGGGAAGTCATTTAATGATCAAACAACGCAAAGACATGTTCCGATTAAATACCGACACATATGCTTTGGCGTCTTTTATGGTTGTTAAAAAGGGGGAAACATTTCTTGATATCGGAACGAATAATGGGGTTCTTCTGATTGAAGCATCGCGTTTTCACCCGAAGAAACTTATCGGCGTCGATATTTTTGCGGAAGCAATCGAAATCGCAAAAGAGAATGTCAATTATCACAGTATCGAAAATGTTGTCTATTTTATTAGCAGAATACAAGATCTTGTAATCGAACCTGTGGATGTAATCGTATGCAATCCACCATATTTTAATCAGATGGTTAAAGAGAATCGAAATCCGAATCCGTTTCTTGAAGCGGCCCGTCACGAGGTTTATCTTCCACTAAATGAGTTGCTGGATTGTATCAAACGTGATTTAAAAGACCATGGTCGATTCTATTTGATTCATCGCAGTGATCGATTAGCAGAAATCATCATCGAAGCACATAAACGAGGATTGATATTGAAAAAATGCATGCCGATTGTAGATCATCGTAAGAAAAGCAGTCATGCGATATGTCTTGAATTTGTCAAAGGGGGCAAATCGGGCATGCTATTAATGAATCCGATGGAAATCGGAAAGGAGACCAAAAATGACGGGTACTTGGATTAATGTTGCTGCCATCATGGTAGGGAGCTTAGCGGGATTGTTTTTAAAAAAGGGGATATCCGAAAAATTGGGTAGCAGTCTGATGCAGGCAGTTGCATTATGTGTTGTAATTATTGGTATTTCCGGAGCTTTAAAAAGTGAAGACATGATCATAACGATTGTTTCACTTGCCATTGGAGCGTTGGTAGGGGAGTCGATCGATATCGAAAAGAAGATGGATAGTTTTGCTCAAAAAGTTGAAACACGTTTTAGCAACGGCAGAGAATCCGGTTGGTTTGTAAGGGGATTTGTTACAGCGTCATTATTGTTTGCAGTCGGCGCAATGGCTATCGTTGGGTCGATTGAAAGCGGTCTAAACGGCAATCACGAAATCTTAATTACAAAATCACTGTTAGACTTTATTGCTTCTATAGTCCTAACAGCATCGTTAGGTATTGGTGTGTTTTTCTCAGCGTTTGTCATACTGATTTATCAAGGCTCTATTACTCTGGCATCTACACTTTTAACCTCACTGTTTTCAACTAATCTGACTATGGTCATCACCGCGATGTCCGCTGCAGGGTATATACTGATCTTTGGTTTAGGTTTGAATATGTTAAAAATAACGAAACTCAAAATCGGTAACTTCGTTCCGGCAATCTTTTTCCCGGTTTTATATTACGGATTACTTTTCCCGCTTTTTGAAATGATCATCAACTTATTTTGAAGACATTTCAGATAAAAGGTAAGTGAAACATTGTTAATTCACTAACAAAGTCATTGATAATTTATGTACATATGATAGAATAGTATTAGAAAAATTCAAAATATTGGAATAATTGTGGCGGGTGTGGGGTTCGCTTGTTAGGCTATTTTTTTTGTTTATACAAGTGAAAAAAATAACAGACAATAATTGTTTGTTACGGAGGTAAAAGTGATGCTTGCAGAAAGACACCAACCATGTAATGGAAACCTTCAAATTAATCAACAGGAAGTACACAAAATCATTGATCTGTTTGACTGTAAAAGAAGCAATCTGATACAAATATTGCATCAGTTGCAAAATGTTTACGGCTTTTTGCCAATTGAAGTATTGATGCAGGTATCAAAGAAAATGGATGTGCCACTATCGGAAGTTACGGGAGTAGTTTCATTTTATTCGTTTTTTTCCACCCAACCTCAAGGAAGACATACGATTCGTGTCTGCTTGGGAACTGCGTGTTATGTAAGAGGCGGAAAGAAGATCATTGAAAAAGTTCAGGAACTTTTGCAGGTTGATCTGGGTGGGACAACAGAAGATCAGCGCTTCACTTTTGAAATCGCTCGCTGTATAGGTGCATGCGGTTTAGCGCCGGCAGTAATGATCGATAATGAGGTATACCGTCAGGTCAACAGTAATAAACTCAAGTCTATTCTGGCTAAGTATGAGTAGGGGGGCTTTATGAAACAAAACATTAATACGATTCACCACCTAAATCAATTAAAAACACAGTATCTCTTTAATATGTCATTTTACACGAATCAGATTTTAATTTGCGGTGGTGCCGGGTGTGTATCTTCAAACTGTGAAAATGTTAATCGAGCAGTCGATGAACAACTGAAAGAATTGAATCTTGCTGAAAAAGTAAAGGTTTATCAAGTGGGTTGTATGGGAATGTGCGCGGTGGGCCCGGTCATGTTGATACTGCCTGAAAAGACATTTTATACAAATTGCACACCTGAAAGTGCCAAGCGTATCGTTGTTAATCATATCGTGAATAAGAAAATATTGCTTGAACATACATTCTTTGACCATTCATTAAAGAGGCATGTGCCATGCATTGATGATATCGATTTCTTTAAAGCACAAGTGAAAATAGCCTTAAGAAATTGTGGTTCAATAGAGAATGACTCAATTCAAGCCTACATTGCAAAAGATGGCTATTTTGCCATTGCCAAAATTCTCAAGGTCTTTAGTCAGGAAAAAGTGATTGAAGAAATCACACAATCCGGACTAAGAGGCAGAGGTGGTGCCGGATTTTTAACAGGTGTCAAATGGAAAGCCGGATATTTGGCACAGAATGATCAAAAGTATATGATATGTAATGCTGATGAAGGCGATCCGGGAGCTTTTATGGATCGCTCGATCATTGAGGGTGATCCTCACTCAGTAATTGAAGGCATGATGATTGGCGGTTATGCGATCGGTGCATCCAAAGGATATATCTACATTCGAGCTGAGTATCCACTAGCTATCAAACGGCTGAGTTATGCATTGGATGAAGCAAAAGAATTTGGTCTATTGAATCGGAAAATATTTGAAAGCAATTTTTGCTTTGATATCGAAATCCGCATAGGTGCCGGTGCTTTTGTCTGTGGTGAAGAAACTGCCTTAATCGCATCGATTGAAGGTAAACGTGGTGAACCGAGTCAAAAACCACCGTATCCATTTCAAAAAGGCGTTTTTGGAAAACCAACTATCATTAATAATGTCGAAACTCTGGCTAGTATTCCTGCCATTATGTTAAAAGGGGCTTCTTGGTATAGTCAATATGGAACTGAAACAAGTAAAGGTACGAAAGTCTTTGCTTTAGCAGGAGATATCGTTAATACAGGAATCGTAGAAGTACCGATCGGTACGCCAATAGGAGACATTCTCTTTAATATCGGAGGCGGTATAAGCGGTAAGAAAAAATTCAAAGCTGCCCAAATCGGTGGTCCTTCCGGAGGATGTATTACTCTTGAAAATCTGAATACGCCAACGGATTACGACCAGTTAGCCAAACTGGGAGCCATTATGGGATCGGGTGGCTTGATTGCTATGGATGAGGATACGTGTATGGTTGATACAGCACGATTCTTTATGGACTTTATCCAAGATGAATCATGTGGAAAGTGTCTGCCTTGTCGTTTGGGAACCAAGCAAATGCTCGAAATACTTGAACGGATAACACAAGGAAAAGGTGTCGATGGAGATATCGAACTGTTGGTCGAATTAGGAGAAACGATTCAACAGACAGCGATATGTGGTTTGGGTCAATCTGCTCCAAATCCGGTATTAAGTACGATTCGCTATTTTAAAGAAGAATATCAACAACACATTAAGGACAAATATTGCAAAGCCGGTGTTTGTTCGGACTTGTTTATATCACCATGTGAAAATACATGTCCTGCCAATATCAATGTTCCAGGCTATATCCGATTGATTGCGGCTGGAAGATTTTTAGATGCCTATCAACTCATTCGTCAGGAAAATCCATTCCCAGCGATTTGCGGACGTATTTGTACACGTCCATGTGAATCGAAGTGTCGTCGTTCAATGACCGATGAGGCTGTGGCTATTTGTGATTTAAAACGATTTGCCGCAGACTATGCTTACAGAAACGAAAAAGAAATTCTTATCGATGCCGTTATGTCTAAAAACGGTAAGAAGGTAGCTATTGTCGGAGCCGGTGCTTCCGGATTGACTTGCGGTTACTATTTAGTAAGAAACGGGTATGAAGTTGATGTATTTGAACAAGAGAGTATCGCCGGTGGTGTTTTAGCCTTTGGCATTCCTGAATACAGATTGCCCAAAGAGGTCTTGGCTCACGAAGTCTCTCTCATTGAAAAGACTGGGGTTCGAATTCATTTAAATACGCAAATCGGAAAAGACTTACCTTTTGATCATTTAAAAACGAACTACGATTCTGTTTATCTTGCGACCGGAACTCAGTTTCCGGAGAAAATCCGAGTTGAAGGCGAGGATTTACCGGGTGTCGTACATGGAATTAATTTCCTCAAGGATGTTAACACAAATCTGAAGTATCGAATTGAAGGTAAAGTCGTTGTTATCGGTGGTGGAAATACGGCCATTGACTCCGCAAGAACCGCACTTCGCTGTGGTGCATCGGAAGTCGTCGTTTTGTATCGTCGGACAATCGATGCTATGCCGGCATATGAAGCAGAAATCCATGAAGCGCTTTTAGAAGGTGTCAGTATCATTGAACTGGCATCGCCCAAACGATTTATTGCCGGTAAAAATGGCCGAGTAGAGAAAATTGAATGTGTACATATGCAATTAGCCGAATTTGACAGCTCCGGAAGACGCAAGTCCAGAGCTATTGAAAAATCGACATTTATGATTGACGTTGATATGGTCGTTGTTGCCGTAAGTCAATATTCAGATTTACCGTTTATTAAAAAAGAAGAAATCGGTGTAACCAAATGGGGTACCTTTGTTGTCCACGACGAAACACTGATGACAACTATGGAAGGAGTATTTGCCGGAGGAGATGTTGCCCGCGGACCGGATACAGTCATACAAGCGATTGCTGATGGTAAAAAGGCGGCTGAATCTATGGATAGATATTTAGGTGGTAAAGGATTGTTGAACAAAGGAATGCTTATCGATATTCCTGCAGTTGCAGATGAAGATGAAATCGTAGCACTTCATCGCTTTCCGCTGGATATTTTGAAACTGGAAGAGAGAATAGATAGTTTTGATGAAGTCGTGTTAGGATATCACAAGCTCAATGCTATGGCAGAAGCCATGCGATGTTTGCATTGTGACAGGAGGTAGTCGATGATCAACTGTACAATAAACAATAAACCGATTCGTGTTGAAAAAAACACGACCATCATTGAAGCATGCAAAAACTACGGAATTTACATTCCGAGTTTGTGTAATCTGGATAAAATTTGCAATTTCGGTACCTGTCGCATGTGCGTCGTTGAAGTCGAAAAAGCAAAGACCTTACAGGCAGCATGTGTTACCGCTGTGCAAGAGGGAATGGTTATAAAGACCAATACGTTAAAAGTCCAGAAAATGCGCAAGGTACTTTATGAATTACTGCTATCTGATCATAAGCAGCAATGTCTTAGTTGTTCTCGAAATATGACATGTGAATTGCAGGCATTGGGTAGAACATTGGGCATCAAGGAAAGCCGCTTTAATAATAATGAATCACACAGAAAAAGTGAAGTTTCTATATCGATTACCCGAGATATGGATAAGTGTATCTTGTGTCGAAGATGTATCAGCTTATGTAATGAAGTACAAGGTGTCGGAATATTGCATGCCCAAAACAGAGGATTTGATACGATAATTTCGGCAGCTGATGAGTTTGATCTTTCCCAGACAGATTGTATTTACTGTGGTCAATGCACGACGGTTTGTCCTGTGGGAGCTTTAATGGAAACAGATGCCACTGAAGTCGTCAAACAAGCACTAAATAATCCCAATATTCATACGGTCGTACAAGTTGCCCCAGCTATTCGGGTTGCCATCGGTGAAGAGTTTGGATATCCTGCCGGAACACCAGTGACTGGTAAACTGTTTTCAGCGCTGCGTGATTTGGGTTTTAATGACATTTTTGATACCAATTTTGCGGCGGACTTAACAGTAATCGAAGAGGGAACCGAGTTTTTGGGACGTATCAAAAATGCTATCCTGAAGGGACAAAATCAATTACCTATGGTCACATCCTGTTCTCCAGGTTGGATAAAATACTGTGAGCACAATTTTCCGGATCACTTGCATCATTTATCTAGCTGTAAGTCACCTCATATGATGCTTGGTTCGCTAGTTAAATCATATTATGCCAATAAAATTAACGTTGATCCACGAAGTATGTTTGTAGTATCGGTGATGCCGTGTACAGCTAAAAAGTTTGAAATCACAAGAGATGAGATGTCCATTGATGATTTGCATAATGTGGATGCGGTACTAACGACACGAGAACTTGCTGCACTCATAAAGGAAGCAGGCATCGATTTTACAAGGCTGCCTGAAAGTGAAGCTGACAATCCGTTAGGTTTCAGCAGCGGTGCTGCTGATATATTCGGGGTTACAGGCGGTGTAATGGAAGCTGCGTTACGTACGGCGTATGAACTCATCACTTCTCGTGAACTGCCGTTTGATCATCTGCATTTAAAACAAATCGAAGGGTTTGATCCAATCAAAGAAGCATCAATCACGATCACAGATCCATTACCGGCTTTTAGCTATCTGAATAATCAGACTCTTAGAATCGCTGTTGCCAGTGGTGCCAAAAATGCCGAAGTACTAATGAAGCAAATTAAGGAAGGTACATCTCCATATCACTTCATCGAAATCATGGGATGTCCTGGAGGATGTATCAATGGCGGAGGACAGCCAAGATCGAAAGATCCATTGACAGCGCAAAAAAGACTGGAAGGTCTATTTGCAGAAGACCATCGAAAATCGATTCGTAAATCGCACAATAATACATTTGTTAATGAGTTATATGAGGCCTTCTTAATAAATCCTAACAGTCATGTAGCTCATGAATTTTTACATACGCATTATGTCCGTCGTGGTAAATTCAACGAATTTTTAAATGATTGATAATGACATTTGGAAGCATAGTTTATTACAAAATTCATTGAATTTAATTCTATACAAAATGTAGGCTTTCGAGTATAATATATAAGCGAAACGTTTGTTCGAATTGACGAACGCTTTTGCTTATGTTAAACTGACGAAGTTGTACGTCCTAGTGACTGCAACCGCTCTTGTTTGGGTCTAAGTGAGAAATCCACCTGAAGAGGCGAGTCTGAGAAAAAAATGAAGGAGGTGCACGTAATGTACGCAGTAATCGAAACCGGTGGAAAGCAATTAAAAGTTGAAGTCGGCCAAACCATTTTCGTTGAGAAATTGGATGTTGCCGAGGGAGATGTCGTAACATTCGACAATGTATTGGTTTATTCCAACCGCACGACCAAAGTAGGAACTCCCTATGTCAAAGGAGTAAAGGTAACCGCTAAAGTTGAAAAACAAGGCAAGGCTAAAAAAATCATCATCGTGAAATATAAGCCGAAAAAAGGTTCTACCCGCCGCAAACAAGGTCATCGTCAACCGTATACGAAATTAACCGTCGAAACTATCGAGGCTTAATCGTATGATCCGGGTGCACATTAAAAAAACCAATGAAGATCAGATTACCTACATGAGTATCAGCGGACATGCCGATTATGATGTCAAAGGTAAAGATTTGGTTTGTGCGGCAGTCAGCGCTATCGGCGTCGGCGGTCTCAATACCCTCGACAAACTTGCCCATGGAACGGTAAATGACGAAATGAGTGAAAACAAAATAGAGATCAATGTGATCGATTTTGATACCACTCAGCAAAACATACTTAAAACAATGCTTTACCAGTTGGAAACGGTAGAGTACTCATATTCCAAATACATTCAAATAACGAAACAGGAGGTGTAAGGCCATGAAATATGTATTAGACATTCAATTGTTTGCTTCTAAAAAGGGAGTCGGTTCAACACGTAACGGACGTGATTCTGCATCGAAACGTTTAGGCGCAAAAAAATCTGACGGACAATTTACGTTTGCCGGATCGATTTTGTATCGCCAACGTGGTACCAAAATCCACCCTGGAACCAATGTGGGCAGAGGCGGGGACGATACGCTGTTCGCTTTGACAGACGGAATCGTGAAATTCGAACGCTTAGGTCGTAGCAAGACAAAAGTTTCAGTATATCCAAGCGCTTAAAAATCCCCGTCGGGGATTTTTTTAAAGGAGTTAAAACAAATGTTTATTGATCGCGTAAAATTAAAAATAAAAGCAGGAACCGGCGGTAATGGTATCGTCTCTTTTCGCAGAGAAAAGTATCAGCCTCTGGGCGGACCTTATGGCGGAGACGGTGGTAATGGCGGTAACATCGTTTTTATCGTTGATACTAATAAATCCACACTTTTAGATTTGCATTATAAAAAACATCTTAAAGCCGACGACGGAGTCAACGGTAGAACCAAAAAAATGACAGGTGCTCGCGGAGATGATAATATCTTGGCAGTTCCACAAGGTACCATCGTCAAGGATTTGAAGACAGATACCGTAATTGCTGATTTGGTTCATCCAGGACAAAGTGCTATTATCGCCCGCGGCGGTCGTGGCGGACGCGGTAACTGGCGTTTTGCTACCAGCCGTAATCCGGCTCCAGATTTCTGTGAAAAAGGTGAACCGGGTGAAGAAAAAGAAATACGAGTCGAACTCAAACTGTTAGCTGATGCCGGTCTTGTCGGATTCCCATCTGTTGGAAAATCCACATTTTTGTCTGTTGTAACTTCGGCTCGCCCAGAAATTGCAGATTATCACTTTACGACCATCGTACCGAATTTAGGTGTCGTAGGTATTAACGACGGACGTTCTTTCGTCTTGGCAGATTTACCTGGATTAATCGAAGGCGCACATCAAGGTAAAGGATTAGGACATCAGTTTTTACGTCATATCGAGCGTTGCCGAGTCATCGTGCACGTTGTGGATATGGGCTCACAAGACGGTCGTGATCCGGTAGAAGACTATCGAGTCATTAATGATGAACTTGGACAGTATCAGTATCGACTGTTAGAACGTCCACAAATTGTCGTTGCCAATAAGATGGATCTCGATAATGCTCAAGACAATCTCGAACGGTTTAAAGCAACATATCCTGATTTGCAAGTTTTTGAGGCTATCACATTGATTCGTGAAGGATTAGATGCGGTACTTTACAAAGTCGCAGATCTTCTACAGGTCACACCGGAATTCTCGCTTTCAGAACCGGATGCAGATCGTGTAATGTATAAATTTGAAGCTGAGCGACCGGCGTTTGAAATCGAGCGTGTGGGAGATCACCAATGGCGCCTCTATGGAGAGGCCATTGAAAAGCGTTACCTTCAAACCAATCTTAACACCGAGGAAGAACTTATCCGCTTTTCAAAAGTTTTGCGTATGTGGGGTGTTGATGATGCCTTGCGCAAGGCCGGAGCAATAGATGGCGATATCATCGCACTGATGGAGATTACCTTTATTTATGTCGACTAGATATCCTTCGGGATATCTTTTTTTATGATTGAGTATGCTATAATGATAACGGTGATAAAATGATTGCATTTATAAGAGGAAAAGTCCATGCCTTCGGCTTGGATTGGGTTATTTTGGATACTCAGGGCGTCGGTTATCGGATTGGTTTTCCCAGGCCGGAAGTACTGAGTCTAAACACAGAAGTTTTACTTTATACATATCAGCACATCCGCGAAGATGAAATCAGTCTTTACGGCTTTTTATCAATGGACGAATTACGGCTTTTTGAACAATTGCTTTCCGTGAAAGGTCTTGGACCTAAGACCGCCCTCAACATGATGAGTGCATCATCATTTGTTAAAATCATAGCAGCTATCGAGACGGGTGATGTGACATTTTTAAAGACCATGCCCGGTATTGGCGCAAAGACTGCTTCTCAAATCGTGCTAGATTTGAAGGGAAAACTTGTTGAGAGTGAGAAGAAAGATAGTAAGGCTTCCATAGAGATTCAGGATGCGGTAGCAGCATTGCGATCGCTTGGATATAAAGCTTCAGAATTGGCGGGAATTGAGAAGTATTTGATATCCTTAAATCTGACAAGTGTCGATGAACTCATTAAAGCCGGACTTCAATTTCTTCTTAAACGCAAGGGGGGCATCTGATGGATCGAATTTTAAGCAGTGATGTAAATATCACGGATGAAGAAGCAACACTTCGTCCGTTTAGTTTAAATGAATATGTCGGACAGACATCCTTGAAAGAAAATTTGAGAGTGTTTATCCATGCGGCCAAAGGTCGTAATGAAGCGCTTGATCATGTATTACTTTATGGTCCCCCAGGACTTGGTAAGACGACATTGGCGCATATCCTTTCCCATGAAATGAATACCAGCATTCGCATTACCAGTGGTCCAAGCATTGAGCGCGGCGGTGATTTAGCAGCAATTTTAAGTGGGCTAGAAGCTGGTGATGTTTTGTTTATCGATGAAATCCACCGCTTACCCAAAGCTGTAGAAGAAGTACTTTATCCCGCGATGGAAGATTATTGTATTGATATCGTCGTTGGTAAAGATGCTTCGACCCGTTCAATTCGATTGGAACTACCACCTTTCACATTGGTTGGAGCTACTACAAGAGCAGGGGATTTGACTGCACCTTTACGCGATCGTTTCGGAATCGTTTCGAAACTTGAGTATTACTCTAAAGAGGAGCTTGCTTTGATTGTTACGCGTACATCCCGCGTATTGGAAACGGCGATCAGTGAGGATGCTATCGTTGAGATTGCCAAACGCTCACGTGGGACGCCACGGATAGCAAATCGATTGTTTCGACGGATTCGTGACTTTGCGCAAGTGTACAATGATAACAAAATTAACCTTGAGGTTACAAAAATGGCTTTAGACCGATTGAAAGTAGATGATTTGGGGCTTGATGAGGTCGATATACGCTATCTTAAAGGAATCATTGAACGTTTCAGAGGCGGACCAGTTGGATTAGATGCTTTAGCCAGCAGTATCTCAGAGGAGCCAATGACATTGGAAGATGTGTATGAACCCTATCTTATTCAAATCGGCTTTATAAATCGTACAGCCCGGGGAAGGGTCGCAACATCGAAAGCTTATGAGCATTTGAAGCTTGCATACAACCAACCTTTGTTTGAAATGTAAAAAAGCAGGTGTTATTGTGACTTTGTCACAGACGCCTGCTTTTTGATTGTGTAGACTAAGTAAGTCAAGGAGGAATATATGAAAATCACTAAGATCAATGAAGACAATTTTGTTCAAGAAGTGTTACAAAGTGATCGACCGGTCATTGTTGACTTTTATGCTGATTGGTGTGGACCATGCAAAATGATCTCACCGCTGCTCGAAGAAATTGCTGATCAGCAAAATGCGATTAAAATCGCAAAACTGGATGTCGATGCGCACCCACAACTGGCACAACAGTTTGGTGTCATGAGCATTCCTACGATTATCGCTTTTAAGGGTGGAAAAGAATACAAACGAAGAATAGGCTTTGCGAACAAGCAAATCCTACTTGATTTAGTCCGATAGTTGTTTCGCCAAATCTTCAAGTTTATTTAAGTTGGTAATATGGATTCTTCCCCGGCCCAGCTGGATGATTTCTTCACTTTGAAGATATTTCAAAATGCGAGAAATGACTTCGCGTGCACTGCCCAATTCTTTGGCGATAGTATCATGCGTCAAAATTGCTGATTCGCCATCATTTTGATTGGCTGTATCTAAAACAAATCGGGCTATTCGTGCAGGCATCGGTGAAAAAGCGATTTGTTCCATCGTCCACATCACATCAGAGAAGCGTTGTGCCAAAAGATCGAGGGTATACTGCCGAAAAATCGGATTGACCGGATTGATCAGTTCAATGGTAGCCGTTGGAATTATTAATACGGTCGTATCACACTGAGCAGATAAATGAATATCAAACTGCATATTCTTTAGAAGACAAGAAGCACTCATTACGCATACATCATAGTCATATAAACGATACAACGTGACTTGCTTGCCGGTGGAAGACTGTATAAATGCGCGTAATTGACCGCTGATAACAGCAACCAAGCCTGAACAAGCTTTCCCACCGTGCAATATCGTTTCATCTTTACGAAATCGCTTGATCAGCGCAGTATTGCGAATAAGCTGAATATGTTCACCACTGCAATTAGTGGTGATTGGAAAATACGAAGATACCAGGTTTTCTTGAGTTTTCATGCCATAAAACTCCTTTCAGAAAGAGGGAATAACATGTTTAATTTTTTAAAGGGAAGTAATCGTTTAAATCAGGGAGAAGCACATCAAATGTTAAAAACCGATCCGTCGATTTTAGTTATTGATGTTCGTACACCGGCAGAATTTAGAGAAGGAAAAATTGCTAAGAGCATCAATGTACCTTTGGATCAGTTGGAAACGCTTATCTTAAAGAAAGTACCGGACAAAAGTAAAAAACTGTTTGTGATTTGTTACAGCGGTTCAAGAAGTGTCGCGGCAATGCGCATTCTAAAGCATTTAGGTTATACGGATATTCATGATATCGGCGGCATTGCTTCTTGGTCTTATGGTATCACAAGATGACGATGAAAAAAAGTTTGATTATGACTATGATGATGGTTTTGCTATTGGCAGGCTGTACTTCTTCATCTTACAAGAAGATTACGGTGCAACAAGGCCGGGAAATGTTGCAAAGTGATTCATCAATCATCTTACTTGATGTAAGAACCGTTGAAGAAAACAAGGAAATGCGCATACCAAATTCCTTACTTATACCCTTGGACACACTGGAAGCTAGGGCTGAAGTTTTTATGCCGGATAAAAGTGCGACGATCATCGTATACTGTCGCAGTGGTAACCGAAGCAAAGAAGCAGCTGATATTCTAATAGAACTCGGATATAAAAATGTTTTAGACATGGGCGTAATCTGGCCGCAACACCCGCACCACCTGCGACTCCCCCAACGATACAGATTTTCATTTACTTGCTCTCCGTTTCATAAGGCCAATCAATGATTCCGC
>CAKMJZ010000066.1 GCA_927435855.1 uncultured Erysipelotrichaceae bacterium
TGTTAGTAAGTTCAGGTGTCAACGCGGCGATTTTTAATTGTTTCTTTCTAGAATAAACATGACTTAATCCTGGTCGGATTTTTCTTGATGTCAATGCGAAGGTATCGGTTTCACCGATGGGAATTTCAAGTGAACAACCGGCTTCTTTAAGATATCGTTCAAACATATAGGCACCTAAGGTTCGTCCTGGGTGAATCACGATTTTGTGATGAGGGTTTAAGTAAGGTGCCATTTTAGTTGCGATGTCTTGATGAGCGTGAGCCGGAATACACACCATGATCATATCCGCAGATTCCAGTGCGATTTTTAGATCAGAGGTGCAGATTAATCCTTTGACCATTGTATTAATCATGCCATAGAGTTCAATACCACCAAGAGCGTTGATTTCGTCGATTACGATTTTTGTACGATTGTATAAAATCGTCGGATTGCCCAAATATTGAAGATATGCAGCTAGTGCCTGTCCGCCATGCCCGGCACCAATTACGCAGTAGCGAATGGTCTTGCGATTTTCTATCATAAATAACGGCCTCCTTTTATGTGAAACGATAGTTATTCTAGTGAAAGCCCTCTCTTTAAGTTTATTGTACCATTTTATAAACTGTTGTAAAGTTGGCAGATTTTTTCGCGTGATTTCATGACTTTTGAGATATAATAGAAACGTGAGAAAAATATGAAAAAATATCTACCGATTTTGTCAGCGGCATTGGCTGCATTACTATATGCTTTGAGTACACCTTTTCTTAAATTGACGCTTGTCGTTGTAGAACCGGTGTTTTTAGCCGGTTTGCTTTATTTAGGTGCTGGCATTGGGATGTTGATTATGTGCATGTTTACTAAGGAAAGTTTGCCATTTAAGAAAAGACAGTATCCGTATGTTATAGGTATGATACTTCTGGATATCTTAGCTCCGATTTTGCTTTTGTATGGCTTACGGTTGAGTGTTGCAGAGAATGCAGCACTGCTCAATAATTTTGAAATTGTTGCGACATCCGTCTTTGCTTTCTTTATCTTTAAAGAAAAAATCAGTATTCGCCTAAGATATGCTATTGTCATCATTACGATTGCCAGCATTCTTCTTTCTGTTGAAAATCTTCAGTCAAGTCTGAGTTTCTCATTTGGTTCTGTGTTGATTATTGCGGCAACTATGGTTTGGGGATTGGAAAACAATTTTACTCGAAATTTATCGGATAATTCCCCGATTAAAATCACTGCGATCAAAGGGATCTTCTCGGGCTTAAGTTCGATCTTACTTGCTTATTTCATCAATCAAATTAACTTTGATGTTCCGTTGATTTTATTGTCTATGTTACTTGGATTTGTTACTTATGGACTTAGCATCATGTTCTATATATATGCACAGCGCAGTTTAGGTGCAGCGAAAACCAGCTCGTTTTATGCACTTGCGCCGTTTTTAGGTGCCGGTATATCAATTTTAATTTTCAATGATGTTCCGCAACTAAATTTCTATTTAGCACTTGTCTTAATGATTTGGGGAGTTGTATTAATTATCAAAGACACACTGAAGGGAGAACAGTCATGAATCAAGAGGAAAAGGCAGCGAGATCATGGATTTGTGAAGTTGGTAGGCGATTGTATTTGCGTAATTATGTTGCGGCCAATGACGGTAATATTTCTGTAAGGTTAAGTGATGGAACGGTCATTGCGACCCCTACCAATGTCTCAAAAGGATATATGGATGAGGATATGCTAGTTAAACTGAATTTGGATGGAGGTCTGATTTCTGAGGGAATAAGACCTTCCTCAGAAATCAAGATGCATCTGCGTATTTATAATGATAATGAGGAAGTGTTTGGGATCGTCCATGCTCATCCGCCAATATCAACAGCCTTTGCTATTGCCGGTATTCATTTGGATCAACCGACATCGCCTGAAGCCGTGGTCAATCTCGGGGTGATACCGATTGCTCCATATGCAACTCCGGGAACCAGTGAAGTTGCTGATTCGATTGCACCATTCTGTAAGACACATACTGCGGTATTACTGGCTAACCATGGTGCTTTGACTTGGGGAAGAGATTTGACGGAAGCTTACTTCCGGATGGAATCTTTGGAACATGTGGCCAATATGACAATGATTGCACACTTTGTTTTAGGTAAAGTGAATGTTTTGAGTCAGTCACAAGTGGACAGATTATCGTTAATGCGTCAAACAATGGGCTTGATTAATGCTACCATGCCAAAAGGAGCACAGAAGGAGTCAAACTTGAGTGATTTCGTATCGCTGAAGAATAAGGGGAAATTATGAAATTTACAACGTACTTTACAATGAATGAAGAAGAAGCCGCAATGTATGCAAGCGAGAAACTCGGGTATCTGTTTGGTGATGAGTTTCATTTAACGTGTAAGGAAATCGGAGATGGCAACCTTAACTATATTTTCAGGATCATGGATGAAGTGTCAGGTCGTTCGATTATCATCAAACAATCCGGACCGGTGGCTCGAATTTCGGATGAATTTAAACTATCTCCAGATCGCAATCGAATCGAATACGAGATCTTGAAGTTAGAAGAAGAATTGGCACCGGGATTAGTCCCGATAGTATATGCATATGATCCCATTATGAACTGTACGGTCATGGATGATTTGTCTGATCATCAAATCATGCGAAAGGCGTTGATGGATTTTAAAGTGTTTCCTAAGTTTGCCCAAGACATCACGGATTTTATGGTTAATACACTTTTGTTAACGAGTGATGTTGTGTTAGAACATAAACATAAGAAGGATTTGGTTAAGAATTTTATTAATCCCGAGTTGTGCGAAATCACGGAAGATTTGGTGTATACTGAACCGTTTAGTGATTATAAGAATCGAAATGATGTGTTTGAGCTTAATAAAGAATGGGTAGATGAACATATTTATCATTCACATGCTTTGCGTTTGGAAACAGCAAAACTAAAGTTTGAGTTTATGAATCATGCGCAGGCATTGGTTCATGGTGATTTACATACCGGTTCAATATTTGTCAAAGAAGATTCAACAAAAGTCATCGATCCGGAGTTTGCTTTTTTCGGTCCAATTGGTTATGACGTTGGAAATGTCATTGCTAATCTGATTTTTGCGTGGGTACATAGCGATGCTCATCAACAATTTGATCATATGCAATGGTTGGAAGATACATTAATTGAAACGGTCGATCTTTTTATTTTTAAGTTTAATCTTGCTTGGGATCATAATGTTTCAGAATCCACCGCAAAAACACCGGGATTCAAAGAGTACTATTTGGCTACGGTTTTGAGAGATACGACCGGAGTGACCGGATTGGAACTTTGCCGAAGAATCATTGGACTTGCCCATGTCAAAGATATTACATCTCTATCTGGAAATGTACGGGTTAGGGCAGAGCGAATCTGTTTAAGCGGTGCGATTGATTTTATTGTGAAAAGAGATTCATATTACTGTGGAGAGGATTTTCTGGTTAGTATGAAAAAGGCAATGTCAAAATTCGCGAGGGAAGATTATGAATGATGTACTTAATTTTGTTTCGGTTCGCTTGGATGATGAAAACAGCGAGCTAATCATTTTAGATCAAAGCAAGTTGCCAAATGAGCTGATCTATCATCACTATAAAACAAAGGAAGAGATTTTTAAGGCAATCACTGGTTTAGAAGTCCGTGGTGCTCCGGCGATTGGGATTGCGGCTGCATACGGTTTGTATCTGGATATAAAGAAACACGAAAGTTCGAATCCGGACGATTTTGTTCGTCATTTTCAACAAACGAAAGACTTTCTGGCTTCGTCACGTCCGACCGCAGTGAATCTATTTTGGGCATTGAATCGAATGGAGCGTTGTCTAGTTAATAATAAGGACAAATCCCTCATGGAGATTATTAACTTATTGAAAATTGAATCCGGAAATATCCGCAGTGAAGATGAGGCAGTTTGTTTTTCGATTGGTGAGCATGCCCTGTCTTTACTAAAACCAACGATGGGATTGCTTACGCATTGCAATGCCGGTACATTGGCGACTGCTAAGTATGGTACAGCACTTGCTCCCATATATTTGGGGCACAAACGGGGATATAACTTTCGGGTATATGCCGATGAGACACGACCGCTTTTACAAGGTGCAAGGTTGACAGCATGGGAGTTGCACGAAGCAGGAATCGATGTTACGTTGATTTGTGATAATATGGCTTCCATTGTTATGAAGAAGGGACTAGTTGATGCTGTGTTGGTTGGGTGTGACCGAGTTGCGGCAAATGGTGATACGGCTAATAAAATCGGTACTTCGGGGGTAGCAATTTTAGCTAAGCGCTATGGAATTCCTTTTTATGTGTGTGCACCTTTATCAACCATTGACATTCAGACAGCGTGTGGGAATGATATTGAAATTGAATTGCGCAAAGGCGAGGAGATTACGACGACTTGGTATCAAAAGCCGATGGCTCCATCCGGTGTTAAAACTTATAATCCCGCATTTGATGTCACGGATGCGGATTTGATTACGGCAATAATTACGGAGAAGGGGATCTTGTATCCTCCATATAATAATGGTATTAGAAAATTGTTTGAAGGAGATAAATAGATTGAAACACATTGGAACAAAAGAACTTTCGACAAAACGATTGTTATTGCGGAAAATCCGACTGGATGACGATCGTGATATGTTTGAGCAGTGGGCGAGTGATCCACAGGTTACAAAATACTTAACGTGGAGTGCTCATCAAAGCGTTGAGGATACTCGGCATATTATTGCGTTGTGGCTAAGGGATTTGGAAGAACCCCATGTCTATCGTTGGGCTATTGAATTAAAGTCAATTGGAAAAGTGATAGGAACCATAGATTTGGTTAATGTTGACTCAAGACACAAGTGCGGTGTCTTTGGTTATTGCCTTTCTGCACAATATTGGAATCAGGGTATTGCAAGTGAAGCGCTAAGAGCAATGTTGAGATATTTGTTTGAAGAGGGAGACTTTCATCGCATCGAAGCCTCACATCTGATCGAAAATCCGGCTTCAGGTAAGGTAATGAATAAGTGTGGGATGAAAGTAGAAGGAAATAAGCGGAAAAAATTCCTGGGACATGACGGCAAATTCCATGATTTGGTCATTTATGGCATATTAAAAGAAGAATTTTTGCTTGATTGACTGCCGAAAGGCAGTTTTTTAGTAAAAAAGACAAAAAAAGTAAATTATTTTAATAAATTGTATGCAATACTATTGCAAACAATAAAAAGGCATGTTATATTGTATACAACTTAGTCACAGTAGTGACCCAGGAGGAAATTATGAAGAAGATTATAAGCATGATCCTAGCACTAATCCTGTTTGCAAGTAGTAACGTATTTGCTGCAGGCCATCAAAACATTGTAGAAATAGCTTCAGGCAATGAAGACTTTAGCATTTTGGTAGCAGCTTTGCAAGAAGCTGAACTTGTAGAAACCCTTCAAGGGACCGGCCCGTTTACAGTATTTGCTCCAACTGATGCAGCATTTGCAGCATTACTTGCCGAACTTGGTGTAAGTGCATCATATTTATTAGGACATCCACAATTGTCTGAAATTCTTACTTACCACGTTGTAGCTGGTAAAGTAATGAGTACGGATTTAGTTGACGGCATGACTCCGGCAACAGTCAATGGCGAAACGATCACTATCGATTTGGATGGCGGCGTTATGGTCAACGATGCTAATGTAACAACCGCTGACGTCAACGCTTCCAACGGTGTTATCCACATTATCGACAAAGTATTGATTCCTTCAGATTTTGAATTGTATCCGACAGTTGTAGACATTGCTGTAAACAATGCAGGATTTAGTACATTGGTTGCTGCTTTGACAAAAGCTGGTTTAGTTAGTACATTGCAAGGCGATGGCCCGTTTACAGTATTTGCTCCGACGGATGCTGCATTCGCTGCTCTATTAGCTGACTTAGGTGTTAGCGCTGAATACTTATTGAATCATCCTCAGTTAGCTGAAATTCTTACTTACCACGTTGTAGCTGGAAAAGTAATGAGTACGGATTTGGTTGATGGTATGACACCGGCAACAGTCAATGGCGAAACAATCACTGTTGATTTAGATGGTGGCGTCATGATCAATAATGCAAAGGTTACTCTTGCTAACTTAGAAGCTGGCAATGGTGTTGTTCATGTAATTGACAAAGTATTAGTTCCTTCCGACTTCAATCTATACCCGACAGTTGTAGATATCGCACTCAACAACCCAAACTTCTCAATCTTAGTTGCTGCATTGCAAAAAGCCGATTTGGTTGATGCATTGTTAGGTGATGGTCCGTTTACAGTATTCGCACCGACCAACGCAGCATTTGAAGATTTGCTTGAAGCATTAGGCATTACCGCTGAAGAACTATTGGCTCAACCAGATTTGGCAAAAGTATTGCTGTTCCACGTTGTTTCCGGAAAAGTAATGAGCACAGATTTGACAGATGGTTTAATGGCTCCGACATTAAATGGCGAATCCGTAACCTTCGATTTGGATGGTGGCGTTAAAGTTAATGGCGCAACCGTTACGGCTGCTGACCTGGAAGCAGGCAACGGTGTTATCCACGTTATTGATAAAGTAATCATCCCTGCAAACTTTACTTATGTTGCACAAAATACAGAAGAAGGATTGCCGGATACAGCTGACAATAACGCTCTTGGTTTCGCATTGATCGCTTTGATGGCTGGCTTAGGTTTGGCTGTCGTAAGCTCGAAGAAACGCTTAGTAAAACAATCGTAATTTGACAAAGGGCATCAATTGATGCCCTTTCTTTAAAAGAAAGAAGGTGTACTTATGGCCATTGAAAGTGCAAAGTATAAATTACTAAAAAAAGAAAAGGACTTTGAAGTCCGAGTGTATGATGAAATTTCTCTGGCGATGAGTAAAGAGAATGATTTTCGCGGGTATAGCGGTTTTAATGAAGCCTTTGATTACATTAGCGGATCCAACGATCAAAATCGCAAAATATCAATGACGACACCGGTAATCAATGAACTAAATCAAGACTCCATGACCATGGCATTTGTAATGCCTTCTGAAATTCCATTTGATAGTCTTCCAAAACCTAGAAGCAATCGACTTTCTATGATCAAAAAAGAGAACATGGTGTTTGCTTCCATTCGTTTCTCAGGAACTGTCTGCCCGACCCTATTAGAGAAAAAGAAAAAGGAACTAGCGCAATGGATGAGTGCCAATGATTTGATCCCTGGATCAGTTGTCTGGTTGGCACGATACAATCCACCGTTTATTCCCGGTTTTCTAAAGCATAACGAAGTTCTTATTTCGATAGAAAATAGTAAGATTTTAACAGATATTTCCGGTCGTATTTAACAGATAAGGTATTTAGATAAGATTTCAACGCAGTTAAAGTCTCACTCCCGGATGCATAATCCTGGAGTTTTTTTTCAAACTCAAACTTCTCGTCAGCACTGGCAACTTTTTTAAAATAACCCCAGACATGTTGAAGGGCATTGATAGCGTGTCCCGAATTCTCTTCTGAATTAAGAGCGAGTTCGATCAAACGTAAAAACTCATCTTTTGAATACCCGACTTTAACTGTTAATAGTTGACGGATTTCATTGTAAAGTTTTGGGTTTTTTTCAAGAACTACATATTTAAGTTTGCTCCATTCTTGTT
Organism: uncultured Erysipelotrichaceae bacterium; assembly: GCA_927435855.1. Classification (GTDB taxonomy): domain Bacteria; phylum Bacillota_I; class Bacilli_A; order Erysipelotrichales; family Erysipelotrichaceae; genus UBA2227. The sequence goes on from CAKMJZ010000066.1 coordinate 7,603, forward strand.
CGATTTTGTGAATGGGGACATTTTTCTTTTGGAGATTTGTGGTAACTTGGTTAAGGATTTCGTTATTCATACAGGCTCACTTTCGATAAGAGATTTCTCTTTGATTATCATAACACACAAATGATTGTTTGTAAGTCAGTAAAAACCTGGGATTGACAAGGTGTGATATAATACGTGAGTATATGAAGAAAGTATGAGAAACCTTATGAAATTAACCTTTGAAAGCTTTGGATTGAGTGAGCAAATCCAACGTTCTATAGAACTGCTCGGATATCATCAGCCAACAGAAGTTCAATCTGTCTTGATCGAATCAATGATAGAGGGAAATGATGTTGTTATTCAATCACAAACGGGTAGCGGTAAAACGGCAGCCTTTGCTATTCCGATTTGCGATAACATTGACTTTGATCAAAACAATCCTCAAGCACTGATTATCGCTCCAACCCGCGAACTCGCATTACAAATCAAGGAAGATGTGTTTCATATCGGACGATTTAAACGCGTCAAAGTTTCCGTACTTTTCGGTAAGTTTCCTTATGAAGTGCAAGTGAAAGAATTAAAACAAAAAACACACATCGTCGTTGGTACACCGGGACGGGTGCTTGATCATATTAAACGTGGTACATTGGATGTTTCGGAGATTAAGTATTTGATTATTGATGAAGCCGATGAAATGTTTAAGTTGGGTTTTCTGATCGAAATGAATCAAATTATCAAGAAATTGCCAATCAAGCGTCAAACGGTTCTTCTTTCCGCAACCATTCCCGATCAAATCAATGATTTAATTTCGTTTGCGGTAAGAAATCCTAAGTTCATTAAAATAGATGAAGCGAGCAATGTGCTCGATCGCATCACTCAATATAAACTATCCGTAGTTGAACAGGCTAAACTTCGCTTGACACGGGAGATATTAATGACATTACAGCCAGATAGCTGCATGATTTTCTGTAATCTCAAAGTAACCGTCGACGATGTCTATGACTATTTTACGGACATGAAATTTCCAATCCAACGTTTGCATGGGGGAATGGAGCAAAATGATCGCACAAAAATCATTAAAGATTTTAAGCAAGGTGGTTTTCGATTTTTGGTGGCAACGGATGTTGCGGCGCGAGGTCTTGATATCGACCAAGTTTCATTAATCATCAATTATGATATACCATTGGAAGCCGAAATCTATGTCCATCGAATTGGTCGTACTGGCCGTTTTGATCAAAAGGGTAAAGCAATCACTTTCTACACATCAAATCAAGGTCGTTTCTTACGTAATATCGAAGACTTTACGGAAGTACAGATGGAAAACCTTGTTTTGCCGGATAAGGAAACTCTACAAAACGCACACATTGACAGTGCACGTCAAATACGTGAGAAGAAAATTGTTAAAAAGGTCAAAGGTGAGCAGCTTAATGAAGGTATCACTGCTATACAAATCCGTTCGGGCAAGCAATCGAAAATCCGCCCAACGGATATCGTTGGGGCCATATGTTCAATTGAAGGCTTGAGTGCTGAGGATATTGGTGTAATTAATATTGGAGAATTGTTTAGTGATGTTGAAATCCTCAATGAAAAAGGGGATAGGGTTGTTGAGCAGTTACAACTTCTGCCTATAAAAGGCAAATTAAGAAAAGTCTTGAAAATAAAGAAATAGTGCGAAAAATCGCACTATTTCTTTATTTTGGCTAGAAGTTTGGGAAGTTTTGGATGTCCCATCACAGAATAATAACCGATTTTATAAATATGATCGAAATGACTGACATCGAGAATGTTGAATTCAGTTAAGCCGTGAGGTTCAATAAGTAAATCACACTTTTTCTTCATTTCTTTACTTAGAGAACTGATGCTTAATTGGAAAGTCCTTACTCCGACATCATGCAAGTTTTCAATTTTCGATACAGGTCCTGTTGTCATCACATCAACTGCGATGATGATATTACAATCCTTGATTAAAGGTGTGATCGGCAGGTTATCAAGTACACCGCCATCAACGTATTTTTGTCCGTTAATCTCCACCGGTGAAAACAATACCGGAATGGATGAGGAGGCAATGACAGCATCAATGACATTTCCTTTACTCATATACTCGATTTCACCGGTATATAAATTAGTCAGGGCAATGTAAAGCTTTTTAGACATATCGTCAAAATTCTTCTTTTTAATGATTTCATTGAGATTTTTACGAAGATTATCCAAATTCATCAGTCCATCAATAGGCAAAATAATTTTGGCAAAGTCAATGAATTTTTTGCTTTTCATCACATTGTAAATTTCATCGGTACTTAATCCAGAAGCATATAGTGCAGCCGCGATCGATCCGGCACTGGTACCTGAAATCACTTGGATATCGACCCCAAGTTCTTCTAGAGCCTTTAAAACACCCAAATGAGCGACTCCGCGAGAACCTCCACCGCTAAGTGCAATTCCTACGACTTTCTTTTTCTTGAAAAACATGGCATTACCTCATTATTTTCTGTTTGTAAGGGCAACCAATATCATATTTGCCGTAGAAGGATTGCTTGCGGTAGGAATGTCATATAAAACAGCTATGCGTAACAAAGCTTTAACGTCGGGGTCGTGTGGTTGTGAAGTTAAGGGATCCCAAAAGAAAATCAACATGTCGATTTCTTTTTGAGCAATAGCTGCACCGACTTGCTGATCTCCGCCTAATGGTCCAGACATATAAGCTTTGACATCCAATCCGGTTGCTTCGGCGATGCGTTTTGAAGTCGTTCCGGTTCCACATAGATGATGGTTGGATAGCTCTTCTTTATGCGATTGTACCCATTTGACTAAATCTGGTTTGCGGTTGTCATGTGCAATAAGCGCAATTGTTATTGTTTTTTTCATTTTATACCCCCGATTTCATCCTAATTGTAACATAAAAGCCGATGTCTTTCGACATCGGCTTATCTATATTAACGGATGATTCATCCGTTTATGGTTGCATAGCTCCAAACAATACTAACCATGCCAGAATAGATTTAGCTGCTAAACTCAATACAATATAAGTGCGTTCCCCATAAAGATAATCTTTCCATTTTCCGACCCGTTGGTATTGCAGGATCATGTTAATTGGGAAGGTATTGAAAGCAATAAAGTAAGTGCCTACGATAGCCCAGACAAACCATGGAATCATATCGAAGTTACCGGTTCCAAACATATATAGGAAGATTGCGATCCAAGGGGCTAATCCGGCAAGACTTCCCCAGATAAATGGTCCCCAGTTGACTTTCTTCTTCTCGGTTCCGGAGTTGATCAATTCCATATCTAAACCGAATAAATTCATCGATGCATTGACAATGAATATTAAGATCAGGGATACAATGTCATAAATGCCAAATAAGGTTGCGATCAGTACGATCATAATCGAAGAGCTTAAGGCATACTCGAACCAACGAAACTTATTGATGCCTAATTTTAAATCGGCCTCATATGTTTTTGCGTTAAGCACGATCAATCCATGAGCAACAGCTGAGATTAGTAAGAAGGATGAAACCATGATGCCAAAGGGCAGGGCGAAAAGTTCACGGCTGACCACTTCCAGTGACATCGTTTCGAAGTTGAAAGTTTGATAGAATTGAATAATAGTCGGTTGAAATTCGCTGATTTTTTGAATGACGGTCGTTGCCAGAAACAACATGACCAATCCTTGGATAAGGTGGAAACCACCCATAATTAAGTTAAAGCGTTTTAATTTTGCGTAGGTATCTTGCATTTGAAAATATCTCCTTTTGTAATCATATTGTACACCTATTTAATATATAATGCAATTAAATTGCGTAAAATATAATATTATTTTAGTTTCGATCTATTTAAGTCGTTTTCATTATATGTTTATAATATAAAACGCTGGATTTTTGAATTAGAAAAGTGAATTTAATAATTAAATAAACAATTTTTATAGAGAATATTGACAAGAAAACGGTAGTGTTATAATATGTAGATACAAGATAATACAACACAATACAACACGATACAAATGTGTATCGCGGAGTACTTGTAAGAAAGGGAAATTATGAAAAAAGATAGACTACTAAATGTTGAACAATCCAGATTTCGTTTAACTTTGGGCTCACTTCTTAAAAGTGACGTATGTCAGATTAAGGAAGAGAATATTGACTACGTTTCAAGAGCTTTAGGATTGGAAATTGGCAATGACGAGTTCAATTTGCTTTCGAAATGTATAGAAATCATAGATGTAACAAATAACTTTGTAGAGGTTATTGACTACTTTGATGTACAACCTGGGATGACACCTGCAGGATTTAAGATCGAGTATCGAGTTGCAGGTAATGGGTTGTTGTTAATTGATCTGGTAAGAGATATATCTTATGGAGAAAATAGCATTAAGCGTCCTACGAATGTATTGTTTTCAGCTGATTCCGCAAATCCTTATGAGATTGAACCGATAAAAGATTTGATTGCAAATCTGACATGTAATCCCGGAATCATTTATGATTTATTTATAAATAATCCTAAAGCAAATATTGGTAATAAATTTAAAACCAGAGATGAAGTTATGATTGAAATCGGTCGTATACTTGGCCCTGGAGTGGATATAAGTGTAGAACTAAATGATCCGTTTGGTTGTTCAGACGAGGAAATTTTGGCAGAAGCCGAACACTTTAAGCAATTATTATCGAAGTACAGATTGGTCGTTAAAGTACCACATACTGGACCAGTGAATAAAGAGAACGTTCAAAGATTACTTCAAGGAGATAAGAAGTTTCCCAAAGCATACATCGATGTGCCAACAGATGATGGTTTTAGAGGTCATCAGATTGCCTTACTGCTACATCAACATGGTTTCAGAGTGAATTTCACACTTATGTTTGAACCTTATCAAGCCAATCTTGCTCTGCAAGCAAAACCGTACTTTATTAATAGTTTTGTAAGGCATCGATTGGTTCAATCTGCTGAAATTGAAAAATTGCTTGGTCAATTCGAAAGCTCTAAAAATGATGAAGTACTTGAGACGTTGAGAACTTTCTTTATTGAAAAAGATTACATACCATTATCTGACAATCAGAGGAATTTGGTCGAAATTAAGAAGATGGGAGAAAACCTACTGAGGTATCGGCATTGGTTTGATAAGGAGGGTAGTGATGGTCTCGATGGAATACGTCATAATCTAAGAGTTTTGAAAAACTGCAATATGTGGGACACCCGACTGATCATTTGCAGTATGGAAGGCGAATTCAATTACCCGGATATTGATAAATTGCTTAGTGAAGAAGAGTTTATTGATGTGAACGATAAAGTCGTAATTACGGCAGAACCACGCTATTTGGCAAGATTCACATCATCTAATCTGGTTATATCATACCAACGCCGCTTCATGAATGCTGCAAGCGGGCAGAAATAGTAGATAATAATCTATTCTGATTACTATTGTCTGCGATAAGTTTAGGATTTTTATTTAAAGGGATAATATTCAAGGCTTTCCAAAGAATCATATTAACTATTAGATCGAGGTATTCTCTAATTGGGACAGATACTATCATGCCACTGATGATATTACGTTATAATAATTAACCCCAATAATGTATTTAAAAGCAGGAGATGCATCAGGGGGGTAAGGATGTCTCAAGTGTAGCAGTAAGATAATTTAGATTCGTCAGTATTCAAATGCCACGACATACTACTATTGATTTACTATTTATTGTAGGGCGCAAGTTTCAGCTTGGAAAGGAGAGATAATTTCAAAGGGCAATGAGATTTTCATATTTGTTAATGCAGTTTATTCAACGAAGCACAGACAACTTGCGAATTACTTGAAAATCATGGAATACATGTCGAAATGATAAATTACCTAATGGTAAAACCAATCAATGTCAACAGTTTGATCGAGGTCTCAAGTAACACGAGATTAATAGTTACACTGGACGAGCATGTGACAACGGGTGGATTTGGCAGCACTATTTCAGAAGTTTTGGCACCTTTATTGAACAAATCACCGCTAATTATGATGGGGGTCAAGAAAGGATTCACTACAGTGAGACCTTTATGAATTAAGAAAATCTCACGTACTTACTGGTGAAATCATTGTTGAACAAGTATAGGATTTTTACAGGGAGGTGCAGAATGGAAGGGAAACAAAGAATCTTTAACATCCTAGATTATGAATTGGTTATATTTGACCTTGATGGTACGCTTGTCGATACCGCACCTGATATTGTGAAAACGATCAAGTACATACTCAGCTATTTTGATTGTGAGACGAAAACAGATGAAGAAATCATTCGAGGTATTGGCGGAGGTGCGAGAAAGGTATTACTCAAATGCATGGGAGATAAAGGGGAAGAAAACATTGATAATGCACTGGTTGTATTTCGTGAATATTATGTCGAAAACTGTGCCAAAACATCAACCTTGTATCCTTATGTAATCCAGCTTCTTGATTTTCTAAAAGACCATAATATTAAACTAGCACTTTGCACATTGAAAATCAGAGAAGCCACGATTAGAATTTTAATCGATTTAGGATTAAGTAAGTATTTTGATATAGTTATTACGGCAGATGACATTTCGATTCCAAAACCCAATCCCCAAGGAATCCTGAAAATACTCGAACAACTCAAAGTAAGTGCAAATCGAGCAGTGATCATTGGTGATACGATGTCAGATATTATGGCGGGTAAAAATGGGAATATCGAAACAGTCGCAGTTATGTATGGTTATGATTCGGAGGAAGCGATTATAAGCGCGAAACCCGGATTCATTGTAGAAAGTTTAAAAGAACTACTAGGAAAGTAAAGGAGAAAAATATGGATTTAATACAACTACTCATCTCATTTTGCGGTGGTGCATTTGGGGCAGCGATTGGGGCATTGGCATCGTTTATTCTGGTTGGATTAACAGGTATTTTTGGAATCGTATTGGCAGCAGCAGGCGTGACTTTCAATTGGTTCGGCGTAATATCGTTTGGACCATATCTTGGTCCACATGTTGCATTTGCTGGCGGTGCAGCAGCGGCAGTTTATGCTCGTAAAAGAGGATATCTGGCATCGGGTAAAGACATTGCATCTGGATTACTAAGCCTTAAGAAACCGGATGTTTTGGTTGTTGCTGGTTTATTTGGTATGTTGGGTTATGCTATTAATTATTTCATCGGATTAGCCCTACCGGGTAAACTCGATACGGTAGCATTAACAGTATTCGTAGTTGCAATTATTGTGAAAGTATTGTTTGGCAGTCTAGGGTTAAAGGAAATTTTCGGAGTTGTTCCTGAAGAAGTAAAGAAACTTGGTGGACGTTTCAACGTTAACGCACCGTCTTGGTTACCTTGGATGGTTACAAATTCTGAAAAAACGATTATTGCTATTGCAGCGGGTGGTGTTTCTGCTTATGTAACATATATGATGTTGCAAGATCCTGCAACTGCAGGTGTAGCAGCATTCTTTGGTTTCTGTTTATCAGCATTCTCATTATTGTTCTTACAATTTGGTGTTTCCATCCCTGTGACACACCATATAACTCTGGTTGCAGCTTATGCGGTAGTGTCTAGCGGTGGAAGTTTGATATGGGGGTTTGCCGGAGCGGTTATCGCAGCATTCCTTGGGGATTTCTTATCTAGATTGTTCCATGTGTATGGAGATTGCCATGTTGACCCTCCAGCGATGGCAATAGCGACCGGATCATTCCTATTCATGGCTATACTGCCATTGACTGGTGTTTATGAAATGAATGCTTACTTAATTGCCGGAGCTATTGTGGCTGTAGCTGTTTTACTCTCGGTTTTCGAATCTTTTAAGAAAAGTGCATAAAAAAGTTTATAATTATAATAAGGCAGTTTGATAAATAATAAGATCAGGAGGTATCTACATGATTGATTTATCGAAAATCTCAAAAGAAGAATTAGGAAAGTTTTTTGACCATTCGGTGTTACCGAAGCAAACAACAGAAGAGGAGATACGGTCAGGATGTAAAGAAGCAATTAAGTATAATTGTGCAGCATTCTACTCGGCTTCTCCTTATTGGACACCGATTGTAAAAGAAGAACTAAAGGGTACAGACATTCTCATTGGTTCTGGTATAGATTTTCCGTTTGGTATGTCACCTGTAGAACTTAAAGTGGCTGAAACAGAATTTGCTGTTAAGGCAGGTTGCACAGTTTTGGATATGGTTGTGAATATAGGAGCAATCAAGGCTAAAAGATATGACATTATTCGTGCTGAAATCGAGGCATTCAAAAAAGCAGCCAAAGGAGTAATTACAAAAGTTATTTTAGAAGTATGTTACTTAAAAGATGATGAAATAAGGAAAGTTTGCGAGATAATCAAAGATGTTGGAATCGATTACGCAAAAACATCGACTGGCCAATTTGAAGGTCCTACGATGCAACAGTTTTTGGTGATGAAAAGTACACTGGAAGGGTCCAAGGTCAAACTGAAGGTCTCTGGCGTTAAGTTTCCACGCCCTCAGAATGCATATGTTTTCATCATGGCTGGAGCAGAGCTAATTGGAACTCGATCAGCCCCCGAGATTATTGATGGATTTGATATGATGAAGGACATAGGACTGATAAAATAGGAGGCTAGATATGAGTAAATTTATCGTTGCTATCGATGTTGGCACTACCGGGACCAAAGCTATGGTCTTATCGGATAAAGGTGATGTATTAGGGGCTGGTTATGGTGAATATGGTTGCGAATATCCTCATCCGAATTGGGTTGAGCAAAACGCAGACTACCTAACTGAAATGACGTTTAAAGCTTGTAAAGAAGCTATAGACAAAGCTAATGTACCCGCTGAAAGTATTGCTTGTGTAGCATTTTCAACTCAAAGAGCGACATTTGGATTTGTTGGTGATGATGGAAAAATGCTGAATAATCGTTTGTACGGATGGCAGGACAATCGTGCCGCATCAGTAATTGGTGAAATCACGAGTAAGATTGACGGTGGGGAACTGTATGCAATTTCAGGAATGCCAGTCACACCTACTTTCTCAGTAGAAAAAATATACTGGGTTATGAAAAATGATCCGGATACGTACAACAAGGCTAAGTATATTGTTATGATGCCGGATTATATCATGTATCGCTTTGGCGCAGATGACTTCTATACCGAAGTGACAAATGGATGTTGCAGTGGAATGGTTGATGTATTTACATTACAGTGGTCAGATCGTATTATTGATGCCTTAGGCATTGATAAACGTAAACTGCCTAAGCTGGTTAATCCTTCAACAAAAGTTGGCGAAGTTACTAAAGAAGTTTCAGAACTTACAGGATTGCCGGTTGGAACCCCCATTATAACCGGAACGGGAGATCAACAGTGTGCAGCTCTGGGTGCTGGAGTAATTGAAGATGGGTTTGCTTCACTAACATTGGGAACAGCAGGGTTATTGGTAGTTGGTTCAAAAACTTTGGACTTGAGAAAGAGTCCTGGGTTAATGGCACCATCATCAGGAATGCTGGGATTGTTTGAATTAGAAGGTATCCAATTAGGTGCTGCAAGCAGTTATCGTTGGATTAGAGATGTACTTGCTGAAGTAGAAGTTGAAGCTGGTAGAAAAACTGGGGTTGATCCATATGTACTTATGGAGAAACATATTGAAGCTAGTAAACCAGGTTCAAATGGTATTGTCTTTTTGCCTTATTTGACGGGTGCTGGATATCCGACTTGGAATCCGGATACCAAAGGTGTATTTGCGGGGTTAAAATTCTCGAACAATAAGAGTGATTTGATCCGTGCTGTTATGGAAGGCATTACCTTAGAAGCGAAGGATATGTATGAAGCCATGAAAACATCGGATGTGACCATTCAATCACTTACTATTACCGGAGGAGCAACAAAGTCACCTGCTTGGCGACAAATGATTGCAGATATGTTCGACGCAGAAATCAAAGTACTTAAGGTGCCTGATGCAACGATCATAGGAGCAGCTATTCTAGGTGCAGTTGGTGTTGGTCTTTATAAAGATGCGGCTGAAGCAGTAGAAAACATGGTCGAAGTTTCATATACTTTGACGCCAATTGAGGAAAATGTTAAGAAATATAATGAAGTGTATCAAGTATATCGTGCATTGTATCAAACGTTGATTGAAAATGGAGTATTCACTAAGCTTTCTAGCTTATAATCGCCTTGAGTCATCCAACAATGTAGCCTGCCCGGTTTGCATTGTTGGATTTCTCTATAAAGGAGTCGATTCTTGACACAATGAAAAAATAAAGTACAATAAATAAATAAGCAAATAAGAAATGTGGGGTAATTATGTTAAACAGAGACAATCCGGTGCCTCTTTACTATCAGCTTGAGTTAATTTTAAAAGAAAACATTGAGTCGGGGGTTTGGAATGAAAATGAGAAAATTCCTTCTGAACATGATTTAAGCAAACAATACGGTGTAAGCAGAGTTACCGTTAGGGCTGTATTGACCAAGTTTGTAAATGATGGGTTTTTATATCGCATACAAGGTAAAGGGACTTATGTTTCTGCTCCTAAGATTGTTACTTCAAATGTCTCATATACTGGAATACGTGAGCAATTAGAAGCGCAGGGATTTAACACAACTACTAAGGTTATTCAGATTACTGAAATTGAAGCCAATGCAAGTGTACGCAAAAGACTAGATCTCGACGAGGGAAATGACAGTGTGATTTTTATCGAACGTGTTCGCTTCGTCAATGATATACCTTTCAGTTTACATCGTTCCTATTTACCGAAATTCATAGGAGCAAGTATTGATGAAGATCAATTGATTGATGAGCAGTTATGTGTGATTCTATCTCGTGATTACGGACTAAATAGAGCTCGAGTAGTTGAAACATTAGAGTCAACGACGGGAGATTCTTATGAGACTTCATTGTTAGGTATAAATAGCAATTATCCGTTGTTGCTTCTTCAAGATATCATTTACTCAAGTTCAGGGGTGGCATTTGAGTATTCGAAAGTATTATTCAGAGGCGATAAAATGAAAATGAAGTTTGAATACACGAATCAATAGTGTAGAAAAACTTTTAATATTAAAAAGTGTATGATAAAAACATTCTTAGATTTTTTTCGTTTTCAAAAAACGAAAAATTCGAAGACAATAAATGAGAAGGAGACCATATATGCCTATTGTTAACATGAACACATTGTTTAAAGATGCAAAAGAAGGAAAGTATACTATTGGGGCATTTAATATATTCAACCACTTAACCGCTTTGGCGGTAGTCAATGCTGCAGAGCATTGTAAAGCACCTGTTATTATTCAGACATCGATGGGGACTGTCGAATACTATGGTGTTAAAGAAACGATAAGTTGGCTGAGACCTCTGTGCGAAAACGCCTCCATACCTATTGCAATTAACTTAGATCACTGTACGGATGAAAATTTCGCTTATCAGTGTATTGATGCTGGTTGGACTTGTATAATGTTTGATGGGTCCCATCATTCACTTTCAAAGAATATCGAAATGACTAAAAGAGTTGTCGATTATGCACATTCAAAAGGTGTGTTTGTTGAAGGAGAAGTCGGAATCATCGTCGGAATTGAAGATGATATTGTATTTGACCATGAATCTCTAGCAAATTTTGAAGATATTCAACGATTCATTGATGAGACAGGGGTCGATTTTATTGCACCTTCAGTAGGAACAGCACATGGAATATATAAGGGTATCCCTGTTATTGACTATGATATAATCAATCGCGTCATATCTGAATTGAATTGCCCTCTTGTTATCCACGGTGGGAGTGGTTTATCGGATGAAACCTACCATAAACTAGTTAGAGCCGGGGTAAGTAAAATAAATATTTCTACCAACATTAAAGATGCTTATATTGGGTACTTTAACGATGCGCACACAGTTCAAAAGCCATTACAACTTGATAAGGACGTATCAAAAAGAATAGAAGATATCATAAAGAAGCATATTTTAACATTTTTATAAAGGAAGAGTAAAATGAAAAAAGCAAGATTCCCCGTTGATTTGCACTGTCATACGTTGCGCTCTGATGGTAACTTAACGCCGGAAGGTCTGGTGAGTAAAGCCAAAGAGGATGGACTAAAAATCATAGCAATCACGGATCATGATATTCGACCACCATTAAAATATACATTTGATAACAAGGAGTTACATTACTCGGATGTTTTTGGTGTATCTGGAGTTCATATCATCCCAGGAATAGAGATTTCTTGTCAAACAGAAGTTGAAGACGTTCATTTGCTCTGTTATGGGTGCGATTGGGAACATGATTTTTTCTCCCAATTAGAAATATTTACAGTAAAAAGTAAAGTAGGGGCATACCGAAAACTTGTTGAGTTACTTGGTAATCACGGGATGCCTTTAAATTTCGATGAGATTATTCAAAAACGGAGTATTTCTGAGTCTGAAATTCAGAAAAAGCACATTTTTGAAGAAATGGCTAACAAAGGGTACGTTCACAGCTGGAAGGATGCGAAAGTATTTGTAAAAGATAATGCCGATTTGAGTATCCAAAGAGAAAAGCCGGAACCTGTTGATATTATCCGTTCAATCCATAAATTAGGTGGTATTGTGATATTAGCTCATCCATATTTGATAGAAGATAATTTGATTTTAAATGATAAAAAGTACGTGAGAGATGAGTATATTAAAAAGTTGATAGAAGCCGGTCTGGATGGTCTTGAGGTTCAGTATTCCTATGATAAAACCAGTTATACCGGAACATTAAAAAAGGAAGAGATCAGAGAAAATTTACTGCATCAATTTGGTCACTTACCCTTGGTTTTCAGTGGTGGGTCAGACTATCATGCCGATGAAGTTAAAGGTGTCAAGAATCCAAGAGTGCTTGGGGAAAACGGGATGACACTAGAAGAATTTTTAAAATTCGAGGAATTAATCAGATTGATTTAGGATGAAAATACTTTTATATAGTTTGAGTATTAGCGAAATAGTTGATGAAATTTCATTATGCTTTGCTTACGTGGATTATACCTTGCCTGTTGTAAATTGTGGTTAATATCAGGCTTTTTTTCGCATACCAAACAAATAAAAGTAGGTATTTGTATGCTAATAAATATTTCTGAATGTTAAAATCGTAGTTCCTAGTGTGAGAACTTGATGGAAACTTAATTTCTTGAGCATTTTGGGCAACAGCCATTAGTTATTTATGAATTGTGATATCATAAAAATAATCGAGGTGAGTTATGTTTAACAATAGAACAAACATTGAAAGTGTCGGTTTTCAAGTCGATCACAGTTATACTCAGTTACCGAAAGTTTTATATTCTGTCATGGAACCTACGAAGATATCAAAGCCATCGTTGGTTATTTTTAACGATGCATTAGCTAAATCTTTAGATTTGGATTTTTCAATGATTTCAGATTCGGATAAGGCAGAAATTCTTAGTGGAAACATTCGAATACCTCATTCAATTCCATTAGCACAGGCTTATGGGGGTCATCAATTTGGACGTTTTACATACTTAGGAGATGGAAGGGCTTTGTTGTTAACTGAGCACATCACAACCCAAAACAAACGTATAGATATTCAGTTAAAGGGATCTGGTCCAACACCATACTCACGTGGTGGAGATGGACTTGCGGCATTGGGTCCGATGCTGCGAGAATATCTGATTAGTGAGGCTATGGCATCATTAAACATCCCAACAACCCGTAGTCTGGCTGTTGTTATGACAAATCAGAAAGTGCGCAGACAGACTGATTTGGATGGCGCTGTTTTAACACGGATCGCACAAAGTCATATTCGCGTAGGTACATTTCAGTTTGCCATAGCTCAAGGTGGAGTTGAAACGCTGAAAGCACTTACGGATTATACAATCAGTCGACATTATCCAAATATCAAAGAGGAAAACTTATATTTTGGATTCTTAAATGAAGTAATCAAAGCCCAAGCGAAATTGATTGCAAAATGGCAGTTAGCCGGATTTATTCATGGAGTCATGAATACCGATAATATGGCAGTTAGTGGAGAAACCATTGATTACGGACCTTGTGCATTTATGGATACATATGAGCCTAAGACGGTGTTTAGTTCCATTGACTACTCAGGACGCTATGCATATGTTAATCAACCGGCGATAGCAGCTTGGAATCTGACTAGGTTTGCGGAAACACTATTACCCGTACTTGACAAAGATCAGTTTTTAGCTCAAACCATGGCGCAAAATGCCGTTGATACTTTTTTGCCTTTGTACAAAGTCGAGTGGTTAAGCGGTATGAGAAAGAAATTGGGATTGTTTAGCGAGCAAAGTGAAGATGAGGCAATGTTTAGTGAACTTTTAGAAATCATGCACAAACTAAAGTTAGATTATCATCTTACTTTTATCACACTCACAACCAATATTGGTGAATTAGAAAATCATTCTGAATTTGTTGAGTGGCTTACTAAATATAGGATTAGAAGATCAAACCAGAGAGAATCAGTCAATGAATCAGTTGAAATAATGAAAAGCGTCAATCCGGCGATTGTTCCACGAAATCATCTTGTTGAAGAAGCATTGAATCATGCCGTTGAACTCAATGACTTAAGCAAGCTATATCATCTGATTGAACTTTTAAAAAATCCTTTTCTTTATACGAGTCAACAATTACTAGCAAATATGCCTTCAACAACATCCGTAATACCGTATAAGACATTTTGCGGTACATAATGTAAGTGGAAATGAAAATCAACAGGTGAATTATCGACATTTTCAGAAATATACAATGACATGATTTTGTTCATGTTATAATAAATCAAAAAGGAGTACATATGGGAAAAATCGTGGTTGTTGGTAGTATCAACATGGATTATACAGCTTTAGTCAAGGATTTACCTTTACCAGGAGAAACTTTGTTGGCAAAGGGATTTCAAATGTCCGGTGGTGGAAAAGGGGCTAATCAGGCTATGGCCGCCGCAGCCTTTTCTAGTCATGTCAAGATAATCGGAATGTTGGGGGATGATCCGGCAGGGCATGCGCTATACGAAAAAATGAAGAATAAGGGGATAGATGTCAGTTGTATTGATTTCTGTGAAACTCCAACCGGAAACGCTTTAATCAATGTGGCAGATCAAGGGAAGAACACGATCGTTGTTTTTCCAGGAGCAAATCACAAGTTGACTGAGGAAGTTATTGAGAAACATCGGGATGTCATCGTTGATGCAGATTTAGTAATGATGCAATTGGAAATTCCGATGCCGACCGTTAAAAAGGTAGTAAATATCGCCTTTGAAGCGAATGTACCGGTACTTTTAAATCCAGCTCCGGCACAAAAACTTGACGCAGAATTATTAAGCAAAGTTACATATATCACGCCAAATGAAACCGAGTTATTGAGATTAACTAACTCATTTGAGACACAACGAGGAGCACAGGCTTTACGTGCTTTGGGCGTTAAGAATGTTATCATTACGTTGGGTTCAAAGGGGTGCTATGTTAAAACAGACACAGAAGAATTTAGAGTGGAAAGTTTTAAGGTGGATGCTATTGATACGACAGCAGCCGGTGATTCTTTTAGCGGAGCCCTTGCAGCTCAATTAGCTTTAGGCGTCGATTTGAAGACTGCATTGAAAATCGCAAATGCAACCGGTGCGTTGACGACGACGAAGGTTGGTGCTCAGGAAGCTTTGCCTAGTAAAGAAGAGGTTGAGGCATTACTGCTAGCCAATCCGAGATATCTAAAAGACTAGAATTAACCTCTGATAATAGAGGTTTTTTTAACTCTTTTTTACAAAAAAAACTTCTCAGGGTGGAAAGTGGAAGTTTGTAATGTTACAATAAATAACGAATGATTGAACTATTCAACAATGCACCTTGGGTACTGTTTGAACTGTTTACAAGTAATTCATGGGAGGAAATTATGCTAGATTTTATGTTAGAGTATGGTTGGATTGCTTTGGTAGTTATCATACCGATCATCACGATTCCGATTTGGTATGTAAAATCACCGCCAGACAAGGCCATCATCATTTCAGGTTTGGGCAAAAGAAAAGTCATTATTGGAAGAGCAGGTATTAAGATTCCGTTTTTACAAAGAATGGACAGACTTGGTTTAGAGATGATTTCAGTCGATGTCAAGACTGATTCATTTGTGCCAACCAATGATTACATCAATGTAAAAATCGATGGTGCTGTCAAAGTTAAAATCAGTTCTGATCCGGTAATGATCGAATTTGCGGCACAAAACTTCTTGAATCGCAGTTCTGAATATATTACCAGTCAGATTAAGGATGTTTTGGAAGGGAATACCCGCGAAATTATCGGTAGTATGCCTTTTGAAGGTATTGTCCAAGACCGCAAATCGTTTGTTGAGAAGGTTCAGGAAAATGCAGTTCCTGATTTGCGTAAAATGGGTTTGGAAATCATTTCGTTTAATGTTCAGTCTGTAGTTGATGAAAACAACATCATTGTGGATTTAGGTATCGATAATGTATCGCAAATTCGCAAGAAAGCACAAATTGCTAAAGCTCAGGCCGATCGCGATGTAGCGATTGCAACTGCTGATGCCAAGAAAATGGCCAATGATGCCAATGTGAAAGCGGAAACTGAGATTGCATTGAAACAAAAAGAACTTGCAGTAAGGGTTGCGGAGTTTAAAATCGAGCAAGACACCAAACAAGCTGAGGCTGATGCGGCTTATGAAATTCAAAAAGAGCAACGTCGTGCAGT
>CAKMJZ010000067.1 GCA_927435855.1 uncultured Erysipelotrichaceae bacterium
GCAGCCAAGTGAATTTATGAAAATTGTTTTGATTATCATAACCGCAAATGTTGTTGATGAGCACAACCGTAACCGACGATCATTCCCATATTTTGAAATTGTTGGAATAAAAGCATTCCCAACAAACCAGCTACCATGTAACGTTCTCGTGGTTGTTCGTAGGCAAGAGCTATGGCTAACAGCTTTAAGTCTAGCAGTAGATTAACGATAAGAACTGTCGCTGTTCCAAGAAAACCAAAGTTTTTTCCGATGACCGCAAAAATAAAATCGTTTTGTGGTTCTAATAGAGTGATCAAAACACCATCATTGCCTTGCCCTGTCCACCCAGCAGAGCCAACTGCTAACAGTGAGGTATAAAGCTGATTGCCCCAAGAATATATATATTTATCCGTTGCAAGCCAGCCATGGAATCGATTTAAGCGATAAGAGTTTCCTAAAATACTTGCCAATGTTTCTGGGGAGGTTCTATATAAATAGACAGCTCCGCCCAAGGTGACAATCATAAATATCAATCCAGCCCAAATCCACTGATGCTTGATTCCGGAAATTGCAAGAATAGCGATAATCGTAAAGATGATTACAATCGGAATTCCGGTGTCAGGTTGAAGAATGATCAATATCAATGGTGGCAGAACGTACTTTGCGACATTTAGAAACAGTAACATATCGGTTTTAAAGCTAATGATCGTTCGGTTACGGTTGTGCTCATCAACAACATTTGCGGTTATGATAATCAAAACAATTTTCATAAATTCACTTGGCTGCAGAGTTCCGATTCCCGGTAAGATGATCCAAGCCCGAGTTCCGTTGAGAGGGCGAATAAAGGGTAGATCGATAAATCGGTCGAGAAAAAGCAGAAATAGTAGAAACATCAAGATCCAATAGAAGACCCTTGCCCCAGTGAAGAGTTTGTCAATTCCAAACATTAGCAATCCGGCAAGCAGTGAAAAACCAAGAACAAACCAAATACCTTGTTTAATTAGAATGTCCTGCCCATTAACATTACTGGATGTCAAAGGAATCGCGCCTTGAATCGCAACAATGCTAAAAACGGCCATCGTTAGTAATAGTATGGTTAAAGTTATATCTATTTTAAAGGATTTCTTTGTTTTTTCTGGTTTTTGAATCGTCACTGAAA
This sequence comes from uncultured Erysipelotrichaceae bacterium, assembly GCA_927435855.1. Taxonomy (GTDB): domain Bacteria; phylum Bacillota_I; class Bacilli_A; order Erysipelotrichales; family Erysipelotrichaceae; genus UBA2227. The sequence goes on from CAKMJZ010000067.1 coordinate 1,139, forward strand.
TACTCCTTGATGAATTGTTTACTTCGTTGTGTATAATTAAATATAATGGTATCATAGAATCCGAGGTGATTGTATGCGGAGATGGCATTCTTTATTAGAAATCGTGCAATTCCCACTTAAAACGCTTTTTATCTCTACTATTTTTATGGGTTTGGGCGGACTATTACTAAATCCTAACTTAGTAACTATCATTTCGGTCGAGAACCGATGGATTTTAACGTTCGCAGAATTGTTACGATATTTTGGTGGCATGATGATCATGCTTTTTCCGTTGTTGCTTTTAATCAAAGCTTTATCAAAGCGATATGAGGATTCCGTACCTGTATACATCGGAATCGTCGGCTATATCGTCTTACATATTACCACAATGTTCTTCTCTTTGGGGAAATTACAACCTTCCGCTTATTATCCTGTACTGGGAATTTCTGTAGATTTAACCGATATATTTTTGCCTGGAAGTGGTGTGATCTATCCAATTCAAACAGGGATTCTATCTTCAATATTCTTAATTAACATAACTCGATTTTGCTATCATCGCAGTCGCAATGCCTTTGATCACGGATTATTACCTTTTGTGGACAAAGATACTTGGGCGGCTATTGAAGTTATCTTCTTTAGTATTTTAGCTGGAATCGGAATAAGCTATTTATGGCCATTCCTTATTCAAATCACGGACTTTGTTTTTAAATTTATTGCATCAGATATCACCAACCCGGTAAACCTATTTTTCTATGGTATTACAGAACGGATGCTTAGTGCATTAAGCATGAGCCGCTTGATTCGTGAGCCGTTTTGGTTCGGTATCTTTGGTGGTTCGTGGATTGATGGCCTTGGAAACAATTACGTAGGCGATGTTGCGGTCTGGACAGCACAAAGAGCCAATGGAGTGTATTCACTTGGATTCGGTCGTTTAATCACTCCACATTATGTCCTCAATATATTCGCTGTACCAGCCTTTTTGATTGCCGCTTATCAGACATTTACCGATAAAATCAATAAGCGAAGGTACTTCTCATTTCTGCTCTTTGCGATTTTCCTATCTATTCTATTCGGGACATTACTGCCAGTAGAAATATACATGCTTTTCGCTACCCCTTTATTATATGTCATTCACCTATTTACGACGGGACTGCTCTTTGCAACATTTGAGGCATTTAGTGTTTCGGTAGGGTATACCTATTCCGGGCTTGAGTTGGTCGCTACTCCGGCAAGCCTGATTGATTTGGCGATTTTCTGGAGAAATCCAGGTATGCAACGAAGTTTGACAGTTATTCTCGTGGTTGGCTTGTTATTATTTGTGTTTTATTACCATATCACCCGAACCTATTATCGTCGGATTGCTGTGGATGCGATGAATATCGGAATTAAAGCTGAAAAAGTACAAGCTATTATAGAGGCCTTTGGCGGTTTGGATAATATTCGAATGGCACATTCAAGCCCGAACCGATTAACCATATTACCCTATGATAAAACGTTGGTCGATTTTAAACGGGTTCACTTGGTCGGGTTGTATAAGATCGTTGAAACCCGTGCAGGATATTCTATGGCATTTGGGGCATGTTCATATATGTTGAGAAGTGATTTGGTAAAGATGATGAGAGATCAGAAGCGTCAGCTACTCGATAATACACAAGCATTTGAAACTATTACAGATGAAATGTTGGCAAAAGCCGATCAAAAACCCATGTAGAGCGCTCGTCGGAGTGCTCTTTTTTTGTGTTATAATAGGTACAATTGAGGTGGCTTATGGAAAAATTGACCCCAATGATGAAACAGTATTTTGATGTTAAAAACAATTATCCCGACGCTTTGTTATTCTATCGTCTGGGCGATTTTTATGAATTATTCTACGAAGATGCTAAGCTTGTCTCTTTGGAGTGCGATTTAGTACTAACTTCACGAAGTGCCGGGAATGACCAGAAAGCTCCAATGTGTGGTGTTCCGCATCACGCAGTGACCCCATATATTCAAAAATTGATTGGCAGAGGATATAAAGTTGCGATTGTCGAGCAAATGGAGGACCCTGCACTCGCTAAAGGTATAGTAAAGCGAGATGTTATTCGAATCATCACTCCTGGAACAGTCATGGATGAAAATGCGGATGAGAAGAGTGAAGTTTACATCGCAGCTGTCGAAGATGATATTACCGGATACGCAATTGCGGCATGTGAAATGGCCAGTGGCAAAACGGTGGTGAGAAGGATTGAACATTCTCGCTTCGAATTGATTCAATACTGCCTAAGAAATAATATTAAAGAAATCGTATTTCATAATCAGGTGGGTGAACGTGTCTTAAAGCGCATTCGTGAGATTCCAAATCTGATGATTTCATTTTGCGATGAACATAAAATCGATGATTTCTATTTACCTTTGGTTGAGCATGTACAAAAAGAGTCATTGCGAACAGCATATGGACGACTGATCAACTACTTACAGTCTACACAGTTTAAAACATTAACCCATTTACAAAGAGTTGAGATTGATGATGTTCAATCTTACTGTGAGTTAGACTATTCAACCATTACCAATTTGGAATTACTTACTTCACTTCGGCCAAATGGAAAAAATTTGACACTTTTTAGCTATTTGGACCGATGCAAAAGCGCAATGGGAAGTCGATTGTTGAAAAGTTGGATTGAAAAACCTCTTACACAGATCACGGAAATACATTATCGACAAAATCAAGTGAAAGCACTTGTATCAGATTTTTTACTCAGAGATCAGTTGATTCAGCATTGCAAAGGTATATACGACTTACAACGGATTTGTGCGAAAATCGCTTTTCAAAGTGCGATTCCTCAAGATATGATCAGGCTAATGAGATCCCTTCGACAAGTTTCTCCTATGAAGGAGTTACTTCATTCTTCTGAGTCTTTCATTTGGGTGGATAAGATAGATCCGTTAAGTGATTTACTCACAATTCTGGAAGATTGCTTAGCAGAAGAAGTTCCGGCAACCGCAAAAGAAGGCGGAATATTTTTAGATGGGTTTAATGAAATGTTGGATCATTACCGGGATGTGACTACTGGAGGAAATCGTTGGTTATTGGAATTTGAAAACCGCGAGAAAGAGCGAACAGGAATAAGAAACTTAAAAGTAGGTTACAATCGCGTGTTTGGCTATTATATCGAGATTTCTAAAGGAAACATGGGATTGGTCAAAGATGAGTTTGGTTATGTACGCAAACAAACCTTGACTAATGGAGAGCGTTATATTTGTGAAGAGTTAAAAAGTAAAGAAGATGAACTGTTGCATGCCAAGGAAAGAGCGATTCGTCTTGAAGAAGATTTGTTTATTGAGTTGATAAGTAAGGTTTCTGTGTTCTTGCCGAAGATTCAGATTATAGCATCCTTTGTTGCAAATGTGGATGCCTTAGCAGCACTAGCTTTAATTAGCAGTCAAAGTGGGTTTGTGTTGCCGAAATTTGGCGAAGATCGCTCAATCCATATTGAGGAAAGTAAGCACCCTTTGTTGGCCTTGTCTCAGTTAAAACATGAGGTCATATCCAATTCATTGGAAATGAAAAATGAGGATATCGTCTTTGTCCTTACAGGTCCTAACATGGGGGGTAAAAGTACGTACATGAGACAAGTCGCCTTAACTGCGATCATGGCGCAGATGGGGTGTTATGTCTTGGCAAAAAAGGCAGTCATGCCGGTTTTTGATCGGATTTTTACACGCATGGGAGCGAGTGATGATATTTTGGGCGGTAAATCAACGTTTATGGTTGAGATGAATGAAGCAAATACAGCACTTCAAAAAGCAACAGCTTCGTCCCTAATATTGTTTGATGAAATCGGACGTGGAACATCAACATACGATGGAATGGCGTTGGCTCAGGCGATCATTGAATATATTACAACGATTACAAAAGCAAAAACAATCTTTTCCACGCACTATCATGAACTGACTGCACTAGCAGATTCATTGTCTGGTGTGTCTAATGTATTTGTTCAAGTACATGAAAAAGATGAGGATATAACTTTTTTATATCGAGTAAAACGAGGTAAAGCAGATAAGTCCTATGGAATTAATGTGGCAAGATTAGCTCATTTACCAGATGCGGTGATTCATCGGGCTAAAGACTTATTAAGGCAACTTGAAAGTCGTCGACGAGTCGTTCAGCAATCCATGGATGTCGTTGAAATCGTGCATGTACCCAAACATTTAGAAGAGATACAACGCATTTTAGATGCTATATCGATTGATACGATTACACCTCTTCAAGCGCTGACTTTACTTGATGAACTTAAAGAGAAGTCGAAAGGGGTGAAGTAATGGGAATCATATTAAAACTCGATGACCATCTTACCAATATGATTGCGGCTGGGGAAGTTGTTGAGCGGCCGATGGGCGTAGTGAAGGAATTGGTTGAAAATGCAATTGATGCGAAAGCCACCAGAATTGAAATATCTATCTCAGAAGGTGGATTGGGGTCAATTGCGGTTAGTGATAATGGTTTAGGCATGGATCCGCAAGATGCAAGTCGTGCTTTTGAGCGACATTCAACCAGTAAAATAAAACAGTCTCAGGATTTATGGTCGATATCAACACTTGGCTTCCGTGGGGAAGCCTTGCCTTCGATTGCATCAGTTTCTCGAGTCGTATGTATGACCAATAATGGTGAAGCAGCAACGCGAGTAGAGATTCATTTTGGCAAGTTGGTCAGCGTAACTCCTTATGCATGCCCTATTGGTACGCATATTTCAGTTGAAGGTTTGTTTTTAAAGACTCCGGCTCGATTGAAGCATATGAAAAGCGTTCAATATGAAACGGCCATGATTGTAGATGTCATTGAAAAGTTCACTTTATGCTATCCGGATATTGCTTTTGTTTTGACTTGTGATCAGAAGGCAGTCGTTATGACCAATGGCAGTGGGTCGCTTAAAGAAGTTATTTATCGTAAGTATGGAAGTGATATAGCAAGAAATGTTATTGAATTTTCAAAAACAAGTTACGATTTCTCTTTGTCTGGAGCTATTGTTTTGCCTCATGTTTCACGATCTTCGCGCAACGATATGATTTTGTTTGCCAATCGACGTCTGATTCGTTCGATTCGGCTTCAACGTGCAATCATGCAGGCATTCAAATATTATCTGCCTGAGGATCGCTATCCAATCGTTATTTTAAATGTGAATATGGATCATCAACTGGTTGATGTGAACGTTCACCCTTCCAAATGGGAGATCCGTTTATCAAAGGAGCAACAAGCAGAGTTGTTCATTACTGAAACGATTGAGGAATTACTAAGAGAACATATGAATGTGGCTTTAGTGCGTGAGCAAGTCTTTCGTCCGACGGTTACAGAAATTATTTCTTTTTTCCCGACGTCCGATGAAAAACCGGTGAATATGGTCAATGAAGATAAAATACCATATGAAACTAAAGGAAGTTCAGAAGCAGAAGAAGAAAATCCATCTACACCCACAACCAATACAAACAATAATGCTTTCTCACAGATGATTGGATTAGCGCAATTGCACCAAAAGTACATACTGGCTCAAGGCGAGGCAGGACTATATATTCTAGATCAGCATGCCGCGATGGAACGGATTCGCTATGAACACTTTCAAAAGCAATTGTTACATGGAGATCAAAGCATGCAACCGCTGCTGCTTCCGGTCATCATTGAAGGGAGAAAGAAGTCATTGATGCGTTTTGATGAGTTGGAAAAAATGCTTTTAACAGTAAATATTGAAGTGGATTTGTTTTCGGATTCTCAGTTCATCATCCGTCAATTACCTGTTTGGATGAGTGATATCGATGCACAAGCCGCAATCGAAGATTTATTTGAGTCTTTTGAAAATGATGTCTGGCAAGATGAGGAGTCATTACGCAAAGCGACAATTGCCTCTTTGGCATGTCATAGTTCCGTGCGATTCAATCAAAATTTAAGTGTAGAGCAAATGCAGACGATAATTAATGGATTAGGGCAGTGTCAACAACCTTATCATTGTCCTCATGGTCGTCCAACATTTGTTTTGGTTGATGCAAATCGACTTTTGAAGGAGTTCAATCGATGAATAAGGTGTTGGTTGTTGCTGGAGTAACCGGGGTCGGTAAAAGTGCTTTTGGTGTAAAACTGGCTAAATTGTTCAATGGTGAGATTATCAGCGGTGATTCGGTAGCTGTGTATAAGGAACTTACGATTGGCAGCGCAAAAATTCTTCCGATTGAGATGGATGGTATTACTCATCATGGAATCGATATCTTAACGTTAAATGATTCATTTAACGTACGAGATTTTCAGATATATGCAAGAGAGAAAATTGATGAGATTATTGAGCGTGGCAAACTTCCGATCATTGTCGGAGGGACCGGGCTTTATATACGTGCACTATTGTATGATTATGTATTTCAAGATGAACAAGAAAATAATCTCGATTGTATGGAAACTCTGTCAAACGATGAGCTGCATGTTGAATTGAGTACAGTTGATCCTAAGCAAGCGGAGTTGATTCATAAAAATAATCGAAAACGAGTGATTCGTGCACTATCAATCGCGAAGTTGAATGTTAAGAGCAAGACTGAACTTATTTCTGAACAAACTCACTCTATGATTTATGATGCTTTAATATTGTCTTGTACGATGCCAAAGGAGAGCTTGTATAAACGCTTGAATCTTCGTGTTGAGAAAATGGTAGAAGCAGGTTTACTTGAGGAAGTTAAAGATGCCCTTAAGATTGCTGGGTGGCATCATCCGGCGATGGCCGCAATTGGATATAAAGAATTTAAAGAATACTTCGATGGAGAAGTCAATTTGGATACTGCTGTTGCATTAGTTCAACGAAACACACGCAGATTCGCAAAACGTCAAATCACGTGGTTTAAACATCAAATGCCTTGTCATTGGGTAGATATGAGTAGTGATGACGAAGTAAATCAAGCGATAGAAGAGGTAAATGTATGGATGAGTCGTTAGCAAGGATCCGTTTGTTAGTTGGGGATGAAAATACTGAATTAATATCTGGGAAATGTGTCATGGTCGTCGGTTTGGGTGGCGTGGGTGCTATTGCCGCGGAATCATTGGCTCGTTTCGGAATAGGTAAGTTAATTTTGGTCGATCATGATGTTATTGCTAAAAGTAATTTAAATAGACAAATACATGCCTCGCTTGAAACCGTTGGGATTAGAAAAGTAGATGCAATGATAAAAAGGATTCACTCGATCAAACCGGATTGTGAACTGGTCGGTTTGGATTTATTTGTTTCAAAGGAAACGTTATCTTTGATGTTTGTACATGATGTGGATTATGTCATCGATGCCATTGATACGGTAGGGAGTAAATGTGATTTGATTGAACATTGTCAAAAGCACGATATTGAAATCGTTAGCAGTTTGGGGATGGGCAATCGGATGGATCCTACTCAAGTAAGAATCGTACGACTTAAAGATACATTTGAGGATCCACTTGCGAAAGTAGTGCGTTATCAGATACGTAAGCGGGGGCTTAGTGATAAAATAGATGTAGCTTTCTCGATGGAGAAACCCATTAAGCAAACCGTTGAACTTAATGAAAGTGATGTCCGTAAAGTGCGAATGCCACCAGCGAGTTCACCTTTTGTGCCAAACGCCGCTGGATTGGCTTGTGCGTCGTTTGTTATTAGAAAGCTGTTGGAGGAAATAACATGAAAGAAATAGTATTAGGAGGCGGATGTTTCTGGGGAGTTCAGGAGTATTATCGTCGTACCAAAGGAATCATTGAGAGTAAAGTAGGATATGCTCAGGGGACAAAAGAGAATCCCAGTTATCAGGAAGTGTGTTCGGGATTTACGCATCACGCTGAAGTCGTGCATTTACAGTATGATGAAACTGTCATATCATTACCTAAAATTCTTGAACATCTGTTTCGTATGATTGATCCTACCTCATTGAATAAGCAAGGTGGGGATATTGGGACACAGTATCGTACGGGAGTGTATTTTATTGATGATGCAGATGAAGTGGTTATAAAAGACTACTTGTCTCAACAACAACCAAATTATAAGAAACCGATTGTTGTAGAGGTGTCAAAGTTGACGAAGTTCTACAATGCGGAAGACTATCACCAGTTGTATCTGGTTAAAAACCCTACCGGATATTGCCATATCAATATG
>CAKMJZ010000068.1 GCA_927435855.1 uncultured Erysipelotrichaceae bacterium
CCAAGACCGCTGGCATATGTCCAGCCAGGTAATCCAAGCAAAAGCCATCCGCTCATGTCGGATGCGGATGCACTCATCGCCGCCACCCAACTGTTAAGATTTCTTCCGCCAGGAGCATAGCTGGGTAGCTAAGTATGGACCGGATAAGCGCTGAAAGCATCTAAGCGCGAAACCGACTCCAAGATGAGATTTCCCATTCGAAAGAAGTAAGACCCCTGAAAGACGATCAGGTTGATAGGTCAGAGATGGAAGCGTAGTGATACGTGCAGTTGACTGATACTAATAGGTCGAGGATTTAATCACAAAAGAAAACAAAAACAAACACAACCCCAAGAAAGAAAAATATCTCTGTTATTTGGTTTTGAGCGAATATGCTCGCTCTGGTGACGATGGCGAAGTGGTCACACCTGTTCCCATCCCGAACACAGAAGTTAAGCACTTCCGCGGCGACGATAGCATGGCCTGCCCATGTGAAAATAGCGCGTTGCCAGGTAATCAAGCTCCCGAAAGGGAGCTTTTTTAATATTATGAGGAGTTGAAGTGTGAGGTAATGTAAGTTAAAATGAACTTATTACTCAACTCGAAACAGGAAGGTGATCAAATTGCGCAAAAAAAGGAAAATATCACTGTTTTTATACATGGTTATGATGTTATTTTGGCTAATCCTTATTCCGCGTTATACGATTGAAAACATCGTTGCCGGTCTTTTGGTCTGTTTAGGAGCTTTATGGTTTTCCAGTGAACTGTTAATAGAAGAAGAGCAAGCCAGTATATACTCTAAAAAAGGAATCATTTTATATTTTCGCTATGTATACCATCTGACAATAGAAATCGTCAAGGCAAACATTGATGTCGCCAAGATCGTGTTAAGCAAGAATATGGACATCCAACCGCATTTCTTTAAAGTCCCTTTACACGTTAAAAAAGACTTGAATAAAGTCATATATGCTAATGCGATAACACTGACACCCGGAACTCTTTCTGTTGATATCAAAGAGGACTGTATCCTAGTTCACGCATTAACAAATGCGGCTGCTAATGGCATTGAGGGCAGTGTTTTAGAACAGGGAATTATAGAGTTGGAGGAACTTGGATGATAACACATGTTATGATTGCTATTTCAATCTTTCTATCTGTGATGGCCTTTGCGTGCCTTTACCGTGCGTACATCGGACCAACACCAGCTGATCGGGTCATCTCGATCAACGTTATATCGACAAAAGTCACAATATTGATCGTATTGCTTGCGGGTTTAACCAATCAAGATTCCTTTGTGGATGTGGCCATTGTCTATGCAATGATGGGATTCATCACAACTGTAGCAGTATCGAAATATTTAGAAAAGGGGAAATTGTTCTAATGAATGAAATACTGAAATTTACCCTGGAAATCATTGCTATTCTGTTTTTGTTGGGTGGAGCATTCTTCTTCTTTGTCGGCACAACCGGGTTGATTCGTATGCCGGATGTATTCTGTCGGATGCATGCAACCACCAAATGTGACACGTTGGGTGCCGGTTTGATTTTGGTTGGCCTTATGGTATTTAACGGATTGTCAATGATCAGTTTGAAACTGTTTCTTATATTAATCTTTATATGGCTTACCAATCCGACAGCCGCGCATATTATTGCGAAGGCTGAATATAAAAAAGAGTTACTCAATCAGAAGGAGGAAGACTGATATGTTAATACTCAATATAATATTAGTCGTCTTTCTAATCGTCTGTGCGATTGCGGTTCAACACACCAAAGATTTACTAGGTGCTGTCATTTTATTCGCTTCTTACAGTTTGATTATGGCTGTGCTATGGTTACTATTGCGTGCACCTGATATTGCGCTGACAGAAGCTGCTATCGGAGCTGGTGTAACTACGATGTTATTTATCGCCGTAATCAGTCGGACAGGGAGGATGGAAAAATGACAAAAGGACTGTTTATTTTCGTTTTGACATTGCTCTTTATCATACTGTCGTATAGTGTCATGCAGATGCCGGCATTGGGAAGTGTGGATAATCCTTCTTATAACGCAACGACTCGCTATTATCTTGATAACAGTACAACCGAGGCTGGTGCACAAAATGTCATTGCAGCCATCATTACGGATTATCGTGCGTTTGACACCTTAGGTGAAACGACGGTTCTTTTTACTTCGATTGCGGCTGTGCTTTCTGTATTAGCCTCCATTGGACATCACGGTAAGGAGGAAGAACATGGATGATTTGATCGTTAAGATGATATCACGCATAGTCATTCCTTTTATGATCGTGTATGGTATATTTATTGTTCTATTTGGCCATATCTCACCGGGAGGCGGTTTCTCCGGAGGAGCGATTTTAGGTGCGGCTATGGTTTTGTATACATTATCTTTCTCAGCGGATGTTGCGATGAAGAAATTTCCACACAGTGTTTCAATGAAACTTGAAAGTGGCGGAATTTGGTTGTATATATTGGTTGGATTAGTAGGAGTGTTTACAGCAGACAGCTTTTTATCCAATCAACAAGGCGGTTTCTATATTGGAAACGCGGGTGATTTGATTAGTGCCGGAATGATACCGATTTTAACGGTAGGTATCGGGATCAAGGTGGCCAGTACGATGATCACACTTTTCCACACGATCATTAAGGAGGAAGACCATGAATAATTTCTTGATCGACCTTGCTAATCATATCAATTATATTGCGGCTATTGCCTTGTTTGTTATTGGGCTGTATACAGTATTAACTCACAGTAACCTACTTAAGAAAGTCATTGGGATCAATATCATGGAAACATCTGTATTTTTGTTTTTCGTTTCCATAGGCTTTGTTAATGATGGCAGTTCGCCTATCATAGATTTGGGATCATTAGGTAAGATTTATGTCAATCCCGTACCATCTGCACTTATACTGACGGGAATCGTAGTGGCGGTCAGTATAACCGCCTACTCCCTTAGCTTAATCATTCGTTTGTATCAGGCATATGGAACCATGGATCTTGATGAGATCTTGGCTATGCGCAGTGAGGTGAACAATGATTAAACATATTCCGATTCTTGTTCAAGTATCGCTGTTAGCATCTGCGGTATTATTTCCATTATTGAAGAAAAACAAAGCTACTAAAAGTAAATTACTGACTGTTGCACTGTTAGCAGTTTCGGCTGTGTTTCTACTGATTTCGTTAATCGATGTTCAACAAAACGGAGCATTTGACTATAACTTTGGTAATTATGAAAGTTTTATCGGTATTCAGTATTCCGTCAATGCCTTCTCTACATTTATGGCATTTTTCGTTATAACCTTAGCACTTATCATTATGATCTTCTCAACTAAAGATATTGATCATGAAATTCCACAAGGAAGTATAAGTCAGTATTACACTCTGGTTCTGATTCTCCTGTTTTCCATGGTTGGGATGATTTATACCAATGATTTGTTCAATATGTATGTATTTATGGAAATATTATCTCTGACTTCCTGTGCCATCATTTCAATCAAGAGTAAAAAGGAGAATTATCTCGCTGCACTTCGCTATCTGGTGTTAAACACCATTGGCTCGTTGTCCGTGCTATTTGGAATTGCGTTATTATATATGGTCAGCGGACATTTAAATATGTCCATGATGAGTCAAAGCATTTCCATGATTTGGCAATTGTATCCGACGAATATTTTGATTGCGACAGGATTTATGCTTACGGGCTTTGCGATCAAGGCAGCCGTATTTCCACTGCATATCTGGCTTCCAGATGCTCATTCCAATGCGCCGACACCCTCGAGTGCTTTGCTTTCCAGTCTGGTCGTAAAGATTTACGTGTTTGCCGTGTATAAACTGCTATTTGATGTGTTGGGCAAAGATATCGTTGTTGCTTTAGGGATTCCTACGGTAATTACAGTGTTTGCGGCTTCAGGTATGTTATTTGGGTCTATCTTCGCGATTGGTCAAAAAGATATCAAGCGTATGCTTGCATATTCCAGTGTTGCCCAAATCGGTTATATTTTCTTAGGTCTATCGCTAATGACAGAAGCCGGGTTAGCAGCCGGATTATTTCATGTGGTATCTCACGGTCTGATGAAGACTGCATTGTTTCTTAGTGCCGGTTCGATCATTTACTATCGTAACAAACGGGATATACGTGATCTTGATGGTATAGGTATCGAGATGCCTGTGACCATGATCGTCTTTGCGATTGCGGCGATGGGCATGATCGGAATTCCGGGTACCAACGGCTTTATGAGTAAGCTTTATTTGTCCTTTGCAGTGTTGGGAGCAGGGCAACCTCTGCTTTTAGCGGTTATTTTGTTAAGCAGTTATCTAAATGCGGTATATTACTTACCTATCGTTATTTCAGCATTCTTAAAGGAACCAAAAAGTAAAAACATTTCGATGCATATTGAGGTACTACCTCTTCCCATGCTCTTTTCGTTAGTTACGATAGGGTTTTTATGTCTTTTGACTGGTTTTTATCCGACATTGGTGATGAATTTCATTACCCAAGCCGTAAATATCTTTTTATCCTGATGAAATTAGCGCTCGTTAACTTGTAATTTGTGAATTTTTGGAATATAATCTAAATCGGGAGGAATCCTTTTGTTAATAATATAACAAAGTAGATTCACCATGTATGCGGAGGACTCATGATCAAAAATTCGAGCCAACAAAAAGTATCTAAACCAATTGAAGACAGTCTGTTTTCAAGGTTTAACATATTCTCATTGAGTTCTATATCCGTGATGATTGTCACGGTTTTAATCTTAGGCTATTTTATCGTATTGACACAATCCAACATTGGTTTGTCTTTTTTAGGATTCAAGATTGTTTTACTTGAGAAGCTAATTAAATATATCGTTGATATTGAGGCATTGCCGTTGATTGTTATTGCTACGCCTCTGATTGGCGGGGTAATTGAATGGTTGGGTGGTCGTAAGTCCGACAATGCCCGTGATGTCACGGTCGTTTATACGACGTTTATAACACTTGTTTTGGTATTAGCTATGTACCCTCATGCACTTGATGGAACATTGACATACTCTTTGAATCAGTTGCTCGGATTTGGCTTTTCGTTTAGAGTTGATATGCTATCATTAACCTTAGCAATGACGACTTCTATTTTGTGGTTACCAGTCATGATTTATTCACATAAATACATGTTAGATGAAAATCATCGAAGCCGCTTTTATTTCTTTATGTCAGTGACGTTCAGTGCTATTTTAGGAACAGTAATGGCAGGAGATTTGTTTACGATGTTTATGTTCTTTGAAATCATGACCTTTAGCTCATACATGCTGGTTTCTCATGGAGAAAGCAAGGAAAGTCTAAGCGCAGGGTATAGTTATTTATACATTGGTGTTATCGGCGGATTGGCTATTCTGCTGGGTATGATTTTACTAAGTGTTTATACAGGTAATCTGTCGTTTGTGCCTATGGCAGATAAACTTATTAATATGGGAAATATACGCTATCTTATTTTCGGTTTGATCATGTTTGGCTTTGCGATCAAGGCAGGAATGGCTCCTGTTCATGTATGGCTACCCAAAGCTCATCCGGTAGCTCCTACTCCGGCCAGTGCATTATTATCTGGAATCATGATTAAAATCGGCGCTTACGGTATTTTGAGAGTGGCGACGACTTACTTATTCCCAATGTCCTTTCAAATTACAGATTATAAAGATGTTTTGTGGAGTGTATCTAAATCCTTCGGATTCGGATTGATTTGGTTGGGAATCATCACGATGGCCATCGGTGTATTTATGGCCTTGCAACAATCCAATATCAAGCGGATGCTTGCGTATCACAGCGTTTCTCAAATGGGTTATATTGTTTTGGGTATCGGCGTTGCGGTTTACTTAGGGTATAAAGGAGCGATGGGCTATTCCGGGGCACTGTATCATATTATCAATCATGCCTTATTTAAGTCGTTGTTATTTATGGTTGCCGGAGTCGTCTATATGTATACCCATGAATTGAATATGTATAAGTTGGGTGGTTTGTGGAAGCGATTACCATTTACAGCGCTCATCTGTCTGATTGCGGTCTTTGGAATTACCGGCATGCCGGGATTCAATGGTTTTATCAGTAAGTCGATATTGCATCACGCCATCATCGAAGCTTATCAATACGGCGCTCCATCATTTAAAGCCGCAGAAATTATCTTTAATATTATTAGTGCTGGTACGGTCTGTTCTTTCTTAAAACTCTTTGGCTTTGTCTTTTTAGGAAAAGAAAAGGGAGCTCATTATACCAAACAAACTTTTAAAACGATGGAAATGGCGATGGCAGCGATTGCCGCACTCATTATCATCATCGGTTTGAGACCTGATTATTTGCTTAATGCCTTTATTTTGCCAGCAGTTCGAACAGTTACGTACGATCCTGCTTTTATTGATAAGTACATTGTCGGTTTGAAATATTTCACACCTTCGGCTTTAACAGAAATGGCTGGCATTTATGCTTTAGGTACGGTCATGTTTATTACCGGAATAAAGTTTCACTTGTTCCATATTCACTTTCCACAATGGATGAACATCGAGTATTTGGTGTTCTATCCGATCAATAAAGTATTACAATGGTATTGCTATATACTAGGTAATTGTAAAACGGACGCGGATGTCATCTCTAAGAGTTCTGAATTTGTAAATCCGTTTAGTGATGATGGATCAGTTGAACCCAAGCCATTAAGTTTCATGAATCGTCTGGTTATGACTGCGGATTTGTTTACCAGTCGCTACGAAAACTCCTTAATCAAAGGTGATGTGCTGATATATACGGTCATTGTAACAACAGCATTGATTGCCTTAGTCGTGTTCAGTTAGAATTTTAAAGCAAGCTGATGACAAACATCAGCTTTTAAATTGTTGTTTCTTGACAGTTATCATGCATACAAGTTAAGATAGTCTTACTTATTGAAAGGTTTTGCTATGAACATACTGACTTCGGCCGTCATTCTATGGTTGCCCCTGATCCTGATATTTTACGGCTTATTTGAAGCCATCGTCGAACCGCTGATCGATCATCGACATCGGTATTTTCGCCGTTTTTCTGTAACCTTTTATTTCTTGATTTCGACTATACTCATTATGCTTACCTTCCCCCGCATCATCGAAAGTCCGATCATTTACACCTTTGACCAAATTTTCGGAATGGGGATATCCTTTAAAATCGATTTGATTAATTATGTTTTGATGGTATTTGCTTCAATCATGTTTACTGTAACATCGCTTTTTAGTTTCGATGAACTAAGAAATCAACTTCACGAGAAAAGTTTTTACTTTTTCATGGTTATTACGTATGTTGCGACGATAGGCACACTTATGGCCAATGATCTATTGGCCTTCTTCTTATTCTTTGAAATTATGACCTTCACTACCTATGGAATGATCGTTCACTATCGTGAAGAAGCACTTGAAGCGGGTAAGATGTACATCACGATGGGCATCGTCGGTGGGTTGAGTATCTTAAGTGGCATCGTGTTGTTATTTGCTTATACAGGTAGTATTGAGTGGATTCAATTGGCCGATAAATTCAGTCAGTTGGGATTTGTAAAGTACATTATTGCCGGATTGTTTATCATTGGATTTGGGATAAAAGCCGGGCTTGTACCTTTTCACTTTTGGCTTCCCAAAGTGTACAAGGCTGCGCCTTTTTCATTAAATGCTTTGTCATCAGGAATTCTAACGAAGGTTGCGGCTTATGGAATCTTAAGGGTAGCGGCTATTGTTTTTTCCGTTGATCGCAATTCACTTTCATTAGCTGATGTCAATCTATGGCTCACTTCTGCCAATATCGGCCGCGTTCTCATCTGGTTGGGTATTTTGACCATGGTCGTCGGCGTGTTTCTGGCCTTGATTCAGGAAGATGTCAAAAAGATGCTGGCTTACCACAGTGTATCGCAGATGGGTTATATCGTGTTGGGTATCGGTGTAGCTGCTTATCTGGGATACAAAGGAGCCATGGGATTAAGTGGCAGTCTTTATCACATGATTAACCACGGCTTGTTTAAAGCACTTTTATTTATGTCTGCCGGAGCCGTTTACTTTACTACTAAGGAAACCAATATGTACCGCTTAGGTGGATTATGGAAGAAAATGCCGGTAGTTGCGCTGTTAGCTTTGATTGGTGTATTGGGGATTACCGGTATGCCAGGGTTCAACGGATTTGCGAGTAAGTCGATCTTGCATCATGCCATCATTGAAGCGTATGAGTATGGCGATAGCAGTTTTCGCTATGCCGAGTGGTTATTCACGTTGGTGAGTGCCGGAACCGTCAGTTCGTTTATGAAGTTTTACAGCTATATTTTCTTAGGTAAGCTACCAGAGCAGTTTAACAGTATCAAACCGAAGAATAAGTGGATGACACGGGCTATGGTCGCTCTTGCCGTGATGATTGTTTTTATCGGGATTTTCCCTTCGTGGCTGATGGACAATTTCTTGATCAAGGCATTGCTTTCATTCTCCTATGATCCATCGTTTATAAGTAAGTACATCGTAGGCATGAATTTCTTCAATCTGAAGGATCTTCAGAATATGGCGCTGGTTTATGCACTAGGAGCCGCAATTTTCTATATCGGTGTGAAATTCCATTTATTCCACGCTCATTTACCGAGTTGGTTGAATGTCGAGAAATGGCTTTATAAGCCAGCGGATAAATTCTGTGAGCAGTTTCCGGAGTTTTGTGTAATAAGTGTTGAGAAGCCAATGATCCGAGGAGATGTCTTCATTTACGTTGTTTTGTTGACATTGCTATTGGGTGGGTTTGTCGTTTCACTGTTATTCTAACTATCAAACTCTCGGCCAACGAGAGTTTTCATATGATATAATACTCAAGATAGGAGTGTATGTATGGAATTGACTAAACAAACTTATTCTGCCCAAGAAACAAAACAAATGGCCCAACAACTTGGCCAATCCATAGATAAAGGCATCTTGATTACCTTGCAAGGTGATTTAGGTGCGGGGAAAACAACTTTTGCCCAAGGACTCGCAAAAGGTTTAGGCGTAGAAAAAACTGTAAACAGTCCGACCTTTACCATCAGTAAGATTTATCAGGGTCGACTGAATCTGATTCACATCGATGCGTATCGCTTGGAAGGATTACATCAGGATTTGGGATTTGATGAATTTTTTGATTCGCAATGGGTGTGTGTGGTTGAGTGGCCGAAGTACATTGAAGATATATTACCCAAAAGCCGCATTGATATTCTCATCACACGTATCGATGAGTACTCGAGGCTGTTTCATTTTTCGTGTGACAACACATTGTCATACGTATTGGAGGGTATCATATGAAACAACTTTTTATCGATACGGCACACCGACATTTGACAGTTGCCTGTGTAGAAAATGATGTCATTGTTTCACTTTTTCATCAAGATGCTTTCAAATCACAATCTGAAAAAGTCATGGATGCGATTAATGAGTGCTTTACAGAAGCCGATTGGCAACCTCGTCAACTTGAATCTGTCATCTTGACACAAGGTCCGGGCAGTTATACCGGTGTACGAATTGCCATGACTGTCGCAAAAGTGTTGGCCAGTGTCGCACCTATATCTATCTTTACAACAACGTCTTTACAACTGATTGCCGGATCTAGTAAAAACACGTTTGTTTTGCTTGATGCCCGATCCTCAAGGGCTTATGGCGGCCTGGTTAATGAAGGTCTATTGGTTGATGATGCTTCAATATTTACGATTGAACAAGTACAACAGCTCAAAGAGAATCATCCTGATTGGCAGTTCGCCGGAGATTTACATCTGATTAAAGAAACTGAACGTTGGATGGATATCAAGGATGGCATAATGACTTGCATCCGATATGCTACTTTAGTTGAAGATATCGATGCATTGATTCCGCTTTATTTAAAGAGCAATCAGGAGTATCAGTTATGATCATCCGACATATGAATGAACAGGATATTGAGGAAGTCTTGTTATTAGAAAAAGAACTTTTCTCAGCACCTTGGAATCGTGAGCACTTTCTTTTTGAACTCAATGAAAATCCGTTTTCACTTTGTTTGGTGGGCATCGTTGAAGAAAAAATCGTTTCCGCCAGTTGTGCTTGGATTATTTATGAACGAGCAGAAATATCGACTATCGGCGTACACAAAGCTTATCAACGTAAAGGGTATGCCAAGAAAATGTTAGAGATGATTCATCACCATGCAAAAAACAATGGTGTCAATCAGATATTTCTGGAAGTAAGGGTATCCAATCAACCGGCCATTGCATTATATGAATATTTTGGCTATAAAGTTTCCAAAGTCCGAAAAAATTATTATTCGGACAATCATGAAGATGCTTATGAAATGATGGCGGAGGTGAAGAATCTTGTCAAATAAATCTCTGATATGCGCTATTGAAACAAGTTGTGATGAGACAGCGATTGCTTTTATTGAAAATGGTAATAAAGTCTTATCGAATATCGTTTCCTCACAAATCGATACACACCGTGCCTTTGGCGGGGTCATGCCGGAAGTCGCTTCACGCTTACACATCGAACAGATTTCAGTGGTGCTCAAAGAAGCCATTGGGAAATCTGGTGTTACGATGGACGATGTGGATGCGATTGCCTTTACGCAAGGTCCGGGCTTGATTGGGTCTTTGCACATTGGTGTACTTGCCTCAAAAACGTTGGCATGGTATTTTAAAAAACCCTTAGTCCCTGTACATCACATCGCTGGTCACATATATGCCAACGCCTTTGTGACTGAAATAAAATTCCCATTATTGGCTCTTGTGGTTTCAGGGGGACATACTGAGTTGGTATATATGAAGGAAGACTATGATTTTGAAATTCTGGGAACAACGCAAGATGATGCGATCGGGGAAGCTTATGATAAAGTTGCCCGAGTCATGGAACTGGGATATCCCGGTGGGCCGGCTATCGATGCCTTGGCTAAACAGGGAACAACCCAATATGTACTGCCAAGAGTAAGAACTGAAAAGCCACTAGACTTTTCGTTTAGCGGATTAAAATCAGCGGTTCTGCAATTGGTTTTAAAAGAAGAAAAGCATGGCAGAGAGTTGAACAAAGCAAATTTGGCGTATACCTTTCAGGAAGCTGTTTTGGATGAAGTTTTGCTTAAGACAAAGAAGGCAATTGAGACTGTCGAAGTCCGTCAAGTCGTACTGGCAGGTGGTGTTTCGGCAAATTCACGTCTTCGCGATCGACTGACAAAAATGATGGATAGCTATCCGAACATTGCTTTATCGATCCCTCCGTTGTGGTGTACCACCGACAACGCAGCCATGATTGGTGCAGCCGGAGCGGTTGCGTTTAAGAAGGGAATACGAGCGGATTTTTCGACATCGGCTAATGCCGGATTCGATTTAGAAGTTTAATTCGACAGATTATTCACAAATCAAAGCATTTGTGATATGATGTACAAGGGTGAATGAAATGAAACAAAACAAAGTACCAAAGGCTACACTGCAACGTTATCCAATCTATTTAAAAGCTCTTCGCAAATTACATCATATGGGAGTCGAGCGCATTATGTCCCGTGAACTGGGAAATTTCGTTGATATTGAATCTACAACGATTCGTCGCGATTTTTCGTTTATCGGTTCATTAGGAAAACAAGGCTACGGCTATGATGTGGCTAGTCTGATTGATGTATTTAATGGCCAGTTAGGCGTTAATTTTGATGAGAAACTCATCTTGGTCGGTGCTGGGAATTTAGGCCGCGCATTGATGAATTACAACCGCTGGAATCATGTAGTAGGTGAAATCGTCTGTGCATTTGACACCGATAACGATAAAATCGGATCTTTATCCGAAGTTCCGGTATACCATTTGCGCGACTTAAAACAATATTTGCCAGAAGGCTGTCGTATTGCTATATTGACAGTTTCAGGCAACGCTCAAGAAACGGTGGATCTTTTGATTGAATCCGGAATCGTCGGAATCGTCAATTTTACCCATGAGCATATCCAGGCACCGAAAGGTGTGATCGTCCGTACGGTCGATGTCGTGTCGACAATACAGGAATTGATTTTTCAAGTAAACAATTTCTAATATAGAAGCAAGGAGTAAGATGATGGCTGTTTATATGACAGTGCGCGAACTGTATGAAATCGTGCAAGACGGAAATCCGATGGAAGTCGATGGGTTGGACTATGTTCAAATTCAGGGATGGGTAAGAACGAATCGTTCCAATAATAACGTCGGTTTCATCGAACTCAATGACGGTACATACTTCCGTAATTGCCAATGTGTCTATCCTAACACATTGATCAATTTTGCGGATACGGCCAAATACCTGACCGGAACGGCTTTGACGATCACCGGTAAGTTCGTGTTGACACCACAGAATAAACAACCCTTTGAGATTGAAGTCAAAGAGGTTATTTTAGAAGGTGCATGCGATCCGAGCTATCCTTTACAAAAGAAGCGCCATTCCTTTGAATATTTGCGAGAAATTGCTCATCTTCGTCCACGCACTAATACCTTTAGTGCTGTTTTTCGTGTACGTTCGGTCTTATCGATGGCGATCCATGAATTTTTCCAAAATCAGGGATTTATCTACGTTCATGCTCCGATCATCACTGGAAACGATGCGGAAGGTGCCGGGGAAGTATTTACGGTAACCACACGCAAAGATGCTAATTACGAAGAGGATTTCTTCGGTAAAAAAGCAAGCTTGACAGTATCTGGGCAATTACAGGCTGAAGCCTTCGCGTTGGCATTTAGAGATGTGTATACCTTTGGGCCGACCTTTAGAGCTGAAAACTCAAATACTGCAAGGCATGCGAGTGAATTTTGGATGATTGAGCCGGAAATCGCTTTTGCGGATTTGGCGGATGATATGGACTTGATGGAAGATATGGTTGTTTCTTGTATTAACTATGTCTTGGAAAACTGTCCGGAAGAGATGAAATTTTTCAATGAGATGATTGATAAGACATTACTTGAGCGCTTAGAGCGAGTTGTTAGCTCGCGTTTTGTGCGCATGCCATATACCTTAGCCATCGAGCATCTTCAAAAGGCTGATGTGAAATTCGAGTATCCTGTCAAATGGGGAATGGATCTTCAATCAGAGCATGAACGCTACATTTGTGAAAAAGTCGTGGACGGTCCGGTATTTTTAACGGATTATCCAAAAGATATCAAAGCTTTCTATATGCGGTTGAATGATGATAATCAAACGGTTGCGGCTTGTGACTTGTTAGTCCCGGGTGTCGGTGAGTTGATTGGCGGTTCCCAGCGGGAAGAACGTCTGGACGTTCTAAGAAGCCGTATGGCTGAGTTTCATGTCGAAGAAGAAAGTATGCAGTGGTATTTGGACTTGCGCCGTTACGGAGGTGTCAAACACGCCGGCTTTGGCTTGGGGTTTGAGCGGTTCTTAATGTACCTCACGGGAATTACCAATATCCGTGATGTTGTTCCCTTTGCCCGCACACCACGAAATCTTGAATATTAATCTCCCTCAGGGAGATTTTTTATTGGGTTGTAGTGCCGCGTGAATTCTTTTATAATAAAGAAGGTCATATAAAGATGATTTCTTTTCTGACGAAGCGAAGGATGATTGAATGCTTTTACAACCTAGAGCGGTTTATCGCAGACAACGCAAACCGAAATGGAGATATGTCATTCCTGTGATTTTGCTGGCGATTTTGCTGGTGTATGTGGCGGGGTCTTTGTTGTGGCCAAACGAAACTGAGAAACCTGTAGTAAAGACGATATGCGAGTTCAATGCCCAACAATCCCGAGAAAAGACATCAGCCTCTTATACCCCAACAACTCAAATCAGCGATTATTTTGTCTATGGTGAAACGTTAAATATCTTTAACTCGAATTATGTTTTGGGTAAGAAAGACTTGTTTATTGGTAAAACCGTGATCTTGATTAATTTGTGTGATGGTTTGGAACGTGTATATATGCTCGAATCTACAGTCGATGGACAAATTCCTATGGAAGATATTGAGGAAGGGTTTTATGAAGTTTACGTCATGATTAATCTTCAAAGACATCGTGTTTTAAGCGAGGAGATCTTTAGGGATAGCTTTACGACCATCCGTCGAAATGGATCATTTAGTTATATTGATGTTATCGCTGATCGCTTTTTGTTGGAGAATGACACAGAAGGTGATCCGACGATGGATAAAAACTATTTGTTTTTTCATGTTCACACAGCTCAACAGGATGATGAGGATATCTATGATATCGTAATTGATCCCGGACATTTGCATAGAGATTTGGGTTATACGGACTTTGGCTATCGAGTCAACGATGTGATCGAGGCTAATGAGATGTTACGGATGGCGGCATTGCTTAAATCGGAATTTGAACAATATGGATTAAAGGTTCGATTGACGCGTGAAGGTGATGAAATCGTCAACACATACAACCTCGAAGGACGTTTGCATCGCGCTTATTTAAGCAATGCCAAATATTATATAGAATTACAGGCCGTAGGTGCCGGAAACAGTAATGTGACGGGGATGCAAGTCGTATACTCTTCATTTGCATCTACGCGACTTCCGTCTGCTATCTTTCGATATCTGATCGATAACACAAATCTGAAGTCAACCGGAATCCGTGGAACGGGTTCGATACCGGGAGTTGTGCCTAGCGGACGGTCGGACGGTTTTGATGGTCGAATGGTTATTCGGGAGTCCGGCGGTATTGCATTATCAGCCGGTAATTACTCGCAAAAAGCAAGGGATGAGAATTATTCATTTGCTGGTGAAAGCCGATTGGGTATGCACACGGTAACGATCGAATATATGTACATCACACACGCACCTTCGGTCGTGCAGTGGAATAGCCAAATTGAAAATTATGCCCGGGTGACAGCCGAAGGTTATGCTAACTATTTGGGCCTTCAGCGGTTGCCTTAAGGAAAGTAGGTTTATATGTTATATCAGATTAGTCAGGGTACCAAGTCATTTGGCAGCCAACTCATATTTAAGCAGTTACAATTTGAGATTCGTGGTAATGAGAAAATCGCTGTCGTTGGTCCTAATGGCAGTGGAAAGACAACTTTACTGAAAATTATCTCCTCAGAAATCGATTTAGACGATGGTGTCATTCACAAAAGCAATCAAGTCCGACTGGGTGTACTTAGTCAAACGTCGTTTGCGGATGAGGAGATTAGTGTCGAAGAAACTTTCAGTGAGGAATTTGCCTTTATTCACAAGATGCAAGAACAGTTGGAGCAGATGCATGTCGCTTTGCAAAGCGAGCACGACGAAAAACTCTTGTTTCAATATGATTCTTTGTTGCATGCTTTTGAAATGGCCGGGGGATATACATTTGATTCTGAGATGAAAACAGTACTTACAAAAATGGGATTTGTGGAGGCTGATTTACTGCGCCCGATCAAGACCTTTTCGGGAGGGCAGAAGACTCGTCTGGCATTTGCAAAACTTTTGCTAAGTAAACCCGATATTTTGCTTTTGGATGAACCGACCAATCACCTCGATATATCGACGATCGAATGGTTGGAGGGATATCTGATTTACTATCCTAAGGCGATAGTCTTTGTATCTCATGATCGCTACTTTTTGGATAAAGTGGCTAATACGGTCATTGATATCGATGGTTACAAGACGACGCGTTACACGGGTAACTATAGTAGTTATCTTCATCAGAAGACGACCAATTTAGAGAAGCAATTGTCAGCTTATAACCGCCAACAAAAGGATATCGAGCGATTGGAAGCGCTCATCGAGAAGTTTCGTTATAAACGATCGAAAGCAGCGTTTGCTCAATCGAAGATAAAATATTTACAGCGGATGGATAAAATTGAGAAGCCGAAGGGTGAAGGTCGCAGTTTTGCGGCGAATTTCGTTTCAAAGATTCGGGGAGCTAAGGATGTTTTGATTTTAGATCAGTGTGTCATTGGATATGACCAACCCCTGGCAAATATCTCAATGCAGATCTTGCGTGGGGACAAGGTAGCAATTATGGGTGATAATGGTACCGGTAAGTCGACACTTTTGAAAACTATTGTCAGTCAAACACCTTTGCTTGCGGGTGAGCTGATGCTTGGTCATCAGATCGAAGTCGGTTACTTCGATCAAGATCATGCTCAGTTTTCATCACAAAAGACCGTGCTTGAGGAAATCTGGGATGATTTTCCGGATTTAGATAAAACGCAAGTGCGAACAGTGTTGGGACGTTTCTTATTCTCTGGGGATGATGTATTTAAGTCAGTATCGGTTTGTTCGGGTGGTGAGAGGGTACGCCTTCTGCTTGCTAAACTCATGCTTAAACAAGCTAATCTGCTCATTCTTGATGAACCGACCAATCACTTGGACATTCCGGGAAAAGAAGCCCTAGAAGACGCGCTGACGGGCTATGAGGGAACGATTCTCTTTGTTTCCCATGACCGTTACTTCATAGAGAAAATCGCGACGTCACGCCTGGTATTTGAGCAAGGCAAGGCAACGTATTATCCGCTTAATATCGAACAAAAGAGAGCGGAACCAACAATCTCTGTCAAAGAAGAGCAAAAGGTAGAGCGGTTGGCACAGGTTAAGCAGAAGAAAGATCTAACAAGGGAACTGGCGAAGATTGAAAAGCAGATCACAGAATCTGAAGCAGAACTAGAGGGTTTGCGTGAGAAGCGTTTTGAACCGGAATACTACCATGATTATCAGAAGATGAAGGATTTGGATGATCAGATTGATGATGCACACAATGCCATCGCGCGTTTGATTGCGCGTTGGGAAGAACTGCAGGAAAGTGTGGAGGGGAAATGAGTATGAAAGTTTTTGAGCCAATGATGTTTAAGAAGATGAAGATAGCCAATCGAGTCGGGGTGGCTCCGATGTGTACGTATATGTGCTTGAAAAGAGATGGAGTCGCTCAAGATTTTCACTTAACGCACTATACGACTTTCGCAATGGGACAACCGGGATTTATTATTCAAGAGGCAACCTCGGTCAATGAGAATGGGTATATTTCAGATTATTGTTTAGGCATTCATCAGCCACGTCAAAGAGAAGCGCTAAAGCGGGTCGTCGATAGTGTTCATGTTTATCCGGTGAAATTTGGGATTCAACTTAATCATGCCGGAGCAAAGTCGATGAAGGCGGGTTGTCGTCGGATCAGTGCTAGTGCGTTGGTTGATGGTGTTGAAGAAGCGACACTTGCAGATATTAACAAGGTTGTTTCGGATTTTGAAAGTGCAGCTAAATGGGCGCGCCAGCTGGGATATGACTTTGTGGAAGTTCACAGTGCGCATGGTTATTTATTGAATCAGTTTTTATCACCACTTACCAATAAGCGCACGGATGCTTATGGAGTGGATAAAGGACTGTTATTACAACAAGTCGTTGAGGCTGTATTAAAGGAATTTGACGGTCCTGTGTTTGTGCGTTTGAGCGGTGATGAATATGCGGATGGCGGACGTCATATTGAGGAAACCAAGGAAACGGTCAAGCGATTGGATCGTTTAGGGGTTTCTTTGATTAATATGTCTAGTGGCGGTGTTGCTTCAGTTTCAATGAATGTTTATCCGATGTATCAGGTACATTTGGCTACTCAGGCAAAAACTATAACTAGTTTGCCATTGGCAACTGCGGGATTAATCACTGAACGTGAGCATATCGCGGATATCATCGACAATGATAAG
This sequence comes from uncultured Erysipelotrichaceae bacterium, assembly GCA_927435855.1. Lineage (GTDB taxonomy): Bacteria > Bacillota_I > Bacilli_A > Erysipelotrichales > Erysipelotrichaceae > UBA2227. The sequence continues at coordinate 17,551 of CAKMJZ010000068.1, forward strand.
GCGGATGTTGTATTGTTGGGTCGATTAATGACGCGTGATCCTTTCTTTTTGATGAAGTGGATGTATGATTTGGGTTTTATTACCAAGGAAAACACGCCGAATTACTTATATCGTTCGTTAAGTGCGATGAAGTAGGGGACAACGTCCCCTTTTTTTTAGGGCTATTTTATTGTATAATTACGACGTAATAAAACTAAGGAGGAAATTATGGCAAATTGTTTGGTAGCCCAGTCGGGTGGTCCTACATCGGTCATCAATGCGACGTTAGCCGGGGTAGTCAAGGGTAATCAGTTAAATCAGGTGTATGACATTGTTTATGGTGGTTTACATGGTGTTGAGGGGATCCTTAAGGAAATGTTAGTTGATTTGACAAATATGAGCGAAGAGGAAAACTATGTGCTCCGTCAGACACCGGCAAGTGCTTTGGGTTCTTGTCGTTATAAACTAAAGAGAAGTAATGTGGCAGACTTTGAGCGTATTTTCGAAGTTTTGGATAAGTATAACATTGAAACGATGTTTTATATCGGTGGTAATGACTCCATGGACACGGTAGCTTCGCTGAGTGAGTATGCACAGGCAAAGGGAATCACGAATCATCGTTTTGTCGGTTGTCCAAAAACGGTCGATAATGACTTGATGGTCACTGATCACTGTCCGGGATATGGCAGTGCTGCGAAGTTTATTGCCAATACGGCACTACAAACGTGGTTGGATGTTAATGTCTATACCCGTGAGGAAGTATTTGTGTTGGAAACCATGGGACGTGATGCCGGTTGGTTAGCAGCTTCGGCTTGTTTGAGCGGTATCGTTGATTTGGTGGTACTACCGGAAGAAGCGTTTGATAAGGAAGTATTTTTAGGTGAAGTTCGTAAGAGCATCGCTGAGAAGAATAAGTGCTATGTTGTTGTTTCGGAAGGTGTCCGTTATGCGGACGGGACCTATCTAGCGGCTGGTGAGGCGAAGAATGATGGTTTCGGTCATGCCGTGTTGGGTGGTGCCGGTAATGCGGTCAAGAATCTGATTTTAGATTCCGGTGCAGCGAATCGGGTTAAAGTTCAAGATTTATCAACGGCTCAGCGCTGTCATGCGACCGATCAATCGTTTACGGATGTGGAAGAATCGTTCAAGCTTGGTTTGTCTGCTCACATGCGCTCAGCTGATAAAGCTTTTACAGGAATGATGGTCGGTGTTAAGCGTGTTGAGGGTGAAGTTTACAATGTTGAATACTTTGCGACCAAGGCGAGCAATGTGGCTAATCATGTCAAGAGTTTCCCGTTAGAGTGGATGTTGCCGAATTATCGCGGTGTCGCGCAAGAAGCATTAGATTATATGCGTCCGTTGATTGAGGGCAGTCCGGTCATCCGTTATCAAAATGGTGTTCAAAAGTATGTAGTTCCATACTACATGCGTAAAAAATAGTTTATTCAGTCCTTCGGGACTGTTTTTTTATTTTGATGTAAGTTTTGTCTTCATATGATATCTTTAATGTAATTAGGGAGAAATATATGAGATACATGGGTTACATTCCGTTTTGGTTAGCTTTTGGTAAAATCAATGAAATAGAATGGGGAATCACTCCTCAAGAGTGGTTACAGAGTCACTGGTATGTTGTGTGGAATGATTTAGTTTTAGCGGAACCTTCTTCAACTTTTTTTGTTTTTTTACTTGCGATTGTGATTCTATTATTAGCATTTCGATTTCTAAAAAATGCAAATAATCAAAGATCACGTATATGGTTTGGCTTAAGTATGCTGGCATGGAGTTTGTCGACGTTTAGTGCCGGTGTCAGTTATCAGATTTTCAGTTATGAATTAAAATGTGCTGGGAGGACGTTGTGTTTATGGACAACTTCGTGGGAAATCGCGTATCTTTTTTTGTATGTGCTAAGTGTTAAGTTATTGGTCGTTGCGGTTAGTCATTGTTGCGGACAGAGTCGTGTTCGAAAATACTTTGCGGGTTATGCTTTGATTATGGGGTTTATATATTCAGTCATCTTACTTGCTGGTATACTTTTGCCCAATCAGTTTTTAATATCATTTGAACTGATGGTGCTGTTCTTGGTTCCTTCATATGTCTTAATGTTTCTTTTAAATCTCAAAAACCTCCGAAAATCAAAGAAGTTAATCGATATCCGGCTAATTAAAGCTTGGGTAGGGATGTTGTTGATAACGATCGCCTATTTCGCGTTTTTTCTATCTGGTATTTCCACTTGGTTGTGGCAAAGGGGAATATGGTTCAATGCGAATGATGTCTTGCACTTGCTTTTGATTGCTTGGGCGTTATATATTTTCTTCAAAGTATCACATTTGATTATAGATTCTGAATGAAAAACACAACGATCACTCGTTGTGTTTGTTTTTACTGGCGGAGGAAGCAGGATTTGAACCCGCGCGGGCTTGTGACCCCTGCCGGTTTTCGAAACCGGTCCCTTCAACCACTTGGGTATTCCTCCGTGCACGAACTATTATACCAATAGAGCAGAAATTTGTCATTATTTTTCTTTTTGGCTGGCAAGAAAGGGATAAAATGCAATTTTCATCTAATCGAGAATGAAAATTTTAATGTAAGAAATTTTCATAGAATGCTCGATTTTGGGAATAAATAGGACACATTTTTGTTCGCATTTGCCAGCTTTTTCCGTTTTTCAACTAGCAGTATATTTTTTTTGCGTGATTCTTAACTCAAACATCTTGTGAATTTGTTCATTTGATTTTATTGTCTGAAAATTAATGATAATTTTATGAAAAAATTTACATTTGAAAGTAAATGTTTACTGCGCTTCTTGACTTTCGAGGCAAGTATGGATATAATGACTACAATACAGACGGGATCTGTATCTCACATTTAAGGAGGAAAAATGAAAAAGTTAATTTCTTTAATTGCGATCGCATTGTTAGCCGCTTCATTGGCTGCCTGTGGACCTACATCTAGTGGACCTTCCGGTACACTGATCGTTGGTACCCCGAAAATGAACGGTGACTTCGTTGCCGGTTTCGGGAACAGCGCTTATGACAATTCGATTCGCACCATGATCTGGGAATACCCGACCTATACTACAACTCCGGCTGGAGAATTCGTTCTCAATGAAACCGTAGTTGAAAAAATGGTTACCAGCGTTGACGACGCAGGAAATAAGACGTATACCTTTACAATTAAAAAAGGTGTTAAATGGTCTGATGGTTCTGCAGTTTCAGCGAAAGACTTCGTATTCGGCATATTATTTGCTGCTCATCCGGCTTGGACTGCTGCAGGAGCTAGTTCTTCTACAGGCGATTCCTTGGTAGGATATGCTGCTTACAAAAAAGGTGATGTAGCTACTTTCCCAGGCGTTAAGCTCGTCGACGATGATAACTTCGCAGTTACGATCGCTGCTGAAGAACTTCCGTATTTCTACGAAGTTACGTATGCTGCATTCGGTCCGTCTCCGATGGCTTCTTGGGCACCGGATTTGACCTTCAATGAAGAAGGAAATGGTTTAGTTGGTGATGTTGCTGCTGTTGCTCAAAAAGTAGCTACTACAGAACGTTTCAAACCGACCGTTGTTTCTGGTCCGTTTACATTCGAAAGCTTTGAAAACGACGTTGTTACATTAAAGAACAACCCGAACTATGCTGGCGATTATCGCGGCGTAACAGCTAAATTGGAAACTGTCATCGTTAAATACGTTGACCAAAACACAGACGTTGACCTTGTTATTTCTGGAGACATCGACTTAGTATCCGGTGTTGTTCAAGGTAATAAGATCGAAAAAGCTAAAGCAGCTACAACCGCTGACGTAGTTTCTTACTTACGTAACGGTTATGGTTTGATTGCTTACCATACAGACTTCGGTCCGACTAAATTCGTTGAAGTCCGTCAAGCATTGGCATACTTAATCGACCGCAATATCTTCTTAACAGAAATCTTGGGCGGTT
>CAKMJZ010000069.1 GCA_927435855.1 uncultured Erysipelotrichaceae bacterium
CGTTTACAGCGTGGACTACTAGGGTATCTAATCCTATTTGCTCCCCACGCTTTCGTGCTTCAGCGTCAGTTACAGGCCAGGCAACCGCCTTCGCCACTGGTGTTCCTCCATATATCTACGCATTTTACCGCTACACATGGAATTCCATTGCCCTCTCCTGCACTCTAGCCACCCAGTTTCTAAGGCAATTCGAAGTTGAGCTTCGAACTTTCACCTTAGACTTAAATGGCCGCCTACGCACCCTTTACGCCCAATAATTCCGGATAACGCTTGCCACCTACGTATTACCGCGGCTGCTGGCACGTAGTTAGCCGTGGCTTTCTGGTAAGGTACCGTCACTCGATGATCATTCCCTATCATCGCTATTCTTCCCTTACAACAGAGCTTTACAACCCGAAGGCCTTCATCACTCACGCGGCGTTGCTCGGTCAGGGTTTCCCCCATTGCCGAAAATTCCCTACTGCTGCCTCCCGTAGGAGTCTGGGCCGTGTCTCAGTCCCAGTGTGGCCGGTCACCCTCTCAGGTCGGCTACGCATCATCGCCTTGGTGGGCCTTTACCCCGCCAACTAGCTAATGCGCCATAAACTCATCCACACGTGTTGTAGCCCAACTTTAATAAGAAGAAGATGCCTCCTTCTCACCTATCCGGTATTAGCCATCGTTTCCAACGGTTATCCCAGTCGTATGGGTAGATTGTTTATGTATTACTCACCCGTTCGCCACTAAGAGATAGCAAGCTATCTCTCCGTTCGACTTGCATGTATTAGGCACGCCGCCAGCGTTCATCCTGAGCCAGGATCAAACTCTCCATTTGATCTGCTCATTATTTTTTTACTCTGACGAGTTAAAATTTAAAATTTTTGTCTTGTACTTGGTGTTTCCTATTTAGTTTTCAAAGATCAATCGACTTGTTTTTTTTGCCCCTCTTCGAGCAGGCTTGTACATAATATCAAATACCCCAACCCTATGTCAACACTAAAACAACACTTTCTTGAAAAAGTTTTTCAGACTTCGTTAAACAAAAAAATAACAAAAAAAAACCGGTCTTGAAACCGGTATATTTAAATCGGCAGATTACGTCGCTTGAAAATCACAAACGACAAACTATACAAAACAAAACCGATAACAGCCAACGCAACCATCGGCCACGGCTGATAACCTGCAACAATGATATCATTGGGTTGATAAAGCGTAAGTAAGGTAAAATACTTAAATACTTCCAACGTATCTCCCTGTGCTCTTAGCATTTGAAAAATCAAAAAACCCACAGGAAGTGAAGTCCCTAACAAGACCGCATTTTTCCCATCATTAAACAGACACGAAGCCAAAAAACTTATCGAACTGATCGCAAACAGATAGAAAAACAAAGTGACATTGACCAACAGAAATTTGTCCATTTCCAATTCGCCAGGAAATCTCATTTCTGAAAAGATAATACCTGCCACAATGATACCTACTACCAATAAAGCCAACATCAGCACAAACACGATGGCCTGAGTCAAAACGATTTTAAATCTGGAATTAGGAGTGGCCAACAGATACGCCATAGATCCATTATCCACCATCTTTCCTACCAAACGATAACCGACGATGACTGTAAAAATAGTAGGAAACCCTACCGCCAGAAATCCATAGAAATAAGACGCCACGAATCCTACATAACTAGGAACCTGTAATTGATAACCAAACGCCTTAATCAACTCCTGTGGCAGTAATTTCAACATTGCCTCCATTGAGTCAATGACAACCGGATCATACATAAACATGATCGTCAGCGAATAGAAAATCATAACAGCTGTAAACATGAGCAACAACTTCCAATTTGTTTTAAACGTCGCTTTAAAAAGTGGAATACTCATCGAAAGTCACCCTCCTTCCCATAGAACTGCAAAAAGACATCTTCCAATCGCTGTGTTTTGACGTTCAAGTCAACAACATCAATTTGTTTAAGAGCATCGAAGAACGGCTTAAAATCTCCCATGACTTCTACATCCGCAAAATGATCATTTTCAAAAATCACTGAAATCCCCAATTGTTTCATTTTGACAATTTCTGAAGGATTACTTACCGATACCGTAAATATCTTTCTTCTGTGCTGTTTAACAATGTCGATATCCTCAACCAAGACAATTTTACCATCACGAATCATCGCAATGCGATCACAAGTCTTATCCACTTCCTCAAAACTATGCGAAGACATCAATATCGTTTTACCGCGCTTACGCTCTTCTTTGATCAGATTTACAAATACCTGCTGCATCAAAGGATCTAATCCACTTGAAGGCTCATCGAGAATATATACTAATGGATCATGCATAAAAGCCGCAATCAAGCCAACCTTCTGCTTCATTCCTTTCGACATCTTCCGTATTTTACCCTTAGGATCTAAATCAAAGAGAACTAATAACTCATTTAGCCGAGTTTTGTCTTTGACATTACGCATCTGCAATAAGAAATGCAAAAAATCGATCCCAGTCATTTCATCAAATAATGCCATCTCCCCTGGAATATAACCAACACTCATCTGAATTTTCGCAGCATCACTCCAACTATCTAACCCATTGATGATAATCTCACCTTGCTGAGCTTTCATAAACCCCAATAAACAACGAATCGTCGTCGTCTTACCGGCACCGTTTGGACCCAAATATCCAAACACTTCCCCATCTTTTACATTAAAACTGACATCCGTGACCCCTTTTTTACTCGAATAAAGCATTGTACAACTCTTTACTTCAATCACGCAAATCACCCCTTTCTAAGAATTCAGATGGACCACCATTATCCTTGATCGTCAAATTTGTCCAATAAATTCCATGACTTAAGTATTCGATAAGCTCTAAATGTATTAATTCGACTGTACTTCCCTGATTTTTCAAATTGAAAATGCATTATTCCCGAATATTTGGGACTTAATGGAAACATTCTTTCTACCTCTTTACCAGACAACCAATTCAAAGCTTCTGCCAGTCGTGGATCTAGTGAATGTTTTGAGATAGCGAAATAATCAAGTGCCCGAAAAACATCATAATGCCAGTGACATGGATAATGCATGGTAAGAAAGTTTGGATCGATAACACGCCCGTCTTTATCACTTAAAAATAAATGGTGTAACAACAAAAACTCCTCCGCAAATTTTCTAGCGGAAATCACCTCTTGTAAGCGATAATTATATCCTTGTATCTCATATTCCCACAAACCTTCCAACACGCAAATCGTCGTATGGAAAGATCCGTGCTGAACTTTATATCGTGGATGCCGGCAATTATAGCCACCATCCGGCAATTGCGTCATAATCAGATAATCAATTAAAGAATTTAACCGTTGTTGATCAACACCGAAATAAGCCGAAATATTTAAGAACATTCCAGTGATGCAACAGTCACTGTGAATCCGGTGAGTTGTTGGCGACAAACCTCCGTCACGACCTTTTTCTTCATCTAGTACTTTCTTACAAATCTCAACGATAGACTCACTTGACTCTATCCCAAGATTTTTCAACATCAACAATGTGTAATGAGTGCTAGTCCATTTCGGCTGATAATAACCCAATCCCCAATGACCATTTTCATTCTGCAACTTTAACAGTTGTGCACCCCATCCATCCTTCGAAATATCCATTTGAAGCTCACACAAAACGGAATCTTCCTTTTGATAAAGATCCCGATTGACCTGATAGATGATGGATGGATCGCCTTGACAAAGCCAGGCGATGATATCACTACGCATGATTATTGAGTTTGATTCTTCGCTTGCAATGCACGAATCGTTTCATCGCGGGTACTAGATAACTCTGCCATCAAATCTTCAATTTGCTGAAGATGCAGGTTCTTTTGACGTGTCAGTTCATCGATGGTTATTTGCGCACTCTTTACCTCTTTATGCAAATCCCAAATGGCTTTTTTATTTTTGAAGAATTTGACTAAACCAAACAGAAAAACCAAAAGACCACCCAATGCTACGGAAATCAGTATAACCAGTGATCCAGATAAATCATAAGTCCAGAAAAACAAACGTACCGTCATGATATCAGCATTGGTAATGGCGAAAACCGCGATGATAATCGATAGCAAAACAAACAGAATAAATTGCTTTTGCATAAATTTGACCTTTTACCTTTATATGTTTAAGTATATAAACATTATACTCCTATAATTACAAAAAAAGAAACGGCTTAAGCCGTTTCCTTAACATTCTTTTTTGTTTTACGCCAATAAATAAACCCACCGGAACCTGCTCCTAAGGCAAACAACAATAAATAAATCCAAAGATTCGAACCGATACTACCCGAATCCACCAACACGATCAGCGTCTTTGCCGGAACGATAACAATGTTGCCTGATATCTTCTCAATAACTTCAGTTCCCGCTTGTTCTCCATTAACAACGACTGCCCACCCGGACTGTTCCAACTGTACTTCAATTTCTTCATCATTGGCATTCATCAAAACCGCGATGGTTTCCCACCTATCACCATTGGCATTGCCTGACAACGTATAACCAACCATATTAGCTACCGGCATTTCCAAGAATTTTAAATGAGCACGGATCAGTGATGCTTCCGGCATTCTGAAGGCCGGATGTTCTTTACGAAGTTCAATCAAACCTTTAAAGAATTCAACATTATCCATATACTGAGCCATACGGTTATAATCCAACTGATTGACACTGTCAGGTGATTTATAGGAATTATGATCGCCGCCTTTTGTACGCAGGAATTCACTTCCCGCATGAATAAACGGGATGCCTTGCGATGTCAAAACAATAGCATTAGCCATGCGGTGCATTGCAATCAGTTCTTCTTCTGATGCCTCTGGATTAGACTTCATCAGTTTGTCCCACAATGTCAGATTATCATGAGCTTCAACGTATGTAATGGTATGATACGGTTCCTTGGCCCAAGGCGTCTTTGAATATTTAACTTTGGAATACTCAATCGCATTAAACATGATCGAAGCAACGATTCCAAATTTCACACTTTCTTCCATGCCCGATTCACCATTAACAAATCCTTTGTCCGTATCGGTAAAGACGTGGCCTTTTATACCATCACGGATATCATCCGAGAATGCGGCGATACGCTCAAGAAAACCGGCATTCTTCTTTAATGCTTTTTGATCATCCGGTAACGGTGATTCTCCACCGGTCCATCCTTCACCATAGATAAGAATGCTTGGATCAACTTCATCCAATGCTGCCCGAATGGCATTCATGGTTTCAATATCGTGTAATGCCATTAAGTCAAAACGGAATCCGTCAATTTTATATTCAGTTGCCCAATACACGACCGAGTCGACAAAATGCTTGCGCACCATCGAACGCTCGGAAGCTGTTTCATTGCCGGTACCCGAACCATTCGAGAATCCGCCGGCATCATTGAAACGATAATAGTAATTTGGCACGATCTTACTGAAATCTGAATCAGCGGATGCGCCGGTATGATTATATACGACATCCATAACGACACGGATGCCGGCACTGTGCAACGCCATGACCATTTGCTTAAACTCATTGATTCGCACTTCTCCTTTGGTCGGATCGGTGGAATAGGAACCTTCCGGAACATTGAAATGTTGCGGGTCATAGCCCCAGTTAAACGAATTATTCTCCAACGTCGTTTCATCTATAGAACGAAAATCAAAGGCCGGCAACAAGTGTAAATGTGTTATTCCCAGATCAATCAAATGATCGAGTCCGGTCTTGACCCCTTCAGGTCCGACAGTCCCTTTTTCAGTCAATCCTAAAAATTTCCCTTTATTTTCAATTCCGGATTCTGGATGTACCGAAATATCACGGATATGTAACTCGTAGATGATTGCATCGGTCAATACCTTAAATTCCGGTCGTTTGCCATTTTCCCAACCCTGTGGATTGGTCAGACTCAAATCAACGACCATCCCACGCAATCCATTGACTCCTACGGCTCGTGCGTATGGGTCTACTGCTTCATTGACCATACCTAATACATCAACTGAGTAAGTAAAATAAACCCCGTGCAAATCACCGGTCTGCTCGATTGTCCATACACCTTTATCCGATTTGGCCATCGGCACATTCTTTGTCGGTGAACCGCCGCTTCCAGCCGCATACAAATTCAATGAGACATCGGTCGCACTTGGTGCCCAAAGTTTAAACGTCGTCTTCTCTTTGGTATAAATTGCACCTAATTCACCTTCGTAGGTATAAACATCTTCAAATGCTTTGGTAGAAAAGACACCATTGAAAATGATATTAATTGAACCATAACCTTCTCGGCTTAGAGTGTACGGCTTGGATAAATCCAACGGCTCACTTAATAGTATTGTAAAGCTGCTACTGGCAACCGGCTTACCGCCATCCTCACGGAAAACGATATTACGTATTCCGACTTCGTTCGTTCCGGTTTTAACACTCAAACCTTCTTCTTTATCATAAATCAATGGGATTGGTACCGAAGTTGTGACCGTGATTTGATCAACAGCATCCAATTTGGCACTTAAAAACTTCGGAGACAAATCCACATCATTGGGATTGTAATAAATTCGCGAATCCCCTTGTAAAAGCCATACTTCCAGAACACCGTTTTTCGCACGGCTTACCGGAATGTAGCGATCAGCATCCACATCTTTAGCTAACCATTCACCTTTTCGGATGATAAAGCCAACATCATTCGCTCCTTTAAGATCTACTTTAAATGTTGCGATTTTTCCGTAACTGTCTTCGGAGGTAAAATTATACGCATTCCCCTCTTGACCACGAGCCCACATCCACAAATTCCATTGATCAAAATTCTTATCAAATCGATGATAATGGACTTTTAGCGTCAAATCTCCTTCGATTGGTGTCGGAGGTGTGACCGGACCAATAGAGGGTGCGGTCAAATACACTTCCGGATCGGCGGACTTCAACCATATCTCTGCTTTACTATCAGATACCGTAAAGAAACGGTCGTCTCCTACATCTTTATCTTGCCAGTCATTAAGACGGACAATAAACCCAAATTCAGTAGCATCTGTTTCCGTTTGAAAAACAGCTACTTTACCAAAATCATCATCACCGGTAAAACTGTAAGATTTACCGTCTTTACCCTTTTCCCAAACCCACAAGTTCCATCCTTCATAATTACCATCAGGACGGTTATAATGAATCGTAATTTCTACAGAGGAAGCAGCCTTAACTGTTTCTGCGCTTCTTAGCGATAAAAACGGGGTCAGTAGCATCAACAATGCCAAACCCCAATGCAACCAGTTTTTTCTCATATTTCACCCTCACTTCAATGAAATTCTATCATGTAAGCGCTTAAGTGACAACTGCCATACAAAAAAAGGCGCTAAGCGCCAAGTTCTATGATTTGATCAGCTAACATCACCGCATCCTGGTGATCATGGGTCACAATAATGACCGTAACCCCTTGTTCTTTAAACCACTGTTTCATCAATATTCTCATCCGATCCTTAAGTTGCTGATCAAGATTTGAAAATGGTTCGTCCAAAAGTAAAAGCTTGGGCTCATTGGCCAGCGCTCGTGCAATCGCTACCCTCTGTTGCATTCCACCAGAGCACTGCGAAGGATATTTATCCGCATCTTGAGTCAATTCCACTAAACGAAGCAATCGCTCTACGATTTCTTTTTTGCGCAGACTACTCGACTTACGTACGCCATACTCAATATTTTTTCTGACGGTAAGATGAGGAAACAGTGCATAATCCTGAAAGACCAATCCCACCTGACGCAGATGAGCTTCAGTGAATTGTTGTTGATCGAAAACGACTTTTTGATCTAAAGTCATAGATCCTTCTATCGGTTTTTCTAAACCGCTGATCAATCGCAGTAACGTGCTCTTTCCACTGCCACTGCTACCAATTATAGCTGTGATGCTCCCTTTTTCAATCGAACAAGAAAATGATTTGATCAGTTGATTGTCATCATATTGAAATGATAAATCGTTTAGTTTCAGGTACATTAGTTTTCCTCCTTTGTAATCCAGCGAATTACTTGCCATAGTAACAACGCCGATATCACAATAATAAATAACGATGGTATAGCCGATTCAACGACCCTTTCATCGGATGCATACTGATAGACTTGTGTGGCCAGTGTATGATAATTGAACGGTCGCAAATTGAGTGTTAATGGCAGTTCTTTGATTACATCGATAAACACCAAAGCAAAACCTGCGAATAATGATGGTATGAGTAACGGTATATCGACCTTGATTAGTGATTGCCCATAATTCTTACCAAGCAAACGTGATGCTTCATTAAATTTTAACCCTATTTTGCGCATACCTGATTCGATGTTTTGATATCCCAATCCAAGATAACGTAAAATTAACCCGAACCCTAACATCGTCAATGTGGTTTGGGTATTGATAGGAATAACTTCTTTGATAGTGATGAAGAAAAAGATAACCAGCATTGCAACTACACTACCCGGAATTGAGTAGCCAAGTAAGGTGATTTTGGAGCTTAACACTGCAAACCAAGATTTACTTAAACGAGTATAATTGGCAATCAGCAGCGCAATCAAGATAATAATAATACTTACACTCGTACTTAAGGTTAATGTATTGGTTAACATCTGACCAAACTGTATCCATCGGATGTTTGCATAACTGACACTTGACCAAAGCAGTAACTGGCCTACCGGTATCAACAATGATACCAATAAAACAAGAACAAATGAAGCTATAATGATTGCTTCAAAAAAGCCCGACAATCTTATTCGCTTGAGCACACGAATCCGCACCGGCATACCTACCGTTTTAGGTTTGCGCATAAAATGTTGCACCACTAATAATCCTATAACAAAAATCATCAAAATCGCTGACAAACGCAAGGCGGAGTCAAAATCGCCCAACGATATCCAACTGCGATAGATGGCTGTTGAAAAAGCCGGGATATTTAAATACATGACCACCCCGAAATCACTGAGAACTTCCAAAGCGATCAAGGTGAATCCCGCAAAAATTGCCGGGGTAGCCAAGGGTAAAGCAATGGACTTCAGTATGCTTACATGTCCTCGTTGCAGAGTTCTAGCTGTTTCGAGATAGTTCCCTAAGTATTTCTGCATGTATCCCTTAGTTGTAATATAAACATAGGGAAACAGCGTTATGGTAAATACAAATATCCCCATTTGCATGGAAGAATAGGTAAACCAAAGGGGATCGACTGTTATATTCAACTGATTCCTTAAAAATGTCTGAATGATGCCCGTGTACCCCAACATATGACTGTAAATATAAGAAGCGATATACGGTGGGATGGCTAAGGGCAAATATAATAGAAAACTGAAAATCTTTCTTCCTTTAAAATCATATACGACAACGATGTATGCTGCCAAAAATCCGATAACGGATGCCAAAAAACTGCTGATTAATACCAGCAATAAAGTATTGTTAATCACATCGCTTAAGACAAAGCGAAAAATGTGATCCCATAGTTCGGATGGCGCAACAAACAGACGCGCAAATGCTTCAGTAAAAACGAAGAGGATAAGCAGTATCCAAATCATACTGCTTACCCCAAAGAAAGATTTCCAATGTCTCATTACTGCCACTTTACCTGATCAAATATTTTGATAGCTTCAATCATGGTTGCCCCTAATTGTTCATAATCAATAACTTCTGCATCAAAAGTTCCCCATGATTGAATTAAATCGGATGCAGGGACATCATCCCGAATCGGGAATTCGCCATTTTCCTGAGTATAAATCGTCTGTTGCTGAATAGCCAGCAAATACTCTATCAGCTGTTGTGCTTCAGATGTATTCTTCGAGCCTTTTACAATCGCTGCCCAACTAATGTTCACATGGGTGTTTTTAGGATAGATGACACCTAACTTTGCAGCAACGGCCACTTCTTCCGCATCGGATGATGCTGACATCGTACCGATATAATACGTATTCATAATCGCATAATCACCAATTCCTGCTACGGCTGATTTGGCTTGATCTCGATCATTGCCGGTTGGCGTACGAGCAAAATTGTTAACAACACCTTGCGCCCAAGCGGTGGCCTTTTCAATTCCTTCACGCTGAATCATTGCTGCAAGTAATGCAATGTTATACGATGAAGTCGCACTGCGAACCAGTAACTTTCCTTTATATTGAGTATCTAGAAAAGGCCACCGCTTGGGCGCAAGGTGTTGTTAACAATTTTGCTCGTACGCCAACCGGCAATGATCGAGATCAAGCCAAATCAGCCGTAGCAGGAA
>CAKMJZ010000070.1 GCA_927435855.1 uncultured Erysipelotrichaceae bacterium
CCCCCGACCAATAAGATCTGATGAATATCATTTTTCGTTAATCCAGAATCTTTTAACGCCTGACGTACCGGATTAACTGTACGATCGAGCAAATGACGCGTCATATCTTCAAATTTAGCACGTGTCAGAGTTTGTTCTAAATGCAACGGACCATTAGGTCCTGCCGAAATAAACGGCAAGGAGATTTGGGTTTGAACCATTGAAGAAAGATCTTTCTTCGCTTTTTCAGCCATTTCTTTTAGACGTTGTAATGCCATGCGATCTGATTTCAAGTCAATCGCGTTTTCTTTTTTAAAGTTTTCAACCAACCAGTCAACAACCACATCATCCCAGTCATCACCACCCAAATGGTTATCACCATTGGTCGACAATACTTCGAAAGTTCCATCAGCTAGTTCAAGGATGGATACATCAAAGGTTCCGCCACCCAAGTCATAAACCAACACTTTTTGTTCTTTGTCGGTTTTATCGATACCGAAAGCCAAAGCCGCAGCTGTGGGTTCATTGATGATCCGCTCAACTTCCAATCCGGCAATCTTACCGGCATCTTTAGTCGCCTGACGTTGGGAATCGTTAAAGTAAGCCGGAACCGTAATAACGGCACGGGTAACTTTTTCTCCTAAATAGGCTTCCGCATAACCCTTTAAATGCTGAAGGATCATTGCTGATATTTCCTGAGGAGAATACTGTTTGCCTTCTAAAGTAACTTTTTTATCTGTTCCCATCAAACGTTTGATGGATAATACGGAATCCTTATTTGTTACGACTTGACGCTTAGCCGCTTCACCGACAATACGCTCACCGTTTTTATAGGCAACTACTGAAGGGGTTGTCCGGTTGCCTTCCGGGTTTGTAATAACTACTGTATCCTTGCCTTCCATAATGGCTACACAAGAATTGGTTGTACCTAAGTCGATACCGATAATTTTACTCATTTTTTGTTCCTCCTTATTCGCTAACTTTCACTAAGCTAGCCCGCAAGATGCGGTCTTTCAATTTGTAACCTTTTTGTAAAAATTCAATGACAATATTCTTTTCAACACCTTCTCTAACTTCCATCATTAATGCGTGATGTAAATTTGGATCAAAGGGTTGATTCAGGGCATCGATTACCTCGACACCTTCCTTACGCAACGCTTCGAGCAGTTGTGCGTAGGTCATCTCGATTCCTTTACGCAACGATTCACCTTCAGCAGCTTCACTGCTCAAGGCTCGCTCCAAGTTGTCGATGACCGGCAATATATCCAAGGCAAAGCTTTGGATCCGGTATTTCATGCGGGTTTCAAAATCATTCGCAAGTCGTTTCTTCATATTCTCCGCATCCGCATACGCCTTATAGAAATCATTTTTAAATTTAGCGACTTCACCTTCGAGCTCGGCAATCCGCAAATTCTTTTCGGTCATTTCGTCCACCGGCGCAATTTCTTCACCGGTTACGCTCTGGTTGTTTTCTTCCACAATCGTCTCCTGTTTCGTTTCATTTTTCATTTCATTTTTTTTCTTACTTCTCATGACTACCTCCTTTACCATAGATCTTCTCAATTGCTGAAGCAATCGTTTCGATCATTGACAAGATCCTATCATACTCCATCCGGCTGGGTCCGATAACCATTAACTGACCTTCCTCATCGCCCGGTAAACGGAACTTCGAGGAAACCACAGCCATATCGTCCATCCAGACCAGCTGCGAGTGCTCGCCCTTCTTTAATAAGAAGTCGCCCTTGCCACGTCCGATGCTTCGCCATAACTGACTGTTTTCCAACATGGCCATCATTTGCTTCAATTTTTCAATATCCGCAAACTCCGGTTGATAAAGCAAATTGCTTTGCCCAGAGAAATAAACGTCATCGGTCGCAAATCGCAGGAAGGCATTGATAAACGCTTCAAACAACATCTCATACCGCTTAACGGTAATGGCTAAAATCGGTTTGATCAGCATCATCTTGTCAACGACTTCACTCAGCGGTGTACCCTTTAAGCGCTCATTTAGAACGGTCGTACACGATTGGATGTCTTCAAGAGACAAGTCGCTGTCAAAACTGAATATCCGACTTTCCGTATGACCTTGATTGGTCACAAAGATTGCAACTGCACTACGATCATTAAGTGGTAGCAGCTGCACGGATTCCAGACATTGCATCATGGCATCCGGTCCCAATACGATCGTTGTCAGTTTGGTCATCTGCGATAAGATATCGCAGCTGCGCCGAATGACTTCTTCCATATTGAGGCGTCGATCGGAAAATACTTGCGCAAGCGCATATTCGATGCCATCATCTTCACGATCTTCCATCAGATGTTCGACATAAAAGCGATAACCTTGAGTAGAAGGAATTCTACCGCTGGATGTATGGGTCTTTTCCAACAATCCTGCCGACTCCAACTCCAACATTTCATTGCGTATGGTAGCCGAGGAATAATCCAGATTGTACTTTTCCAACAAGGCTTTTGAGCCCACAGGTTCGGCGGTCGCGATAAACTCTTCGACAATGGCTTTGAAAATCTCAATCTTGCGTTTCGTTAACACGACAACACCTCCTTAGCACTCACACTCTTTGTCTGCTAATATTATAAATCAAAGGGTTAGCACTGTCAACATTCAAGTGCTAAACCGTTTCACAATCAAATATGCTATAATGATTTCGGTGATAACATGATTAAAGTAGAGTGGAAAATTCATCCGAATATCAAAGCCGGTACGAGCAGTCGTCACGGCGGTTTTAGTGAGCCACCCTTTGACACGCTCAATTTAGCATTATATTTGGATGATGATAAGGAGACGGTCATTAAGAATCGCGAAAAACTCGCGAGTCAGGTTGGTGTTCCGCTTAGTCAATGGGTTTTTCCGAAACTGACACATAGTACGCGATGGATCAAAGTAACCACTGCGGACGGTGGTAAAGGTGCTATGGATGAAGAAGCAAGCCTTTTTGGCTACGATGCTATTTATACGGATGAATCCAATTTGGTATTGGCCATCGGTCATGCGGACTGTATCCCGCTGTTACTATACTGTCCAAGCAAACACTTGGTTGGAGCCATACATTCCGGTTGGCAAGGAACGGTCGATCAAGTCATCGATATATTTCTTAAGCAATGGATTGAACAAGAGCAATGTGATCCTAAAGATATTCATATTTACATCGGACCTTCTATCCGTAAACATAACTTTTTCGTTAAAAAAGATGTCATCGAACAAGTTCTTCAGATGGGTTTCGATGTATCCCCCTTCCTAACTCCTGTTGATGACCAACATACATTGTTAGACCTTCCCGGATTGAACATTGAAATGATGATGAGAAACCATATACCGATTGAGAATATCACGGACACAAAACTTTGCACGTATGATCAAACCGATGATTTCTTTAGTTACAGACGTTCAAAAATCTCGGGCCGACATATCAGCTTTATTGTACAAACGTAAAAGCGTAATGCGCTTTTTTTAATTTATTATTGTAAAACAATAATTTTATGTTATTATATGTTTATAAATTATTGTAAAACAATAATTTGGAGGTTTTATGAAATGGATTTCTAAACATGGTATCATCTTACTTGTTTGTACATTGACAGGTTCAGCCATTTTGACTATCTGGTTGTCATCCACAAAACAGATAACCGATGTGTCCTCATTTTTAACTATGCCTATGATTGCTTGGATCGAATGGTTGAGAAATTTGTCATTGACTTCTCAGATGGGCAATATCAGCGCATGGTTGTTGTTGCTATTGACATCTTCATTACCCATTTTCTTAATGCTGATTAAAAGATTTCGTACGAAGAGTATGAAACTGACATTAGTGATGTTCAGTATCTTTACAGCCATTAGTCAGTATATGCTCATCAATCCCTGGCTTCTGTTTAACGACGAAAAGCTGTACATACCAGAACTCCAATCCGTATTGATCTTGATTTTCACCTTAGTTATCCTTTCAATGGTATTAACTATCGCACTGTTCGCAATTATCCGTCAAGATGATTCAGAATCTATTCTAATCACACGTTTCCAATGGTTTCTATGGATTGCATTGATCGGATATGCAGCCATATTTACAATGACTCTGGTTAGTCAATGGCAACAGTTCATTACCAATCAGAGTCCTTGGATACAATACATAAACCTATTGATTGAAGGATTACCCTCCATTTTACTCTTATTTGTTGCAGCTACAGTCATTCAATTATTACAACAGCTAAAAACTGGCATGTTTAATCCTTCAAATCTACTCTTACTGAAAAAACTAAAGCAGTTAACTTCATTTACATTAACCATTTCGGTGGTCAGCATATTTTTGTTTAATTTGCTCCAAATACTTTCATTTCGCTTAACCGACAGTATTCATTTCAACATACATTTCCCAGCGCTGGAACTGTCAATATTGTTTGTTGTTTTGTTTATTTCCACGATACTTGAAAAATCGATTCCTGTACATCAGGAAAATCAAACCTTTGTATAATTATGGCTATTAAAGTTCATTTAGATGTTTTGCTTAAACGCAACAACATGACAAGTAAAGAGCTCTGCGAAAAGGTTGGAATCACCGAGGCCAATATGTCATTGCTTCGCACTGGCGCGGTTAAGGGCATTCGATTTTCAACATTAAACAAAATATGCTATTACCTCAACTGTGATGTCCACGACATTTTACAGTTTGACGGTCAACAGGAGGAACAAGATGAAAATGACTAAAAAGATTACTATGTTAATTCTAGTACTGCTTCTAAGCGGCTGTACTCTAGCATTAACGCCACCTACAGATAAGGATGATGATCAACTAGATCCCCAAGTAAATGTCATAGGAGTTTGGGTACAGACCCATGAAAACCAGACCTTCAATTTGACAGATGCCCATTCACTTACATATGCAGCATTTCAAAAAAAGCTTGTTGATGGAGTCCCTACCTCACAATCCGTGGGTTCGGGAATCTTCTATGACTCCAATATGAACATAAACGCTACAGATGAAGGAACAATCGCCACTTTTACTTCAACCATACCTTTAAAATCTGGAGAGGGTCAAATTCTGTCTTTTTATACACTGATTGAAGACGAGAATGGCAATATCGCCCTGGGAGATCGTATCAACGGATATCATTCTTCAAACGATATGTTATATCATGTTGATTACTCATTTACGCAGCAATCAATAATTGATGGGGAGACAAAAAAAGATGAATTGCACTTCAAATTCCGATTCAGTTATCATCTGCCGATAGAAAGCATTCGAATCATAGAAATGAACAATAATTATAATGTCATTAATACCTTCGTTGTTAAAGATGAGTCTGAATATGTGCTGAATGCTCAAACTCAGTTCACCATCATTGAACAGACACAAATCGATGGTGAAGGTCAGCGCTCCATCAGCATCGATTCATATAGTATGGATGATTTAACAGACAATTCTCTACAATTCCGATATTTCACTATTGATGAAAAAGATGAAGTCAAAATCAAAACGATACAAATTCGAAAATAGTCAAATAGCATGGTCACATCAGTACCCATAAAGGTTACTGGCAGACAGCTCAGCTTAAAACATCATACACAATAAAATCCTGACTTTTGCCAAGATTTTTTGTTGAATATTTGTCAGGGATTGCAGTAATGACAGTATTGGGCTGAAGCTGTCGTTCCCTTGGGATGCAACTGCTCAACCGTATGTTTACACTTGTAACAGCGATAAACATACTTTAGGGTAAGATCGCTTGGTATCGAACACATCTCACACGGCAGACCTTTGATAACATCCGTGATCATAAAACCATAGGCTCCGCAGATGGGACAAAAGTTATGCAGTTTCTCAATCAGATTTTGCGTGGCTGTACCAATATTCTTCATTCGGGTCGGATTGGCATGAGCTCTCATGTCTGTTTCAATAAACACGTTTCCCGACGATGACTTCTTTGCACAATGCAAAAAAGCTTCTTCGAATCGAGTGACGTCGAAAATATCTTTGTACACCGGTTTGCCCTTTTCATTTTCCGGTCGTAAAATCAGCCAATGATCAGGAAAACCGATTTTTCGGGCAAAATCTAGTGCTTCCTGCCAGTCTTGTGTGACCAAATGATCAAAATTGGTGTCCGCACCTTCATAAATACCAAAAATCTCAAAATCTTCATTTTTATCATATAGTAAAACGATTTCCAGATTCCAGGGAATAGGTGCAAGGGGGTGAGAGCCGAAACTCCCCTCACTGGCAATTGCCAGTTGTGCTTTTGACAGCTTTATCCCCATCTTGATTTTTTGTCTCGCTGTTTCCAGTTGAGATTTCTTTCTTTGGATTTCTCTTGTAAAAGTACCTAACTTATCTGTATCAAACCGTTTCTCCACGACAAAGTGACATCCGGTCTGTGATTCCAAAAGCGGTTGCATCACTGCTTCCTTATTGTGTTTTGATAGCAGTACGATAGTACGACCTTCAAAAACTTTCATTCTGTATTCCTCCTGTGATCTTTCAACATAGTCGTCGAAACAAAAACCCCAATCATACTCAAAAGGAAAATGTAGTAGAAAAGAATCGTATAATCTTTAACGATATCTATAAATACCCCAGAAGTCAAAACTCCCAAGATAGCTCCTATTCCATAGGCCGTAAATACGACTGAGTAATTCTGCGAATAATTCTTCGCACCAAACATTAAAATAGTCGTAGTAGGTGCAATTGCGAGCCAACTGCCCAAATTGAACCAAAATAAGGCGAATGCAACAAAATACAATACAGGCATTCTTCCTTGTGTAGTGATCATGATTACGGAGGCAATCATGATCAATCCATAGGATATCACCATCGACTTTACCGGTGAGAGTTTTTCCGTGAGCCAACCGGAGAAAGGTCTACCCATTCCGTTAAAAATTGCGAATGCTGAAATCATGGTGGTAACAGTTCTTTGATTCAAACCGACATAATCCGTACCGATGCCAAAGGTCAAGCCGATCAACATTAAGCCAATCATCGTTCCAATTATAAAGTTGATGTACAAACCTTTGAATATTCTCGATTTTACCATCTTACTTGTAGTAAAACTCTTCAAGTCACCGCTCACGATATGAATCTTGTCAAAGCGATCAGCCTCATTTTCGGTTGGATATCGAAACGGTATGGCTAATATGGGTATCAAAACGGCATAAGCCAACCCTAAGTATAAGAAAGTATTCATAACGCCAAAATTACTAATCAAATCCCGTACGATTGGCGCAACGATTAAGGGTGACATTCCAAATCCGACAAGAACCAATCCAACCGCGAATCCCCTTTTATCAACAAACCATTTTGCCACAACATTGATGATCACACCGTAAGCAATACCGACACCTGCTCCGGTAATCATCCCGTAAGTAACAACTAAGTGTGTTACCCCTGATGCAAAATAGGACAAGACCCAGCCCAATGAGACTAAAAATCCGCCGAAAACCAACATGAGACGAGGATGAAATCGTTCAATCATTCTTCCGCTTAAAAACATAAACAGCGCATAGAATCCCAAGGCCGCCATGTATGGCAGCCCGCTTTCAGCAGTACTGAGCCCAAATATCTCTTCTAACGATTTTCGAAAAATGCTATATGAATATACTGTTCCTAATAGCATCATAATAATTATTCCATTGAATATATACATCCATCGTGCATGTTTTTTCATACATTTTTCCCTTACAAGTTAATATAACCTAATATACATGAATTTGATGCATTCATCAATGAAAATTATCAGATTTAGCTTTTATTTTGAATGTAGCCAAGAATCAGAAATTTGACCTGTCCGATTTCTTAAAGACATTCTTCCGAGTTTCTCCAAAATTGATAAAACTCTACGTAGCGAATAATCCCATAAAAAAGCATGGTCATTAGTCACCATGCTTTCAATATACGAAATTCTATTGGTTTTTACGGAATCAATCTTGCAATTGAACCTTGAATGATTGCCCACAAGGAGAAGTCATTACCACCGAAGATAACGATCCAGTCAGCAACGGTCGTTCTTAAGAATGGAATAGAGAATCCAAGTAACAGAACCATCACCACACCAGCAACTGCCGATCCAATGATAGCACCACGACGTCCACCGGTAGCATTACCGATGATCGATGCCGTACCTACTTCAAAGAAACAGGTAATGGTTAGCGGCGCTAATACATATGGGAAGAATCCTGTGATAGCAAACAATACGATAGCAATCGTTGATGTAATCATCGAAACTACGAAACCAATAATCAACGCGTTTGGTGCGTAAGGGAACAATAACGGGCAGTCCAATGCAGGAATAGCATCTGGAATCAACCGCTCTTGAATACCGGTGAAAGCAGGAACGATTTCAGCGATCATCATACGGACACCAACTAGCATAACAGTAAGACCAGCACCGAATGTAATCCCTTGAATCAATAAATAGTTAAACACTTTCGATGGTCCGGCAATATTAAATATTTCAAATGCATTTTGACCGGAAACGGTAACAACAATCATCATAACCGTATAAACTAACACAATAACGATTGAAGATGTTATGGAAATTTCCTTTAAGAATGACAGTGATTTTGGAAAAGGAAGATCTTCCGTAGATTTTGACTTGTCCCCAAACCATTTTCCTAAATATCCGGAAATCAAGGACAATCCGATGGTCGGATGTCCAAGTGTAAATGAATCATCACCCGTAACTTGCTTAACAAACGGACGGATTAGATTTGGAAAAACGATCATATACAAAGCTGTAAATATAGTTGCTACTAAAACAAGAGTTACTCCAGATAAACCGGCATCAACACCAGCAGCAACGAAGATAAATGGAAACCAATACAACATGTGACCTGTCAAGAAGACAGATTTCCACTTGGTAAAGCGTGCTACTAATAAGTTAATAGCAAACGCTGATACCATAGCGATACCGATGGCTGAACCATATTCGACCATAAAGGCACTTGCGCCCATCGATTGAATCGGCTCACCGCTTGGTGCATTGAAGATACCGAAAGCTCCCATTAAAGGTAAGATGGACCCAATAATGATATCGACACCTTTTTGAAGAATAACGACACCGACCGTTGTTTTCAACGTACCGGAGAGTACTTCACTGAATCTTTTCTTTTGCAAAACTAGCCCAAAGAAAGCAATCAATGATAAGAAGATGGGTGCACTACCGAAGATTTCATTAATAATAAAATCTAAAACTACCATAATTTTTCCTCCTTTTGAATATCAACAGGGTTTACCCTGATGTTTCCCCTATAAACTACTTATTCTGTTTTTATACTCATCAAAATAATCTGCATTTAGCCGATCCCCTTCCGGCTTGTTAGAACTTGTCCAAATCGGTGGTACTATTCCGCGTTGCCATAAAAGTTCAACTGCTCTAGCGGTTATGGCTTGAAGAATCGTCATTCCTAAAATCGTTGAAGTGGCCGAGAATTTTTGTTCTACCCCTTCTAATGACATACAAGCATCTCCATAGTGAACTTTTAAATCAATTACGATATCCGCTAAATCCTTTAGAAATTTACCACTGCTGTGACGCGATGCTACATGCTGATCAAAATCTTCATCGGTCAAAGCAATCACATTCATTCCTAATTCCTTAGCTGCCAATGCCATATCAACTACTGAACCATTTCTGCCTGATACTGAAACAATGATTATCGCATCTTGATCAGCTACACTCTCAAGTTCAAGATATGTCTTACTGAACCCTTCCAACCGCTCAAACACAGTAGAAAGTTTCGCAACAGGTGTGATGGATAAATGCGGTAATAACAGTGGATTTACCGGTACCAAACCTCCCGATCGATAGAACATTTCCATCGCAAACATCTGACAGTGACCGCTACCAAAGACATGGATAAGACCTTTATTTTCTATTACCTTAGCCAAAACTTCCGCAGCCTTATTCATCGAATTTTCTTCTTGCTCAAGTGTCAGGTCAAGCTGACGTTGTACCTCGGTGAAATACTTACGAATCATTACTTTAAACCTTGATGATCCGCCATGTACTGAAGGACCTTAGCTTCGATTTCAACCTTATCCACAAAACTATTGATAACGATGACAGGACACTTAGCTCTAGAACCGATAGTTTCTGCTAACTCGCGCGAAGTAAAGATTACATCGCAAGCCGTTGAAGTCGAAGTTGCTACATCCCCGGCAAAAACTGTTGCTTCAATATTGTTCTTCCGAAACGCTTGATCCAACTTCATTTTCAATAAAGTAGAAGAACCCACACCGAAACCACATACTGCTTGAACTCTTAATTCTTTCATATCATCACCCCTTCTAGGTTTTATCACTTAAACTATTTAGTAATTCAAACAGTTCTCGTTCGTTGGTAACATCCATGATTTGCTTTTGCGCTTCCGTATCCGAAAGTAAATTAGCAACTTTCATAAGAACTTCCATATGTTGATGCGAACCTGTTGCACATAATCCAAATAGCATGGTCACAGGATCATTGTGACTGTTAAAAATCACAGGTGAATGACAAATCATCAATGCAATGTCATCACGAATGACCGACTCATCCGGTTTGGCATGTGCAATAGCGACTCCTGGCGCAATTACGAAGTAAGGGCCAAACTCCCGGTAACTGGCGATCATATTCTCAACATACTTCGGCTGAACACTTTTTGAATCAACCATTAACCGCCCTATTTCTCGCAATGCTTCATTTGCATCCATTTTTTCTTTCCTGATTTTTAAGTTCTCTATTTTAATGAATGCCATATTACCCCTCCAATGCCAAAATGGCTTCAATATCATCGGCGTTGATCAGTCGATCATAGTTATCCATATTCTCAATGATCCGAACCAGCTTCAACAAACCCATGTCTTCCTTCGCTTTGGAAGCTATAACAAAAATTACTTGTACTTCGGTTGCTTTCTGAGTTCCAAACGACAACGGTTGTGCTAATCGCAGACAGCTGATACCATTTCTGATAACTCCATCCTCATTACCCGCATGTACGAATGCAATCTTAGGCAAAATCACCATATACGGACCTAACGACTCCACTGCCCAAATCATCTTTGTTATATATCGCTGTTGAATGACGCCGTCATCAAGCAACGGCTTCGCCGCAAATTCAATGGCTTTCTGCCAGTCATCAAAACGATCAGACAGTTGTATATGCTTCTGTTTTATCAACTGTTGCATAACGATCGGTTGTTGATGAGATACTGTAAAATTCTTAATTAGTAAGTCGCATTGTTTCTGATAAAGCAGATTCCAAAGTCTTCGCTCGATCATTTCAATATCCTTTCCGCTTAGCAAAGGATTTACAACCACTACATTTCCCACTTCCAGACCTATGGTAGAAATGATTAAATCAAATGTATTGCTGATACTTTGAGTTTGAAACTCATTAACAGAATATGGACCCAACAAATTCTGATTCGGCATTAATAACTTCAATCTCGAATGAAGCAGATTGGATGTCGCTGCCCCATGTTGGCAGACCACCGCAACTGTAATATTGGAATGTAAATATGATTGTGACTGAAAGATTGCACCGATATGCATCACGATAAAGGCTACTTCATTTTCACTAAACGATATCGTATGTTTTTCTTCGAATTCTTTTAATACCGCAAAGATCGCCTCATACAAAATACTGTAAGACAATCGCACATCATCTTTTAGCGGATTGTCGACTTGTTGGTTATGTTTAGACCGATGAGTCGCAGCCAATAAATGCAACCTCAGACTTTGATATGCCTCATCTGTTGGTTGTATTGGCAATCGCAAAGTCTCGATTAGTTTATCAATCAACTCTTCTACGAAATCTGGGGGTGTATCCACTGGCAAAGAACCTCTGATCAATCTAGAACTCATCATCGCCCGCTCAATACGCTTGGATCCGTCTTCATCCCAGAACAACCCAAACATTTCAGAGTTGACGAATCCAGCGAACTCATGGCCGTGCACACTTTTCTCAACCATTCGAATGGTAAGATAGTTTGCAACTGTACGTAGATACTTTTTTGACATTACTTCAAATTCTGCGCTATAACTTGTTTCAACATGCTCAATCCAACGACTCACTTTGCTGTTTATTTCAATGAAATGATTCTCAGTTTCCGTCAACGACAGATGCAGGAAATCAGTCTTTTGAATCAATTTACAATACGTATCTCTTCTTAGTTTTTCATCAAAATGCAAAGCAATCCCATGAGTTGAACGATTTACAAATTCATCATCAAGCAAACCGGAGATTATCAAATCATTAATGTCTCGGCTAATCGTCTGCCGACTAACCTGGAATTTCTCAGCCATTGCTTTGATTGAAATTTTCGGATATATAAGTAATCTCAACATCAAAGTCATTGATCGCACCTGACTGCCAAATTCTACATTCTGATCAAGTGCCTGTCTCCATGCCGGATTTGAGGAATCCTCGATACTGACACCTTTGGAAGGTACAACTGAAATATTGAGATTCAAAGGTTTTAGAGCATACGAAAGATCTTTCAAGTCATATCGAATCGTTCTGTTGCTAACCTGAATGGCCAATGCAAGATCACGAATCGAAACTGTTTGAGCAGATTGAAACAAAATCCGTAGAATTTCCTTTTGTCTAAGTGTGAGCATGGCAACTCCTCTACATGTACATTATATCGAAAATAGCTTTTATTGGTTAAATCAAGTGTGAAATATTAAGTGGCAAAAAATGTCTCAAAAAAAGAACCGTTTCCGGTTTCGTTTCATATTGCTTTATCTGTTTTTCAACTTATTGAAAAGTACCACGATCAGCCAGCTGAGCAAATAAGTGCACAAGATAATCGCGGACAACACGACCATGATCCCACGTCCAAAACTAGACCATCCGGATGAATCTTGCGGAGTCATTAAAAATGACATGACCAAGAATAATAGTGGTATAGTCAATCCTTGTTTATAGGTCATATCCACGCTTTTTTTTATTAATGTAATAAATGCGAAAAAAACGATACCGATAAGTACCGGTAAGACGTTATAAACCAAAAAGGCTTCCATGAGTACCTCCGTTGAGAGTCGTTTCTCTTTTTAGTTATAAGGATATTCGATTGACATTCTTCGCTTTAAGCTCTTTTGCTGATGAGTGATACGATCAGCCAACCCAACAAATAGATGACTAAGATGATCGTTGTTATAACCAACAAGAAACCATAACCTACAGCAGACCAATCTTGAAGATTAACAACCAACAACATAGTCAAGAATAAAATAACTAAACCAAGTGCATTTAATCCATGTTTGTACGTAATTTGAGTATATTTTTTTAGTAAAGAGATGATACCGAAATAAGCAACACCGAGCAATACCGGCAAGAAGTAGACAAATATACCTTCCATAAATACCTCCATTTTGAAGAAATTTCTTCTGATGGAAATATATCATATTCACAAACACAGCTCAATTAAACTAATCTAAAAATCGGCTATTTTCACAAACGATGATTAATCGTTTCTTCATTGGATGGAAAAGTTTCAACTTGAATGATCAAGAATGTCCGAAATGTGGTAACAAAAAAGACATTCCGGTTTATGAAATGTCTTTTTCGATTTCTATATTCGTTTATTTTTGTTTACGAGTGACACAATCAGCCAACCTAGCAAATAGGTGACCAAGATGACCGAAGTCATTACGACCATGATAACATAACCCAAAGCAGCCCAACCGGTCGTATCTTGCGGAGCTACAAATAACAACATAACCAAGAAAAATAGTACTAAACCAACCGGCAGAATCAATCCAAGTTTATAAGTGAAACGCGTATATTTTTTTAGTAATGTGACAATTGCGAAATAAGCAGCGCCGATAACTACCGGCCAGATGTAGACATATAGACCTTCCATAAGTACCTCCTTTAAGGTGAATTTCTAGTAAAACAGACACAACGAAACTATTCTGAGTTTAATCTATAATACTATTCTCTTCACGCTTTTTTACTGATCAGAGATACGACAAGCCAACCCAACAGGTAAGTAGCTAGAATAACTGAAGTAAAGATCGACATAATGATCATGGCCAAACCGATCCATCCAGAAGGATCTTGCGAAGCTACTACCCAGAAAATTGCCAAAAATAGTATAATAAGAGCTAATGCAAGGAAGAACCCCAACTTATAAGTGAAACGCGTATATTTTTTTAGTAATGTGATGATGGCGAAGTAAGCTGCGCCGATAAGAATCGGCCAGATATATACAAAAAGACCTTCCATAAATACCTCCAATGAGAAGAATTTTTCTTCTGACGTAACTGTATCATATATATTAGTACAGTTCAATCAATTTTATCTAGAAAACATCGATTTTCCACTAATTATTCACATTAATTGTCATTCTCCTCGTGAGGTTGTGAAATTCGGTCATGGATGATCCATAAAGTCATGTAAACAATGACCGTTAATCCACTTAAACGCCAGGTAATCAACGGTTCAACTGGAGTAAAAGTAAAAAATGGTGTCTCATTACGAAGATTTGAGAATGCAATCAATGAATACCAAATCAGTACAATGCCGCCATGCCATATTCTCAATTTCGACTCTTTGCCCAATTCATGAACGATTAGAAAATGTCCGCCACCGACGACCATTGGAATTATCAAATACCAGAACCATGACATGTATCATCACCCCGAACTTTCCAACGATTCTAATACGAAAGCACGAAACTGATCCATGCTCTTTTGGGTTGCCTGTTTAAATAGCTCACCATGAACCGTCATATCTTCTTTAAAACGAAACTCAACATCCATCAGCCAATGGGTTTTACCATCCGCTGCCTCAAAATTATCTACACACCGATTCCACACATCCGCAACCTGATATACGCAGCTCAATTGATCAGGTAGGTGATTCATCTCAACAAACATTTCCATACGGACTTTCTTGTCTCCATGAAAATTCAATACTCCGTGAAATCCCGGTTGAAAATCTTCTCCCGCAAAACGCTCTACAGAAACAAAATTCGGTTGCCAGCGTTTGTACAAAGAAAAATCAGTGTACAGTTTTATCACTGTATCACGATCACATTCTATCCAACTTTCACAGATGTATTTCATTGCCAGACCTCCTTAGATCAAAACAACTTCAAATACTCACTATAGCCTTCTTTCATTAAATCTTCCTTACGGATAAAACGTAATGCAGCCCCATTGATACAATAGCGCAAACCGCCTTGATCTTTAGGTCCATCGTTAAACACATGTCCTAAATGTGAATCTGCCAGAGAACTTCGGACTTCCACTCGCATCATCCCATGACTGAAATCCTTCTTCTCAACGATCTTCTCAATCGGATTTGTGAAACTTGGCCAACCACATCCCGAATCAAATTTATCCTTCGAATGAAACAGTGGCTCCCCCGATACGATATCGACAAAAATCCCCTCTTCATCAAGTGTTTCAAAAGGTGAAGTATACGGACGCTCCGTACCGTTTTGTTGTGTTACATAGTATGACAAAGGATCCAGAGTGCGTTTGAGCTCCTCTTGGTCCGGCTTTTTATAGTTATTCATCATCTCTACCTCTTTTAAAATACTCTACCATAATCAATAATTCCTTTCAATTAAAGTACTTTGACCATCAAAATAAAAAGCAAGACTACATTTTAGTCTCGCTTGAACTCCGCTATAATAATTGACAATATTTCCTTAGGAACAAACTTCGTTAAGTCGCCCTGGTTTAAGGCGATCTGCTTGACCGCTGATGATGACATAAATGAATGTTCCGGTCGCGTGAGCAGAAACACTGTCTCTATGGTAGGTGCCAAGATCATATTGGCCGTCGCTTGTTGTAATTCATGTTCATAATCCATAACTGCCCGAATTCCCCGAAGTAAGATATCTGCTCCGCGACGCTTGGCAAAATCTACTGAAAGCCCATCACCGACGTAAACACTGACATTCGGCAAATCTTTGATGACCAACTCCATCATCTTGATTCGCTTAGCCACACTGAAAGTTGCTGGATCATCGGGTGCATCCATGATCACAACTTCCAACTCTTTGAATATTTTACTGGCCCTACGAATAATATCCACATGACCGACCGTCAACGGATCAAACTTACCCGGATAAATTGCCTTTGTCATTGATTGGACTCCTTTTTATACCAAACGGTCTTGCCCAGACCATATTTGCTCTCTTTTATTCTAACACAATCTGCTAGTCGCTCGCTACTTTGCCCACTTGAAATCATCTCCAAAATCAGCCACCCGTCATCCTTAAGAATATTTGCACTTAAAACTTCTTCTGCGATCGTATCAATATCTAAAGCATACGGCGGATCAAGAAAAATCACATCGAAACGAAATCCATATTGAATGCACACATCGATTGCATGCCGGTAATCCGACTTAATCAACTCACAATGCTCTTCTACTTTTAATAACGCAATATTTTTCTCAATGATTTGCTGGGCATTCCGATCATGATCACAGAAAATCACTTTATCAACACCACGCGAAATCGCCTCTAAACCGATGGCACCGCAACCCGCAAACAAATCGAGCCACACACCGCCATCAAAAAAACCGCCCAGACGCGAAAACATCGCTTCTTTTAAACGATCACTGCTTGGACGTATCGCATCACCATCAAGCGTCCATAATTTTCGGGAACGATGCTTCCCGGCTATGATTCTCATGCTATTCACTTCTGCGAACCGGAAATTTTTCGGTCGCAATGATATTTTGACATATTCCCAAAGCCATCATGATGGCCACCTGACTAGAACCACCTGCCGAAATCAATAACAGCGGAACTCCGGTCAATGGAATCAACGACGTCACACCGCCGACATTAAGAATAAAATGCAATAATAAATACAATGCCGTACCAAACAGCACCATCTTACCGCGCTCACTTCGCACAGTAAGAGATTGAATTATTAAGTGACCGATCAATACTGTATATCCGATAAATACGGATAAAAATCCGATAAACCCCGTCTCCTCGACGATAATTGCCAAAATATAATCTGATTGGGCTACCGGTAAATAACCAAACTTCTGAATGGAATTACCAAAGCCGACACCCATCCAATTTCCCTTAACAAAAGCAACCAAACTGTTATACAGCTGATATCCGATATTACGCGTATCCGCAAAGGGGTCCGCCATTGCTCGAAAACGATTGACCATATATTCCGGCAAACCCAATGACTCAATAATAATGATTCCCGGTTTGCTTATCAGAAACAACAAAAGAAATACTCCAAGGATGAAAATGATCATCATTGTCCATTGAGACTTCCGCAATTGAGGAGCCGATGGGATTAATACCAAAATCCAAGCCAATGCAAATAAAATTACAGCACTACCTAAGTCACGCTGAAAAACAACAACGATCAATATAGCCGATATTGCAAACATCAGCGGTGTTGTCGTCATTTCAGGCAACGTCACCCGCTTACTGCGAATATCTCCCAAGAAAACCGCGAGGATCGCAATCATCGTAATTTTAGCAAATTCGGATGGCTGAATGGTCGCATTGATTCCCGGAATCTCAATCCAAGCCCATGCGCCGGAGCGACTGGGGAAAAAAAGCGGGATGATTAGTAAGACAATCGTAAAAATTGCTATCGAAGTCATGTGTTTTTTAATGAAATCCCACGACCAGTAACGCGCCAATATAACCATCGCTAAATAGCCAATCACAAAGAAACCCAACTGACGAACAGCTACGATAGCTAATGACATCGGCGTACTGTTATGGTTGATATTAGCCGATATAACCATGAGCGAACCAAAAAAACTCAGCAAAATCATGGCTGAATGTATATATTTGTTATATCCCTTAGGCATGAATAATGAAAATTTACGTTTCATACATCCCCCTGACTTCCTAATTGTACCAAACTTACCCCATTTTAGCACATTCATGTAAAAAGATATTTATTTTACTATACATTACTATGTTTTTTCGTTAAAATACATGTTGTGATATTAGAGGTACAAAAATCGATAGCATTCGATAGACCCGGAATTGAGGTTTTATGTTGACATTAAACAATACTCACATTGTAAAAGATACGGATCCACGCTTGCGCAACAAGTCAGAACCGGTCCCTTTGCCATTATCAAAAGCTGACCGCAAAGTACTTGAAGCAATGCTGACGTATGTCCGCCGATCCACTAATCTTGAGTGGGCAGAAAAAGAAAATTTATCTCCTGCCGTCGGATTAGCTGCACCGCAAATCGGTGTTTTCAAACGAATGCTGATTGCCATCGTGGACGAAGAAGTCGGCGATGATCAATACGTAACCCGTGAATTTGCATTGGTCAATCCAAGGATTGTCTCTCATTCGGAGCAACGATGTATGCTTGCCAGTGGTGAGGCCTGCCTTTCGGTCGATGATGTTCATGAAGGGTTGGTTCCACGTTATGCCCGCTTGAAAATAAGAGCGTATGACATGATTACGGACAAGGAAGTAGAGTTCCGTGCTTTTGGATATGTCGGCATCGTACTGCAACATGAAATCGATCACCTTAATGGTGTATTATATTATGATCACATCAATCCAACGGATCCTTGGACTACAAAAGAAAAGGATATCGTTATTGAATAAAAGCAGCAACTGCTATGTTATAATAGAAGTAACAATTTAAGCGCAGTGCAAAAGGAGATTCATATGAATAATTATGAACGTAAACCTGCACCACGCAAGGGTCCCTCAAAACCCGCAATCGTCGAAAATCATTCATCATTTAAAGAGACAGATACTCTGGTATACGCTTTGGGCGGCCTGGGCGAAGTCGGTAAGAACATGTATTGTATCGAACATCATGATGAAATCATTATCATTGACGCAGGCGTCCGTTTTCCTGAGGAAAACTTGTTAGGTGTAGACTATGTTATACCCGACTATACGTATTTAATACGTAACCAACAAAAAATCAAAGCTTTAATCATTACTCACGGACATGAAGACCACATCGGCGGAATTCCGTTTTTGATGCAAGTCTTAAAACTGGAGAAAATATACGCTCCTCGCTTTGCGAAGGGTTTGATTAACAGAAAACTCGAAGAACGCCGCCTTCAAAATGCGGTTAAAATCGAGGAAATCACCAATATTTCGCGGGTTGAAACCAAATACTTTAAAGTTGGTTTCTTTAATACCGTGCACTCCATTCCGGATACACTAGGACTTTTAGTCAACACACCCAATGGACGCATCGTTCATACCGGTGACTTTAAGTTTGACTTGACTCCGGTGGGAACCAATTCCGATTATCAGCTGATGGCCTACATGGGTCAAATCGGTGTTGATTTGCTTTTAAGCGATTCAACCAACGCCGGTGTAAAAGGATTTTCTATCAGTGAAAAGAAAGTGGCATCTGCGATTTTAGATATCACGCGCAGAGCACAAGGCCGTTTGATCGTTGCCTCATTTGCATCCAATGTTTACCGTGTACGTCAAATCATTGAAGCCGCTATTGCTTGTGGGCGCAAGATCAGTATCTTCGGACGTTCAATGGAAAATGTTGTCGATATCGCCCGTAAACTCGGTCATATCGATGTCGGTGAAGAACACTTTTTAAGACCTGACCAACTCAACCATACTCCGGCTAATAAAGTAACCATT